>QHXU01000099.1:9635-14646 GCA_003223065.1 Acidobacteriota bacterium | reverse complement strand
TGGGTGAAGGAAGGCCGCAGGACGCCTGAGGCCGCTGCGTCGTACCTGATGCGATTCTGTTCCTGCGGCGTTTTCAATCCTTCCCGCGCGAAGCGGATTCTCGAAGATGCGCGCGCTAAGACACGTTAGAACCACGGGCTGGCTGGCTCTGCTGCTCGCGGGGTCCCTCCACAGCGAAGTAAAAGTTCTGAAGAACTTTACGCTTATCGATGGTTCGGGCCGGCCGCCGATGGGCAGTTATTCGATGATCATCGACAATGGCCGAATCCGCTGGGTTGGACCCGTGGGACAACTCAACGCCCCCGGTTCAGCCGAGGTGGTGGATCTCGCCGGCAAGTGCGTCATGCCGGGCATCATCAACCTGCACGGGCATATCGGCAACACCGTGGACCTCAAACAGGACGCCAGTTTCTTCACGCGCGAAAACATTGAGAAAAACCTGAACACATACGCATCCTACGGGGTCACCACGGTGCTCAGCATGGGGACAGACCAGGATCTCATCTTCAAAATTCGTGATGAGCAACGCGCCGGCAGGCCGTCCTCAACGCGGGTTTACACCGCCGGACAGGGGATGGTCTTTAAGGGCGGGTACGGCGGTCTTGCGGGAGTTAATTCCGGAATTGCGACCGTGTCTGAAGTGGAACCGGCAGTCGCGGCTCAAGCCGCAAAGAAGGTGGACATTATCAAACTCTGGATGGACGATCATCTCGGTACTCAGAAGAAGATGCCTTACGATATCGGAAAGGCGATTATCGACAGCGCGCACCGGCATCACCTTTCCGTGGCGGCGCACATCTTCTACTTGCAGGATGCGAAACAGTTGGTTGAGTATGGCGTAAATGGCTTGGCCCACAGTATTCGTGACAAGCTGGTTGATCCGGCCATGGTCGATAGCATGAAAAAGCACGCCGTTTGGCAGATGGCGCCGACCTTGAGCCGGGAAGCCTCGATGTACATCTATGGCAAACCGCCTCCGTTCGCAGACATGGCATTCTTCAGGCGCGGCGTGCCGGCGAACGTGGTCAATACCCTGAAGAGCCCTGCCTATCAGAGAACGATTCGATCCGATCCTGAGTTCGACCGGTACCGCGGATTCTTCGAAACCGCGAAAAGGAATCTCAAGACATTGGCTGACGCAGGCGTCAAGTACGGCTTCGGAACCGACACGGGGCCGCCCGGACGGTTTCCAGGCTATTTCGAACACTTTGAGATGGAACTCATGGTGGAAGCAGGACTGACGCCGATGCAGGTCATCACGGCGGCCACAAGAAACTCGGCTGAGTTCCTCGGAGCCAAAGACCTCGGAACGCTGGAGTCGACGAAGTGGGCGGATTTGGTCGTGCTCGAGCGAAACCCGCTCGATGATATCAAGAATACGCGGACAATCTCAGCCGTCTACATCGCCGGTAACAAGGTTCATTAAGACGCTCGGGAAAGAAGAGACGCGAAATTGAGGGTCTACCAAGGACTAAACGGATGGATCCTTGAAACTGGCAGCCAACATTTTCATTTACCGCGGAACCCCGGTAATCTTACTGCGCGAGAGGATCTATATGAATACTTAGAGCGTCTCGCCGGCGAGCTCACGCCCGCGGAAGATGACATTCCCGAGGACCTGTTGCCTCCGCTGGAGAATCAAGAAGTCTGGGCGGCCGGCGTCACGTACTTTCGGAGCCGGAATGCCCGGATGCAGGAATCGAAGAGTGCCGGCGGCGGCGACTTCTATGATCGTGTCTATCACGCCGAGCGTCCGGAACTGTTTTTGAAGGCTACTCCGCATCGAGTAGCGGGTCCGGGACAGCGTGTTCGCATCCGGCAAGATTCGAGATGGAACGTTCCCGAACCCGAGTTGACCTTGCTAGTGTCACCCGGAGCCAAGATCCTGGGTTATACGATCGGGAATGACATGAGCTCCCGTGACATCGAGGGGGAGAATCCGCTCTACCTGCCACAAGCAAAAGTCTACGACCATTCCTGCGCCCTGGGACCCGCGATCCTCGTTTCATCGGATCCGCTGCCTCCGTCCACCGAGATTCAACTTGAAGTCCAGCGTGGCCGGAGCTCGGCTTTCACCGGCGCCGTGAAACTCTCCGAAATGAAACGCGATCCGGCTTCACTGGTGGAGTACCTTTTCCGTGATAACAGTTTCCCGAATGGCTGCTTCTTGATGACCGGCACAGGCATCGTACCTCCTGATTCGTTCACCCTTCATCGAGGAGACGAGATCAGCATTACGATTGCTGCAATCGGAACACTTCGGAACACGGTCGAATAGAACGTAGCTCTCACGCCGCAGCGCCCGGTGGTACAATTGCGCGCTATGATGACTTCTGCCCGCTGGAAGCGCCGCCAGTTCCTGCAATTCGTCGCCGGAAGTCCGTTGCTCGCGCAGGCTTGGCCGCAGCAAGCCCCCGCTCCCCCGGCTACCCCCAAGGACGCTCTAAACGTGATGGACTTCGAGGAAGCGGCACACCGCGCGCTTCCGCCAGCGCACTGGGGCTATTTGACCACGGGCGTGGATGACGACGCCACCTTGAAAGCCAACCGGGTGGGCTTCAAGCGTTACGAGCTTCGGCCCCGGCGACTGGTGGATGTCAGTCACCCGGATTTGCAAACTGAACTGTTCGGAACCGTGTGGGACACTCCAATCTTTCTGTGCCCCGTGGGGCATCAGAAAGCGTTTCATCCTGAGGGCGAGGTGGCAGTGGCGCGGGCGGCCAAGGCAAAACGGACCCTGCAGATCCTCTCGACCTCCACGTCCTCTTCCGTGGAAGACGTCAGCGAAGCCTTGGGAAGGCCGCCCTGGTATCAGCTCTATCTGCTCAAGTCTATGGTCCAAACCAATACTGAAGCTCGTGCGGAGAGTGGAAGCCGCCGGTTGTCCAGTATTGGTTTGGACCATAGACTTGATGGCCGGGCGGAACACCGAGACATTGGAGCGTTTCCGGCGGACGGACACGAGACAATGCATCGCGTGCCACGCAAGGGCGCAAGGCGGCACGCCGCTCTCAGGGCGGCCGATGTTCAAGGGCATCGAGGGTGAAGTCGCGGTCAACCCGTCAACGGCGACGTGGGACCTGGTCGACCGATTGAAAAAAATGACCAAGATGAAGCTCGTGATCAAAGGCGTCGAGACCCGCGAGGACGCGGCGCTGTGTCGTGAGCGCGGCGCCGACGGGATTGTGGTTTCCAATCATGGAGGCCGCGCAACGGAGACCGGGCGCGGCACCATTGAAGCGCTCCAGGAGGTGGTGGATGCAGCGGGCCAGATTCCGGTGCTTGTGGATGGCGGCTTCCGCCGCGGCACGGATATCTACAAAGCCCTGGCGCTGGGAGCGCGCGCCGTCGGCATCGGACGCCCGTATGCCTGGGGTTTGAGCGCCTTCGGACAAGAAGGCGTCGAGCGGGTTCTGGACATTCTTCGGGCCGAACTGCAGTTGACGATGAGACAGTGTGGCACGCCGGGGATCTCGCAGATCACGCGCGCATCAATCACCAGGAGCGACGCGCGGTTTTGATTCTCCGCCCGGCATCGTGGACCTATCCGATTCGCAGAGCCGCCATCGGATCGATCCGCGTTGCACGCCGCGCCGGTACGAAGCCCGCCGCCAACGCCACGACAACGAACAGCAACGCGATGCCCACATAGGTCGCTGGATCAGTAGAGCTGACGTGGAACAGAAACTCCTTCATAACCCGGGTCAGAGCGAGTGCTCCGGCGATACCAATCGCCACTCCCCCGAGCGCTAGCGCCAGGCATTCGCCCAGCACGAGCCGCAGGATATCGCCCTGCTGGGCTCCCAGCGCACGGCGGACCCCTACTTCCTGCGTTCGCTGCGCGACCGAATACGCAATCACACCGTATATTCCGACCATGGCCAGCAATAGCGCCGCGCCGGCAAACGATCCTAGCAGAAACATTGTCAACCGGCGCTGCCCAAGCGTCGCATCGAACACGGCTTCCATCGTTTTGATCTCCGAAACGGATTGATCGCGGTCCATTGCCGATACCTGGCCGCGAACGGAGTTGACGAAGCTCAACGGATCGCCCTGTGTACGAACCGCCAGATAGGCGGATTGCGGCGGGTGAAGGACGCACGGAACGTAAAACTCGGGCGGGGGATCGTAGGCGAGGCCCCCCTCGTGAATGTCCGCCGCGATGCCCGCGACTTCCAGCCATCCAATCGCCTTGTCATATCCCTCGCTGATGTGTTGGCCAACCGGATCCGGGCCGTTCGGATACTCCGGCCAGATGCGCCGCGCGAGGCTCTCATTGACGATGATCATGGGCGGCGCGCCGGGCCGGTTGTCGCGGCCGGTAAACTCGCGCCCGCGCCGCATCGGAATCCCCAACGTCTGGAAATAGCCTGGCGTGACGCTCTGGACTACCGCCATCAGAGGCTCTTTCTCATCCCATGGCGCCTGTCCCTGGACCTGAGTGATATTGGTCCTGATCCATGTTGTAGTGGGAAGCGACATCGCCATGGCCGCGCCGCGCACGCCAGGCGCGGCTTCCACGCGCTGTACAAGTTCGCCGAAGAATGCCGCCTTCTTCTGATCGGTGTTATAGCGGCCCGGCGGCAAAGCGATTTTCATGGTCAGCAGATTCGCGGGCTGAAACCCGGGATTGACGTCGCGGAGACGGACAAAGCTCTCGATGAGGAGCGCCGCGCCGATCAGCAGCACAATCGACAAGGCGACCTGTCCCACCACCAGCAACGCCCGCGGGCTGATGCCCAGCGCTCCGCGCCGGCCCGCCGATCCCCGGCCGGCTCCCGAGCCGCTTTCACGCAGCACACCGGCGAGATCAGGCCGCGATATCTGGAGCGACGGGAACAGGCCGAACAAGACCGCGGTCGCGACCGAAAGAACCAGATTGAATCCGAGCACCATACCGTCCAGCCGGATATCCGCGGCGCCGGGCAGATATAGCGCGTTTACAGCGCCCGTCATATTCAGGGCATTGACATTCTTAATCGCGCTCAAGCCCCAATTTGCCAGCAAAGCA
>QHXU01000099.1:0-9572 GCA_003223065.1 Acidobacteriota bacterium | reverse complement strand
CGCCGCGCGCAGCGCGAATTCGCGGGTGCGCGAGGCCGCCCGTGCCAGCAGCAGGCTCGCCACGTTGGCGCAGGCAATCAACAAGACGAACCCAACCGCGCCGAACAGCATCCACAGCATCAGGCGCACATTCTCAACCAGCCGGTCTTTGAGCCAGACGAGTCGAATCGTTCCGCGCTCGATCGATGGATGGGCGGCGCTGTATTGCCGGCTTAGCACGTCCATCTCAACGCTTGCTTGTTGCAGAGTCACTTGAGGCTTCAGCCGTCCGAATCCCCTTAAGAGGGGAATACCCCAATATCGGGACGGAAGCGCGGACCATTCTGAGGGTCTTGGGAACCACACGTCCACGCCGCGGAAAGGAAATTCACACCCTCGCGGCAGCACGCCGACGATGGTGTGCGGAATCGAATCAAGCGTCGCCGTTTTTCCGACCACCTGGGGGTCTGCGCCAAAGCGGCGTTTCCACAGCCCCGCGCCAATCATCACCACAGGAGGTCCGCCGCCAGCGTCTTCCTCACGAAGAAAACCGCGCCCCAAGACAGGCTGCACGCCCAGAATGTCCAGGAAATTGGCGGAAACACGGGCGCCTTTCAACGCCTCCGGTTCGGCGTCGCCGGAGATCGTCACATTCTCAGGGTTCGCGCCGTAGGCCCCGAGCCCGGCGAAGGATCGTGCCGCGGCTCTCATTTCCTCGAATCGCAGGCGTCCGAACCCGGCGTCCCGCACGTTCCGACGGGGGTCGTCCATTGAGAAGTACACCATCCGGTCCGGATCGCGATACTCGAGCGGCTTTAACAAGACCGCGCGGATAACCGCAAAAATCGCCGCGTTGCCACCGATGCCGAGAGCCAGCGTAAACACAGCCGTCACGGCGAGAGCCTGGCTCCTTCTTGACGTCCTCAGCGCGTAAAGCACGTCGCGCCAGAAACTCTCCAGGAATACACCGGTATTCATTCGCCGGGTCTCCTCGCGCATGAATCGTCAGTCTTTTCGATCTGTCCGAAAGCGTCTACAGCCCGCTATTCAGTATGACGCCAACCGTTCCGGGGTATGCCGAATTAGTTGCTATTTTTTCAAACTACGGACGTAGGCGGCCACGTTGTCCAAATCGGCGCCCGAAACCGTTTTTACCGGTTTCATCTTGCCTTTGCCCTCGGTGACGATCTTCTTCACATCGTCGTCACTCATTGCCTTGACCTCCGCCGACTTCAGATCTTTCATGTCGACTTTCATCATCTTGGCGACCGACGCGTTTGGAGTGCCATCCGGTCCATGGCAGGATTTGCAGGACTTGTCGTAAACCGCTTGTCCGGCCTTGGCGTCGGCCGCAGTTGCGGTGACGGCCGCCACAGGAATCAGGCTCAATGTTGCGAGGATTATTCGCATGTGTACAGTCTCCTAATTGTATTCACTGCCTTTCGAAACTCTCGATTTTGTCCGCCACACCGAGTGTTTTAAGAATTTCCGGCGACGTCTCCTCGATCGCCAGCGACTGATGACAGCCGCCGCAGTCCTGCGTGATGGTCTTCTTATCCGCTGTTGCATGGTTGTCGTCATGGCAGCGAAAGCACCCGGGATAATCGGCATGGCCCAGATTGTTCGGATAACTCCCCCAAGTGACCTTTAGATCGGGGAAGATGTTGCGCTTGTAGATCGCCACCAAAGCGTCACCGGCAGCTTGGATATCCGGGGCTCGTTTTGCACTGACCTCCGGATATTTCTCACGGTAGAAGGCCGATAAACCTGCGGGGATTCCATGCGCGGCTTCCTCTTCAGTCTTGTAATCGGCCTTGATCAAAGTGACAGCGGTCTTCTTGATCCATGGAAGGCGCGACGGAATGTGGCCCATGGCGATCGCGTTGTCCACGGCGCGATCCGGCTGATCGAAAGCGTGCGCGGGACGGTTGTGGCAATCGACGCATTGCATTTCGAAGACCGGCAGCGACCGCGCCGATTCGGGCTGCGTGCCGGCAGCCAGGTAGGTTCGTGTCTCGCCAGTATCGGTGTTCCGGTATTCGACCCAGGGGATCTCCTGCCGCTTCTTGTCGGATGCCGCGTAGCGAATCTGAACGCCCTGCCCCAGGTGCGCTCCATGAATACCGCCGTATTTCCGTCCGCCGGCTATCATCATGAGGACCGTCGTGGTGCGAGTATTGGCCTCATCGTCTTTGTAGTGTGTTATGATCCGCAGCCGCGGGCCCACAACTCTGTCGCGAGCATGGCATTGCTCGCAGGTCTCAGTGGCGGAGACCAGCCGGTTGCTCTCCATCGCGGACTCGATCGGCCGTGGATAAGCATTGAACAACACCGCCATCAGCTGGCGTGTTCCAGCCATTTTGCTCTTCGCCCAACCCGATGCGCCCGGCGCGACATGACAGCCGACACAGGCCACCTGCTCATGCGGAGGTGCTTGATGCGCCGTGAACTCGGGCTTCATGACGTGGCAACTCTGCCCGCAGAACTGAACCGTTTCCATGTGCTCCACTGCACGATAGCTCACCTGGCTGCCGATGACAACATTCACCAGCGTCATGATGCCGAAGAACAATCCCGCACGGCGCCACGCCGCGGGCCGGTCCGGGATCGACGCGAGATGCGCGGCCACCTTTCGTTTCGCCAGCATCACACCCACAGGGATCAGCGCCAGACCGAGGAAAAACAAGATCGGGATGGCGATGAAAACCAGTACGCCGATATAGGGATCGTCGACATGCCCCCGAATATGCTCGGGCAGGAGGAACAACCAGGTGAATCCGGCGAGGGTGACCAGGGCGACGCCCAGCATGCTGATCCAATGGCTGGTGAGCAGCACCAATATCGGCCGGTCCCGTTGATCGGGCATCCTACTTCTCCTCGTTTCCCGAATTGAGGAACGCGATGAGATCCGACATTTCCCGCCCATCGAAGCGCGGCCATGAAATCGCCCTACTCTTCATCTGGTCGAGCATGCGGGGGCCATGATGCCAGAGGGCGGAAACCATCACGGCGCCAGTGAATGAGCGCTGGACGCCGGTGAGCTTCGGCGCCCCGCTGGACGCATCGTTATGACAAGTGGCGCAATGTTTCGAATTGAAGACGCGTTTGCCCCGCTCGGCGTTGCCCGAGTCTTCGAAAAACTGCCGGGCCCAAAGGTAGCTCAGCAGTTCCCGCATCTCGCCCGTGTCAAAATGCGCAGGTTTTGCCGGCATCTTGGGCGCGTGATTCCACATCGCCGCTGCGATTTGCGTCAGGGTCCGGCCTTTGATCTCGGGAGCCAGCGAAGAGCCGGATCGATGGCACCCGACGCATCCTTTCGAGGTGAAAAGCGCCTCGCCGTTTGCGCCAGTGCTGGTTTTAAAAGCTCCCGGCTTTTCGCGCGTTGAAGGGAGATTGCGCAGATAGACCAGCAGATCCGAGAGATCCTGGCCGCTCAATTCGGGCCAGGCGATCTCCTTAAGCTTGAACTCAACAAACATATTCGGCGCGTGGTTCCACATGGCCTCGGTGAGCGCGATGGGATCGCCCAGCGCGGCCCATTGGCTGACGGGGTTAACGCCTGGCTTGATCGATTCCGTCAGCCCGTGGCAGCGTCCACAGGCACGCTCGCTGAACAGCCGTTTGCCGCGTCCGGCGTCTCCGGGCTTGTCAAAGAACCGCGCCGAATAGAAGTAAGCGAACAAATCCGCGGCAGCTTGCTGGTCGAGGTCGCCGGCGCGGATCTCGCGGTCGCGCATTGCCGTCCACATTGTCGGGGCGTGGTTCCACATCGTGCTGGCCAGCGCCGCCGGAGTGAAATTGCGGTCGATGCGGCGGCCCAGATCAGCCGCGACGTGCCCGCCCTTGCCGTTGACGCTATGGCACTGGACACACGAAAGACTCTCGAACAATCGTTCGCCGCGTCCCGAATCCGCGGCGACGACTGCGGCATGGGCGCCGGTCGTCGAAGCCACGAGAATGAGCAGAGGCCGAATCATCGCGTCAACCTTAGTCCGGCGGTCACCATTTGAGTACGGAACCCTTCGTAAAGATAAAACGCCTCGCCGTATCCGAAATAGCGCCATTCGGCGAACCCAGCGACATTCTTGCCGAACGGTAGCCAGAGCTTTGCGATCGGTTGATAGTAGCTGGTGGGCCGGCTGCCGGAAGAAATGAAAAAGGAGCCGCCTGCCGTGATCTTCGGCGCGAATCCTGAAATGCCCGGCACCTTGAGATCGACCAGGGCGGTGGCTGTATGCGCATTGTCGCGATACAGCGATTGCTGCGGCTGAAGGTCCTGCGGCGATAGGTAGCCGATGGCGGAGCGCAGCGTGGACCGGCTGTACGAGCCTTGAAATTCCCACGTTTTTCCGCCGCCGGGCGACCAAAGGAAGGAGAGCGAATTCTGATGCGCCAGGTAGTCGTAGTGAACTCCGGGCAACGGATTCTGATTGTTGAGCAGGCTGAAATCCGCCGAAAGACTCAGCGACGCTGCAGCCTGATAACGCGCCTGCGCCCGCACCTTCTGGTAGTCATAGAGGCTGGTGCGGAAATAAGTGCCGCCGGTCGACGCGCCCTCGGCTTCGCCGGAAATCGAGAGCCGCTGACTGGGGCGGAACGTAACACCGCCGATGGCAACGTTGCGCCTGAGCTTCCCGCGGTCGGCGCTGGCGAGTCCCGCCGGCGGCAGAATCGTGTCGCCCGCTTCTCCCCAGACGTAGCGATAAGCGCCTCGCAGCGTGAGCCGCTGGGTCACGTCAAAAAACAGGTCGGTTTGCTGCTGGCTGTAATTGGTCGCCAGCGAAGAGGCGAGCAGTGCCGTGATTTGCGTGGTTCGATTCGGCGCTGTGAAGAGCTGGTTGACAGAGGTTGCCGTGCCGCCTTCATGCAGCCGGTCCGTGAGCCACGATTCAATGACTCGCACACGGCGTAGCGGCCGCAGTTCGCCGCCGAAGCTCGCCGAGGTGTGTGGAAGCTTCGCCGCCGCGGAAACCAGGTACTGCTGGCCGTTGTAAAACAGCAATTGACTTTGCAGCACCAGGTTCCCGTTATCACTCTGCTGATAGTGAATCGAGCTATCGGGTTGGCTGAAAAGAAACTGGCCGTACAGGTCGAGCCAGGATGTGAGGTTCGCGGTCATCAGCGCCCGGCTGTAGAAGCTGGTTCCGCGGATTCCGTACGCGCCCAGGAGATTGCTCAGGTAAAGCGTCTGACCGAGAAATGGGTTCGTGGAATTGCCGAAATTCTGCGGGCCGGCCGCCTGGTAAAGGCTCTGGTCGTCCTTGAAGGCCGTGCCGCCTTCCTCGACTGTGGCATGGAATCGTCTGAGTTCGAACCGGACACCGCCTTTGTAAAGGTTCGTCTCATCACGCAAGCGATTCGGCACAGGGAACTCATTCGCATCGGAAACGAACGCCGCTACGCCGGTTCCGGAGCCCGAGGCGCGGTCGTAGGCGAGATAAGGGATGAACCAGTTGCCCGGCAACAGGTCCAATTCAAATGCGGCAAAGCGGCGCCGCGTGTCGAAGGATTGTTCGTTCAGAACGATGCCGCGGCCGAGCAACGGATCGGCATAAGACGGCAGATAGTTGAAATAGGCGATGTCACGGTAGTCTGAGCTGAAGTCGTAGAGCTTGGCCTTTTTCGCGCTGAGATGAAACGTCGCGTAAGGATCGTCGCCCCAACTATAAGCGCGTACACGGACCTCGTCGAAAATGCGCCGCTTGGGATCGGTCAGCGTAAACTCCGCGCCCAGCAGTTTCGGACCGGAGCCGAGGTTCACGACGCTGCGGTACGTATCGAGGCTTCCGGCCACGTTCGTGCGCCCTCGATACCCGAGATCGATCGAGCCCGCCAGCCATGATTCAGAAGCGGGCACGGGCGAAGCGGTTTCGCTTGCGGCCGCCGGCTTGGCATCGGGCGGCGGCTGCTGCGCTGCCAGGGGCACAAGACTCATGATAGCCATCAACAGCTTCATCTCAGCAGGTTCCTGTCCACGTGGCTTCCGTGGATTTTTTGATGGCAGACCGTGCAGTTGCGAAATCTGGGCGATCGCAGGTCGTGAAAGGCCGGCGGCACGACGCCCAGCGCCGCATTTGTATTCGTCACGCGCGGCAGATTGGCGTGGCATTCGAGACACAAGTTCCGCACTTCCTGCCGCGCGAGCATGCGGGGGTTCGCGGAGCCATGCGGCTCGTGACAGCTCCGGCAGCCCTCGAAGCGCACCGGTGCGTGTTCGAAGGCGAACGGGCCGCGCTTCTCGCCGTGGCATTTGAGACACCCCGGCTCATTCGCTCCAAACGCCTGCGTCATAGCCGGCCGGATCGAGCCGTGGGGGTTGTGGCAATCAACGCACGACATCGCGCCCTCCGGCAGCCGGTGATGCGAAGGGCGCTGGAACTGCGCCCACACCCCGGTGTGACAGCTCGAGCATTGCTGGTTGATCGCCGAAGCTGTGCGCGCAACCAGCCCTGATGGCCCGTTGCCGTGGACCTTGTGACATGCTGTGCAAGAAACGTCGTTCTTGGCGTGGCTGCTTTCCAGGCGCCCGGCGTGAGTCGGCTGATTGAGATGACAGGAGAGACAAACGCGGCCCGCTGCCGCCGCAGCCAGCTTCGCGGGGTTACGTATGTCTTCGGCGGAGGCTGATTCGGTGTGCTTCTGGGCCGGGCCGTGGCAGGATTCGCACGCACGCCCCTGCCAGCCGCCCGCTTTCCAGCCAGGCCTGGCGTCCGTCTCCACCAGGTGATGCGGGTTTTTGGCGAAGGCGTTGAAGATGTCCTCGTGGCAGGTCTGGCAGGCTTCCGATCCAGCGTAAGGCGACGGCGCCGCCTGACCAGCGGCTTTCACCCCAGCCATAGCGAGCAGCGCCAGGACCACAAGCACGCGCAGCCGGATCATCGCCCCGTGCGAAACGTGGCCAGTGACGGCTTCCATCAGCGGGCATGCACCTTGCTCACGGAGAAGTCAGCGTCAGGTCCGTGACAAGTGGCGCAGGCTTCTCCCAACACCGTCGTGTTGGAGAGCGCATGTGACGCGACGAATTTCTCGCCGTGGCAGGCTGTGCATGCAGCCGTGGTTGGTCCCGCGGGACTGATCCATCCCCGCGGATCCTGAACGGGCAGCAGGTTCGCGCTCAACGGAAGCTGCTCGGAGCCGTTTACGTGGCACTCGGCGCAGTTGCGCCTGTCTCCGGGGAAGCGGACTTCATTGAACGTGTTCTTCGAGCCGCCGAACCCGTATACCGTGTAATCGGTAGCGAGGTTTTCACCGGTATGGATCTTGTGAATCATCAGCGAGAAATTAATAGACTGGGCCGGGCCCTCAGAAGCCGGCCGCCTGGCAACATCCGTGGCATTCGGATTGTGGCAAAGCACACATTGTTCAATCTGGTTGCGTATCCCTCCATGCGTCGCCAGGCTGGTGTGGCAGTTATTGCACTTCGCGATATCGACTACTTTCCGGCGCGGCTCCACCGGCGATCCATCCACCGAAAAGCTCATCACTTTGTTTTTACCGTAATCGCGGACCACTTGCTGTTTCGTCGTGCCGGGTAACACCGTGATGTTCCTGTAGCCTTCAATGCCGACGGAATAGGTGCCTGTTGCTGTGGACGGGATCGCGGCCTGGAAGGTATAGATGCAGGTGCCATCGCTCCCGCAGGACGCGTTCCGGATCGCACTCTCGCTCACCATTGCACTGTAGTCACTGCTCGGCCCGGACAGGACCAGCGAGAGGCTGTTCATCGCGGAGGCCGGAATAGCGCTGCCGGAGTTGTCCTTCAGAGTGAAGGTCACGGTCGGCTTTTTGCCCGCCGAACCGTTCTCGACCTTGATTATTTCAAACGCAGTGCCGGGCAGACTCTTCGACTGTGTCGGGACCGTGTGCGCCCCGAGGATCGACGCGTCAAACTCCAATTCGCCCTGCGGCGTGTGGCAAATCGTGCACTGGTTATCGTCGAATTGCGGGCCCCCCGCGTGGTTCACGCCCGAGGCGAAGTCGACGTTGTCATGGCATGAGCCGCAGGCTGCACGGCTCGCCTTGGTGATATAGTTGCTGGCCTGCGCCGCCGCCGGCGTGTGGCAGATCGTGCAGTTGCGCACGTCAGAGGGAAACACGACGGTCGAAAAATCGTTGACCGATTGATTGAATCCGATGATCTGATACGGCGTCCCGGCCTTCACGCTGGGTAGATTTGCACCACTGTGGATCTTGTGAATGAATACCTTCATGTCCACCGTGTTGCCCGTGTCCGGGTCCGTTGTCTGCGGAGTGTGGCACATCACGCACAGCTCCACTTTTTGGCGCGCGCCGCCGTGAAGCGCCAGCGGATCGTGGCACTGGTTGCAGCTTTCCGTGCGTACCACGTCCCGCACAACCGTCACCTGTGACCCGTTCGGTACGAAGGTGAATACATCGTTGGAGTATTGCGTGCCCAGATCAAAATCGGCCAGGCTCCGGGAGGCATAAGCCCCGATGCTATGTGTCGCACTGCGATCGATGTTCGCCGGCGCCTTCGTTTTGAAGGTATAGGTGTACTCACCGTCGCCCACCTGCGCGAAGACGCCGCCCGAATCGGTGCCGGCCTGTACGGCGGAAACTTTGGTGATGGGGCTAAGCTGCACCCGAGTTGTGTAGGCGGTGTATTGAGTCTCGCCGGCTGGGATCGTCGCGGCGATGAAGCTGACCGAAACGGCGCCAGGCGTGGTGATCCCCAGGCGATCGAGCGGCAGGCCCTGGGGGTCGGTAACCTTGAACTGGGCCTGTATCGTGCCATCACTCGCAATGTTGGCGGACTCGATCTTGAGCACCAGGCCCGGACGCACGAAGTTGATCACCGCGGCGTCCCTGTAGAACGCCCTCTGCTGCGGAGAATACGGTCTTTTTGGCGCGCTCGCCAACGTTACCGCCGCAGTGATCGCAATCGCCACAGTTCGCCATGGTGGATGAAGCCGTTTCATGATGCCCCCTGTTCCGCGCCGTCTTCCTACAACTCTCTCTCAAGGACCGGCCGCGGGCGGAATAAAGCCCTGCAGATAGGCACCTGCATTTCAGGTACCTGCACAAGTTGCTGTTTCTCATAGGACTTGTCCGGCTTTTTGGGGCAGAACCGGGCCGGAATGGGTGATTTGCCGCAGGCGCCTGCGCGATGCCACCCACGCGCTTCACCGCAAACGCGCTTCACACAGCAATAAACCTATTGGTGGATCGATTGCATAATACGCGGACGGGAAGCGTGCCCATGTTACCCATAAAACACATTTTATTCCCTCTCGATTTCTCGGATCGCTGCTGCGGCGCGGTCCCGTATGTTGAAGCCATGGCGAGCCGCTACGGCGCGAAAATCACGCTCATCAGCGTGGCACCACCCTTTTGGTTCGCGGGTATGGGAGATGTGGCACGGCCGTTTTGGTACACGGGTATGGGTGATCCGGGCGGCCCGGCCATTATCGATACTACAGAGCTTCTGTGCGAGCTCAAAGCCGGACTCGACAGCGCTGGTAAGAGAGTTCGCGCACCTGCGCGTGGAGAGGGTCGCCGAGCTGGGCGACCCTGCGCAGGTTATTAGCAAGTTCGCCGACCAGAACAGCGTCGATCTCATCATGATGCCGACG
>QHXU01000406.1 GCA_003223065.1 Acidobacteriota bacterium | reverse complement strand
CGCCGGCGGGATCACGCCCCAGATTCAGCTCGAGCTCGAAGACGCCGCGCGCCTCGAAAGACTGATCGAGCACGTGCGCGCGCGCCAGCAGGCGGCGTCCTGAGGAAGATGGCCGCCTTTCGCATTCTCGTGGTCCGGCTCAGCTCGATGGGCGATGTGATTCACGCGTTACCCGCCGCCGCCAGTTTGAAGCACAGCTTTCCGTACAGTCATGTGAGCTGGGTGATCCGTCCGCGCTGGATGCCGCTGCTTGAAGGCAATCCTTTTCTCGATGAAGTAATCCCCCTTGACCGCACGCTTCGCGGCATCACGGAGACGTGGCGCCGTCTGAGGCGCGAACGCTTCGATCTTGCGGTGGATTTCCAGGGCCTGGTGCAATCGGCGTTGGTCGCAGCGGCTGCACGCGCGGACAAGATCTTTGGACTCCATCGCTCCCAGGCGTGGGAGGGCGCGGCAGCTCTGTTCTATTCGACTGGACTCATGACGACGTCGACTCACGTGGTCGATCGCAATCTGGAACTGGTGGCCGCAGCCGGCGCATCCAGCCTGCTGCGCACATTTCCGCTGCCCCAAGGAACTCCGGAGGGCCGTTTGCCCGAACAAAGATTCGTGCTCGCGAGCCCGCTTGCTGGATGGGGCTCCAAGCAGTGGCCGATCGAGCGCTACGAGGACCTGGCGCAGCAGCTCGAATTACCACTGGTGGTAAACGGCCCTCCCGATGCCGAGCCCATCCTGTCGCGGATTCGCGGAGCGCACGTGCACATTTCCGGAATCAGCGGGCTTATCGATGCCACGCGCCGCGCCCACGCCGTCATCGGCGTCGATAGCGGTCCCATGCACCTTGCGGCCGCGCTGGGAAAACCCGGTGTTGCGATTTTCGGACCTACCGATCCCGCGCGCAACGGCCCGTACGGAGGAACGCTCCGGGTACTGCGCACCGCGGACGCGGCGACGACTTATAAGCGCGGCGCCGATGCCGCTCTGAGCATGCACGCCATCACGACGGCCGCCGTGCTCGAAGCGCTGGCGCAATCTCTGCAAGAGAAAATAGCGGGTTGTTCCGCGTGAGTTTTCCCAAGCGGTACGCGGACGCGGTGGCGAAGTTACGCGTGCCCAGCGGATTCATCCTGATCGCGGCGTTTCTCTGGCTGTCCGCGCCGTCGCCGGTGTCGCTGGCCGCCGGTCTGCCCGTTTCGCTCGCCGGCCTTTGGATCCGCACATGGGCGGCGGGGCACCTGGAAAAGAACATAACGCTCGCCGAGAGCGGGCCCTATGCCTGGGTGCGCAATCCCCTGTACGTTGGCACGCTGACGGTGGCCGCCGGCTTCGTGATTGCGTCGCGACGCTGGGAACTGGGTGTTCTGTTCGCGGCCGTGTTCCTTCTGATCTATCTTCCGGTTGTGGAGCTCGAAGAGCAACACCTCGAGAAACTGTTCCCCTCTTATCAGGCATACGCGCGGCGTGTGCCCAAGCTCCTGCCGCGAATGCCGGCGATGCGTGGACCGAAACGTTTTCAATGGGCCCTGTACTTCCGGAATCGTGAGTATCAGGCGCTCGCCGGGTTCCTAGCGGGCGCTGGGATCCTCTGCTGGAAGGCGATCCGGTGAGCGAGAACCGCCTTCTCCGCATTCTGGGCGCGGGATTCGGAGTAGCGGTGATCATCGGGGCCGTAATCGGCGTGGGCATCCTGCGCACGCCCGGAGAAGTGGCGGCGCACCTTGGGAACGTCTGGCTGATTCTCGCGCTGTGGCTCGCGGGAGGCGCTTACGCACTCATCGCTGCCGCCTCGGTCACCGAACTCGGCACGATGCTTCCCGAGGCGGGCGGTTACTTCATCTATTCGCGACGGGCGTTCGGCGATGCCGTCGGATTCACCGTTGGCTGGACGGACTGGATCGGGCAGACCTCGGCCATCGCGTACGCATCGATCGCGATGAGCGAGTTCCTTAGCGCACTTGTACCTTCGCTCGCCGGGCGGGAGACGCTCATCGGCATCGTGGTGATCCTCTCGTTCGGCCTGCTTCAATGGACCGGGATCCGGGCCAGCAGCCGCGTGCAGGAGGGGAGCAGCCTGCTGAAGGCCGTCGCGTTCCTTGCACTCGTGGCCGCCTGCTTCTGGTTCGGCGGCGGAAAGGAAACCACGCCGCCGCCGGTTCGAACGGAGCCGCTCTTCGTGGCGATGATCCTTGCGCTCTCCGGGATCATTGTCACCTACGATGGCTGGTACTCGGCGCTCTACTTCACCGAAGAAATTCGCGACCCGGTGCGCGACCTGCCGCGCTCGATGGTCGGCGGCGTCGCGCTGGTGATCGTGATCTACATGCTCGTGAACCTCGCTCTGGTTTACGTGTTGCCGCTGAGCGAGTTGGCGACATCGAAGCTTCCAGCGGCCAATGCGGCCGAACGGCTGTTCGGAGCTTCGAGCGGAAAACTGCTCACCGCCCTATCTCTGATTTCCCTGCCCCCGATGATTAACGCCGTGATGATGTGCTGTACGCGGATTCTCTACGCGATGAGCCGCGGAGGTCTGTTCCCGTCGCGCCTCAGCTCGGTGAGCCGGCGGGGCACGCCGGAGCTTGCGCTCGCGGCAACGGTCGCATTGGCGGTGCTGCTCGCCTCAAGCGGCACTTTCCGAACCCTGATCGCGGTTGCAGGGTTCATCTTCGTCGTGAACCACTGCTTTGCCTACTGCGCTCTGTTTGTGCTGCGCCGGCGCGAGCCGGAACTGAAACGGCCATTCCGGGCTTGGGGCTACCCGTGGGCCACTGGTGTGGTATTGTTTGCGGCGATCGCGTTCCTGAGCGGATCGCTGGTCAGCGATATACGCCACAGTCTGACTTCGCTTGGCCTGATCGCCGCTAGTTTTCCGATTTACCGGCTGACTCGCATTCGCCTTGGTTCGCGCTAGTTCGCGCCCTGGCTCGGCTGGATGTCGTTGTAGTGCATCACGGCGTTAAACAGCATGTTGAATTCGCCGTAGTTCTGCCACCGGTAGCAGGGGTTGGTCGCAAACATCAGCACTCTTCCCTGCCCCACCGGCACATCGACGATCGCCGGCCGGTTGCGGATCTCGTTCGCGCCTTTCATCAGCCCGCTGAGCACGCTCTGATCCCCACCGGGGAACCGCGCCAGCACCTGCTGCTCGCGGTCGCGCTCCTGCACAGTCAGCAAAGGCCCATTCGCCCAACGCACCGGGACGGTCTTATCGAAATAGCCATAGAAGATGGGATGCACCGGACGCAAGATCTCCGCCTGAACGATCGGACCCGGCGCATAGAACTGCGGCGACGGCCGCCCTGCCTCGATGCGCCGCGCGATGCCGAACTCCGCCGCAAACGCGCTCGCACCGCCGAGCGTGATCAGCACGCCGCCGGCACCGACGAATTTCTGA
>QHXU01000098.1:24290-24531 GCA_003223065.1 Acidobacteriota bacterium | reverse complement strand
ATCGAGCGGCAGCGACAGTTCGCTCTCGTCATCGTAGAGGTAGAGTTGTTCTCCATTTCGGCGCACACTGGCCGACCGAAAAGTCAGGGGAACCGTCCCCAGCCATGGAAGCTGGGCTAGCGCGCGCTCGTAGTTGGCATAGGAAACACTGAGGCGTTCGTTCGGCAAGGTGAGCGGATCGCTGCTTTGTTCCGCGCCTCCCTTGAGAGTGGTTATTTGTGCTCGGAGCGGAGTGGCGGAC
>QHXU01000098.1:19966-24113 GCA_003223065.1 Acidobacteriota bacterium | reverse complement strand
TTTCGCATTGACGCGCAACGCCCCGGGATCGTTGAGCAGCGCCTCTCGCGTAATCGACCAGCCCACTGCCTGCCTTGCATCCGCCGCTAGTAATTCGGGAAGCTCCGATGCGCGCCGGTATGCCTGGCTGATCAAGTAGATTTGTCCGAGCTCTCGTATTGCGGCTAAGGGACGCGCGGGTCCCGCCAAGGTAAAGAGCCTCGTCGGAAGAGCATCGAGCCGTCCCGCGAGCCCAGAGGCTTTGGCGTCCACGAGCCGTTGGGCGATCGTGCGGCATGCCTGAGCCGCCTGTGCGACAAAGTTCGCCATCCCGTGCTGAACTTGGTCTAACAGCCAGGTGTCGAGGTCTTCGAGACCCGCGAGCACTGCCGCCTCGCGCTCCAGCCTGTTTCTTTCGCGAGCCGCTGCGGCGCGTTGTTCCGCCTTTGGATCGGCGTTAGCTTCAGCTTCGGGTACCTCAGTGAGACGGATGGAAGGCCGCGGCTTAGGTTGTTTGGCTTCGTCCTCAGCTTTGCTCGCTGCTGTTGATGTTCCGCGCCTACGGGAGAGCCAGTCCTTCACCCAGTCCGGAATGGTCGCCGGAGCAAATGCAGCAGATTTATCAGCTCGCATCCACATAAGCGCGAGGGCGTGCTTACACGGGAATTTTCTACTCGGACACGTGCACTTGTATCCGGCGTCTGCCTCGTTCACCACAACACGATAAGGAGTTGCGCCAGAGCCCTGACATTCGCCCCAAACAAGCCCCTCGCCTTCCGCCAACGTCGGCCAAGAGGACGGCTTCAGCAGTTTCCGCGCGGCCGCCAGTGATTCCTGGTCCGGAGCGAGCCCCTCAATTCTCTGCAATGTTAGTGACATCCCGCCTCATAGTAGAGCAGTCGCGACGGCACCGGAGTCTTGTTCCGGAAATGACGGCCATGTTGGTCCGTGCGTGGAGGTTGATCTTCTGTGCTGTAAACGAGCCTTTTCCAGCCAACGCTGGCGGGAGCAGCAATTGATCCGTCAAATCCTCACCCACAGCGGCACTCGAGACGAGGTACTCTGCGATCCTAACTTTGTCTGCAGCGACGAATCCGGTTGATTAGTCATGGCGCAGCGCATCCGCAGGATCGACGCGCGTGGCGCGCCGGGCCGGGATAGCCATCGCGATCAATGCCACCAATGTCAGTCCGAATGCGACCGCGGCGAAAATGAATGGATCGGTGGGGCTGACCTGATACAGCAAACTGCCCAGCAGGCGAGTCAACGCGAGCGCGCCGGCAATTCCCGTGAAGAGACCGATCACAACGGAGCGCGAACCCTGGCGCAGTACCAGCGCGAGCACGTCGCGCGGACGGGCGCCAAGCGCCAGGCGGATTCCGAACTCAGCCCGGCGCTGATCCGCCAAGTAAGCCAGCACTCCGTAGATTCCGATGGCTGCGAGCGACGCCGCCAGCCCGCCGAACACGGACATGATTAAGACTGCGAAGCGCTGGCGATCGAGCGATTCTGCCAGAATCTGGTCCATGCTGAGCGAAGTCACTGGCAGGTCCGGATCGAGCGCGGCAATTTCATGGCGGATCGCGCCGGCGAGCGCCAGCGGATCTCGCTGCGTCTTCATCAACAGCGCGAGCGGCGGGAACGGGGCCTGTGGCCCGAGATAATAGATCCGCGGACTGGGTGCCGCGGCGAGACTGCCGGATTTCGTTGCACCGACGACACCGACAATCGGGAATGTAGCGCCGACAAAAGGAAGCGTCACGCGCCTGCCGATCGGGTCCATGTTGGGGGAGAAAAGGCGCGCGACATTTTCGTCCACGATGGCGGCTCCGGGCGACCCCTTTTCGTCCGATGGCGAAAAGTCGCGACCGCGCAGCAGCGGAATGCCGAGTGTGCGGAAGAAGTCTGGCGAAGCCCGCGTTTGCCAGACAACCTGTCCGGGCGGATCCGGATCGCCGGGAATTTGGATCGCGCTTCCCGGACCGCCGTTATACGGAATGTAATCGACGGTGGCGGCGGAGAGAACGCCGGGAATCACTCGCGCACGCTCCAGCAGCGACCGCGCGAACGCGGTCCGTTGCTCCGGCCCGCGATATTGCGCCGGGGGCAGCGCCACAACAGCGGTGAGTACGTTTTCCGGGCGGAATCCGGGATTTTCGCGCGCCAGTTTCACGAAACTGCGCCCCAGCAATCCAGTCCCGATCAGCAAAATTAACGACGCGGCGATCTCGAATGCCACCATCGATTCACGCAGCCGCCGCCGGGCCGCCGTTGACCCGCGCGAGCTCTCCTTCAGCGATTCCGCCAAATCGACCCGCGAGATCGTAAGCGCAGGCACAAGCCCGAACAGAGCGCTTGCGCCCGTCGAAACCGCAATCGAGAAACACATCACCCATCCGTTCATCGATGGCTGCGTGCCGCGAATCAACCCGGCCGGCCCATAGAGCGCGAACAGGTGCAGTGCGTAGACGGCCAGCAGGCTTCCCACGGCTCCGGCAATCAGTGCGAGCAGCAGGCTTTCAGTCAGCAACAGTCGAACGATGCGAACACGCGGCGCCCCGAGCACTGCCCGAATGCTGATCTCCTTTCGCCGCATCACGCCCCGGGCGAGCAACAGGTTCGACACGTTCGCGCAGGCGATCAGCATCAGCGCGCCCACGGCGGCGAGCAGCACCAGCATCGGCGTTTTCAGATCGCCCGCCTGCTTGCCGGCCAACGGCCATACGTCAATCGAAAAGCCACGATCGAGCGAAAGCTGGGTCGGATACTGCTCCAGGAGCTGCGCAGCAATCGCCCTGAGCTCTTCCCGTGCCCGCTCGATCATGACGCCGGGTTTCAGCCTTCCAAATACGTCCACGTAATGTGGCCCGCGCGTACCCGGCGCGATTTCGGCGGGCGTAAAGGCGAGCGGCGTCCAGATCTGAGCGGTCCGGCGGTATACGGACGTCATGCGGGTCACGCCAACCACGCGATAGCTCTCGCGATTCATCTCAATGTTCTTGCCGATGATCGAGCGATCACCACCGTATCGGCGAATCCACAAAGGCTCGGATAGAATCGCCACACGATCTTTGCCCGGCTGTTCTTCATCGGAAGTGAACAGCGATCCAAGAATCGGGATGATCCCCAGCATCGGAAACGCGCTGGCGCTAATACGCGCGCCCGGCACATTCTCCGGCACGCCGTTACCGGTGAGCGTCACGTCGCCGGCGATCATGCCGCTGATTTGCGTGAAGCAGGTTGCGCGCCGACGATATTCCGCGAAATCCTGAGGCGATGCAGCGATGTCCCTCAAGTTATGAGCCGGGAGGTTTTCCTGCACGATTACAAGCTGGTCGGGATTTGGATACGGCAAGGGATGAAGTAACAGCGCGTCGGCGGCAGAAAAAATCGCGACGTTGGCACTGATGGCGAGCCCGAGCGTCACCACTGAAACAGCCATGAAGCCCGGTGACGCCGCCAGACTCCGCAGGGCATAGCGCGCATCGTTCATGGTCTATTTTAAACGCGCCGACTCCCGCCCCAGCAGGAAGTGGTCCCCGTGTGGCCCAACGATAATGGCTTGTGGATACAACGGCCGAAGAAGATCGCGGGGGCGGCATCAGCTATAGGTATCGCGAGCCGGAGACCCGGCGTGATCGCGGAAAATCAGCGGGCCGCCACCACTTGGCGTGGAAAAGTCCTTGTCCCCGTCCGCGTAATCTCGAACCGCAATGTCCATTCCCGGGGTGCATCGCTGCCAGCAGGAACGAAGCGCCATTTGCGGGCCGCGTCCAGCGCCAGCCTGCCGAAATAGCGCGAGCCACCCGGGTCCAGCGTTGTGCCAGTCACCTTACCAGACTGATCGACGGTGACTCTGACAACGACCTTCGCTCTTCCGCGAATGGTTTGCCGGGCCTTGTAGGGGATCTCCGGAAGCACCTGATGAACAACCTGCCCCGGCGTATCGACCACAACTCGGCGTGGCTGCGATTCGTGCGCCGGCACGGAAGGTTTGATCGGCGCCGGCGCAGGCTGCTCTTCCGGGTGCGCCGATGCGGGTGGGCCGGCTCGCCGCGCCTGCTCCTTCGGCTTCGCGGCTGACGCCGGCGTTGCCAGCACAGGAGCAGTTGTCCGATTCCTCAGCAGGCTGACAATCGTGGTCACTACGACGGCGATCAGCGCCAGC
>QHXU01000098.1:19383-19959 GCA_003223065.1 Acidobacteriota bacterium | reverse complement strand
TACGACACCAGTTTCGACCTGGCTTTGGGCCGCGAGGCAGACGCGGCCGCTATCGACGCCACTGCAGCTTCATCGTTTCGCGAGCGCAGCCAATGTGATATCTCCGTGGCGGACCACTGGGGCCGGCCGCTATCACCGTTGCAGTTTCGCGCGATTTCCCGAAACGGCTCGGCAAGAGATTCCATCAAGCCGGCTTCGGCGCCGCTGAGAAAGGTCACCGGCTGCTGCGTGAGAGCCTGCACGATGATCGCGGCGAATGCCCGTAAGTCTGCAGATGTGTCTCCAGCCGAGACCGTGTCGGTTGAGATCTTCAGCGTATCCTTCACGGCCAAGACGTTGGATGGCTTTAGGCTTCCGTGCGCGAATCCCCGGTCATGCAAGAACGCCAGCGCCTCAGCGGCCGGGCGAAGCATTTCGAGAGTCTCCTCGGCCGTGAGTGCGCGCTGCGCGAGAACGCCGGCGAGGCTCTCTTCGGCATACTCGGTTACGATGTAGACGAACGAATTTCCGGCTTTGCTCCACGTCCCGACCTTCAAGACCCTGACTACGTGTGGATGGTCGAGCGCGGCCGCCCGC
>QHXU01000098.1:6701-19355 GCA_003223065.1 Acidobacteriota bacterium | reverse complement strand
CGAGGCGTTCCGCTCGGGCACCCGCCGCTGCGACGAGTTTAATCGCGCCATTCCCGGAAACAAGGGGCGTGCGAAAGACCGCGCTTTTCTCGCCCGCTCCCAGAAACTGTTCCAACCGGAACTCGCCGCTCACCATGTCGCCTTCCCATTGGCTCCAATCCGGAATCATTTCGGCGGCAGCAGTCATAGCGATTCAGGCCCTTCTCTTCGCCTGATTATGTCGCTGCACTTGTCGCCTCTGCCGCTCCAGTTAAGGAACCGCATTCTGGTGTTGGTCGGCAATGTCCACGGCGATTCGGACACCATTTCTGCGCAGAACGGGTTTGATGCTGTTTGCATCAATCCGAAAAACCTGCGACTTTTGATTTCTCGTAGAACGGAAGGGCATCGGGGAAGTGGTGCGCCTGCCGGCAGGAGAGTTCCAGGAGTCGTAACATCCTTCTATTTTATTCCGAACCGCTCCCGGAGTTCACCTTTAACTGCTGTCGAGGTTTACGCCGTGTCGCCCGCCGTGCCACAATTTTGGTCTGCCGGAATTTGGCTCCGACCGGACAAAACCGCCTGCGATCACCTGGACGGGCGAGTTCACGTCGGCCGGCGGATTGGATGGAAACCACCCCTTGCCCGCTTTGGGCTAACCTGCGCTCTTCCTCGCGTTCAACGATGGCGGATTATAAAGATCAACCCTAAATGCCTCTTCCGCCCTTGACACAAACCTCTCCTCATCCTCTTCCGTGAGCAGTGCTGCCCACTCCCGCGCCGTCATCCGGTCCCTCGCCGCCACGATTACCTCCGCATCCAACCCCACTGCGTACCGCAGCTTTGTCGCACCCTCGCACACGGCCTCATAGATCGCGCGCGCCACGACATCCGGCTTCGTCCCTCCATCCATCTGTGCCCCGAAAATCCGAAACAGCCTCCCCATCGCCTGCTGGTACGGATGCCCATCCGGCATCATCGCCTCAGCCTTGTTCCAGATCGGAGTAAGGATTACGCCCGGCTCGATAATCGCCACCTTTACGCCCAGCGGTTTCACCTCGATAGCCAGCGACTCGCTTACCGCCGCCAACGCGAACTTTGTCGCGGAATAAAAGCCGTGACACCCCAATGTCACGTGCCCCATCATGGACGTGACGTTTACAACTGTGCCGCTCCGCCGATCCCTCATCGAAGGCAGCACCGCCTGCATCATCCGTACCGCCCCGAAGAAATTCGTTTCAAACATCCGACGGACGCGCTCGAGCGGAACCATCTCCACCGCACCCGCGAGACCCACTCCGGCATTGTTTACCAGCACATCGATTGCGCCCGCCTCCTTTAGAACCTCGGCGACGCATGCGCGCACGCTCTCGTCCTGGTCGACGTCCAGCTTCACCGGCAGTATATTCGGCCGGTTTTCTATCGGTTCGGGCTTCCGCGCTCCCGCGAAAACCCGGTATCCTCGATCGGCGAAGTAAAATGCGGTTTCCAGCCCGATCCCAGTGCTTGTTCCAGTAACAAGTGCTGTCAGCATCCCGCAACCATATCACAGCGGCCCGGGCTCACCGCAATCCGAACGCGAAGCTGGTGTGCCTGGACGTTGTGACTTGTCAGGGCGCAAACGGCTAGTACATGCCAAATTGAAAGCTTGCGTTGAGGGTGGTTTCCGCAAGCTCTATTCGACTCGTCCCAACTACTCTTCCCGAAGGATGACCATAGGGTCTACGCGCGCTGCACGCCGGGCCGGAATGTAGCAGGCAACCATCGCTACCACCAGAAGGGTGGCGATAGCCAAGGCGAAAACCGCAGGATCAGTGGGCCGTACGGAGTATAGGAGCGCTTCCAGATAACGCGTAAGCGCGAGTGCAGCACCCAAACCGATGAATACCCCCAGGCCAGTTAGTCGCAGGCCGCCGCTCAGGATTTCTCCCAAAACCGTACCGGGCGTTGCGCCGAGCGCCAAACGCACACCCATCTCCCGCATGCGCTGTGATACCGCGTACGCCAGGACCCCATAGATTCCAATACACGCCAGCACTAGCGCCAAAACTCCGAAAGATCCCAGAAGAATGGTTTGGAGCCTTGGCCTCGCGACAGAGTTTGTGATTCGCTGTTCCATCGTGCTTGTTTCCAGTACGCCCTGCTGTGGATCCACGCTCCGCATTGCTTCTCGCACAGCGGAAGTCATTGTGATCGGATCGCCAACGGTACGGACTACCAGCCCGCAGAACAGGCTGGGGCGTTGCGAGTTGGGGAGAAAGATGAATGGCTCGGGCTCAACCTGCATTTCTTCAAACCGGGAATCGGCCGCGATGCCGACGATCTGCGCCTGAGGGGGGCCGTTCCAATCAACCATCAATTGCTTTCCGATCGGGTCTTCGTCCCCGTACAGCACTCGAGCGGCAGCCTGGTTAATTACGGCGACCAGCGGGGCACCCATGCGGTCGCGGTTATCGAACTCTCGGCCGGCAATCAGCGGGATACCCATGGCGCGGAAGTAGCCGTCTGAAATGACGGAGAATCCAGCTCCGCGCCCGGTTCCGGGTGCAGGTGGTGGTCGATCGCCACGATACACGCCCGAGCCGGAACCGATTCCGCCCAGCGGTAACAGGTGGATGGACGCGGCCGCCGTCACTTGCGGGAGGGCACGAATTTTTGACAGCATCTGCTCGACGACCGCCGCTCGCGCGTTCAGGTCGGAGCCATACTTTGCCGGTACCAGTAGCATTCGCATAGTAAGCAAGTGCTCGGGACGAAACCCGGGATCGACTCGGTTGATTTCAAGGAAGCTGCGCGCCATCAGGCCGGCGCCGCACACGAGCACCAGCGCGAGGGCCACCTCGGCGACCACGAGCGCGCTCCCAAGCACGCCGCGGCGGCCCGCGATCGCGCGCCCTGACTGGCGAAGGGAATTTGCCGGATTGCTGAAATCGGCTGCTAATGCAGGCGCAACGCCGAAAACAAGTGCGGCGCTGACAGAAATCGCCAGAGAGACCAGTAACACCAATCCATCCACGTGTACCTGAGCGAGCCGAGGTAAGGGAAAATTCAAGGGCAGGATGGCGAGGAGCGCCCGGACTCCGGCGTAGGCGAGCAAGATTCCGAGCAGGCCGCCCGTCAATGTCAGTAGAAGACTTTCGGCGACAAGCTGGTGCACCAGGCGTCCGCGACTGGCTCCAAGGGCGTGGCGCACGGAGAGTTCGCGAGAACGGTCATAGCTTCGCATCAGGTAGAGATTGGCAATGTTGACGCAACACAGAATCAGAAGGAAAAGAACCGCACCGAGAAGCACCAGAAGCGCGGTACGAACGTCATGGACGGCGTCTGCGAGCAGAGGTATCGCGGTGGCGCTCCATCGAGCGTTGAAGTCGGGGCGCTCGGCCGCGGTTTGGACAGCGAGGCTGCGCATCTCCTCCTGAGCAGCGGCGATTTGAACACCCTTCCGCATGCGGCCATACACCTGATAATTGCGCCCGTCGCGCGGTGCAAACGCGGGATCGATCTGAGCGGCTACAAACACATCGGTCGCAATATTTGGCAGAACGAATCCGGATGGCATCACGCCGATCACCTCGGCGGGATTCCCGAAGACCGTGAGGTGCCTTCCAATAATGCGAGGATCTGCTCCGAAGTGGCGTTGCCAATATCCGAAGCTGAGAATCACTCGTGTGGGAGCGCCGGGCAGGTCGTCTTCCGCATTGAGCCACCGTCCCAGAAGAGGCCGGACCCCAAGTAACGGAAAAAACTCAGAGGAAACGAGCAGGCCGTTCACTTGTTGAGCTTCGCCCTCGGCAGCAACATTGACAGGCAGTTGCTGAAGAGCGGCAATGTATTCGAAGGACCGTTTCCGGGCGCGCCAATCGAGAAAGTTTTGTGTCTGAACAGAAGGATTAATGCGCCCGGCTGGCGTGATCTCGCGGAGTGAAACAAGGCGATCGGGACTCGGAAACGGGAGGCGGTCGAGCAGAACCGATTTCACCACAGTGAAGATGGTCGTGGTCGCTCCGATGCCCAAGGCGAGTGCAGCGAGGACCACGACCGTGAATCCGAGGGACTTACGGAGGGTCCGCGCGGCATACCGCAAATCCTGTAGAGCGCGCTCGAACGCGTCAGCCATAGCGCCTGCTTTCAAAGATTATACGGCTGCCCGGCCGCACGGTTACAAACTTCCCGCACCATAAATTCGCTCGGAGGGACACCCGCAAATCTGTTGACTGAAATCGGCACCTGCTATTCAGGGTCGATCAGCCGCATCGACATTGATTCGGATCTCCCGAACACGACTTCGGTATTCCAACACACAAACTTTAGCGCGAAACTGCGGCCTGTTCCAGTCTTGAGGATCGGCGTTCAAATGTTCTGCCATTTTCATTTGGGTTAGATCAGGCCGTCGTGTAGTGAAGGCTTCAGACTCGCCTGCCCCCAACGCGCGCGGGCCAATGGGCTATGATGACGGACAGTTCACGATATCGAAAGAGGTAACAGATCATGAACATTTCGAGACGAGGTTTTCTGGGCGCTGGCGCGGTGGCCGCGTCCACAGCGGGACGGTTCTTTGCGGCTGACAATTCACCCAGACCGAAGATCGGAGTGACCGACTGGAACCTGCGAAAGACCGGCAATCTGGATGCGGTTCCGCTCGCCAAATCGCTCGGGTTCGAGGGAGTGCAAGTCAGCCTGGGACGGACGCCTGTCAACGGCAAACTGGCGTTGGACAACCCTGATATTCAGGCTCGGTACGTGGCGCGCGCAAAAGATCAGAACATTGCTCTGGCCGGAACCTGTCTGGATATTCTGCACGTGAACTATTTGAAGAACGATAAGCTCGGGCAAAAATGGGTGGCCGACGGTATTCCAATTACGAAGAATCTGAACGCGGGCGTAATGCTCCTGCCGTTCTTCGGCAAGGGTGCGCTCGAAACAGAGCAGGAGCGCGATTACGTCGGCGATGCGCTGAGGGAAATCGCCGGTGAGGCGGAGCGCGCTGGAGTCTTGCTCGGGCTCGAGGACACGATTTCCGCCGCGGACAACGTGCGGATCATCGAACGGACGAAGTCGCCGGCGGTGCTCGTCTACTACGACGTCGGAAATTCGAGCCGAAACGGTTTCGATGTTGCGAAAGAAATCCGGTGGCTAGGTAAATCGCGCATCTGCCAGATGCATCTCAAGGACCGGGGTTACATCGGAGAAGGGCCGATCGATTTTACGGCGGTCATGAAGGCTATTGCCGACATCGGCTATTCGGGATTCGCCAACCTCGAGACGTCCTCCCCCTCGGGTTCCATCGAAGATGATATGCGACGAAACCTGAAGGCGGTACGCGAGTTCTGGGCTAAAGCTCGCAGCAATTCTTAGCCTGCCCGGGCGGATGCCTCGTGCGGGCGGCACAAAGCATCAAACCTTGAGCGTATGCAGGTACGGATAGCTCGCCTTAAGCAAGTCCAGGTTCATCTCGACGAAGTAGTTTTGGATACCACCGGTTTTGGCCGCAGTGAAGAGCTTGTTCCAATCGACGGAGCCCTGTCCGATCGCGACCTCCTTCTGGGCGGCGGGTGACCAGTCTTGCAAATGGAGCGAAATGAACCGGCCGGGATACTTCTTCATGAACGTCGCGGCCTCGTACCCCAGTCTGATGACCGAAACCTGGAATTGCATCTTTACCAGTTTCGGATCCAACACGCTCATCAGCTTGTCGTACACAAGCACGCCGTCGAGTTCCTTGAATTCGAAGTTGTGATTGTGAAAGCCGGTCTGCATGCCCGCCTTCTGTATTTTTTCCGCGATCCGGTTCAACTCCTCCGCCGCGCCCACCCATTCGGCCATGCCGGCGTCAGGCTTGAGGCCGAAGGTCGACAGCACCATCTGCTTCAAGCCGAGCTCCTTCGCGTACGCGATTCGCTCGTCGAGACTCTCCTTCAACTCGCGAGACGTAAAGTGGCAGCTCTCACATCCGAGGCCCGCCGCATGAATCGCCTTGCGGACGTCTGAAGCCTTCTTGCTCACAAGTGGCCCGAATCCGGATCGCTCATATCCGGGTGGCGAGCACATCTCGATCATCTTGTAACCGATTTGGGCGAGCTGAGCAAGAGTGCCTTCAAAGTCCTTACCCAGCGCCTCTCGAACGGGATAAACCTGACAAGCAATAGGGATGCCCAGCGGTTCGGCGCGCAGCGAGCGAGTCATGGGAGCGAGACACGCGGCCGCAGCCGCGGTCGCAGTTCGATTCAGAAACTGTCTTCTCGAAACGAATTCCATGCGCGTTCTCCTTACGCTTTCCGGGCCGTTGGCTCCCAACCGCTACGATACTCGCGCGACAAATACTTGTTCGCATCCGCAACGTTGGTAATGCTCGTTGCCGCCGCGTCGTACTGCAATCGCTGGCGGCTTCGCAATGCGACGGCGTAGAGATTCACCGCCTCCGAGATTGGGCCCGCATTCAGGAAGCTACCAGGCGACTGTTTTCCGCCCTTGCAGGCCGCCGCCCATTGTCGAATGCCCGGCGCAAGCTCACCCGGCTCACGCTGGCGACGCGGCGTTTCGGGCACGTTGTATCCGCGCATCCTTCTTTCCGGGATGAGCCGGGGATTCTCCACACGAAATCCGGCCAGAATCTTGCCCTTGTCTCCGACAAACATCATGGCTTCGGCAGGAAAATCTTTGTTATCTTCATGCAGCTCCTCGGGTGTGGGCGGCCGCATTCCGCCGTCGTACCACGTCAGATCGACGGCCCCGCGCTGGCCGTTCGCCGGATATCGGAAGCGAACGGAGCTGGCGATCGGGAAAGAGAAGTCATTCTTCACTGTCGCGGCCACGTTGTCGTTGAGCACGCAATGATGGCTGAATACCGGCTCGACGCTCGTGGGCGAAGTCAGTTCGAGTGCATTAAACACGGTCCAAAGGCTGTAGTGGCCCATATCCGCCATCGAGCCCCCGCCGAAGTCGTACCAGCCGCGGAAAACCATATGCGTGTAATTCGGATGATAGGGTCTGTCCGCTTCGGGACCCAGCCACAGGTTCCAGTCGAATCCTGACGGCACTGAAGGTCTATCCGTGGGTATTGTCGCGTACTGGGGCCACACCGGCCGATTGGTCCAGTTGTGGACTTCGCGAAGGGTCCCGATAGCGCCATCCTTGATCCACGCCATGACCTGGTCCATGGATCCATTGCTGTCCCACGGCAGGAAATGTGTCGAAACGCCCGTTTCGCGAGCCGTCTCGATCACTAATTTTGCTTCTTTAAGCCGGTTGGCTATCGGTTTATGCATCATGACATGCTTTCCCCGTTTCATAGCCGCCAGGCTGATCACGCCATGAAGATGATCCGGAGTCATGATCTTGACTGCGTTCAGATCTTTCTCCTTGTCCAGCAGTTCGCGAAAATCGGCGTAGGACGAGCAGCCCTTGAACGTGTCGGTGGACCGCTTCTTGGCGTAATAGGTTTCAACAATATTCTTTGCCACATCGCGGCCGCCCGGAATGACACCGTCGCCCGCGGTCCAGTTGGAATCACCGAGCGCGCGGCGAATGGTATTGAGGAGGCCTTCTTTGTTCCAATCGCGATACCCTTCCGCTCGTTGATTGGGATCGCAAACTGCAACAATCTGGATCTCTGGCGCGGCGAGCAGCGCCGGCATCTCTCGCAAGCCCTGGGTGCCGACGCCAATATACGCCAATGTGATCCTGTCGCTCGGAGCGACGCCGCCCTGGCCTCCCAATACATGTCTTGGAATGATGGTGAACGCAGTCGCGGCTGCAGTCCCCAGAAACGTGCGACGATTCTGTTCGGATGTCATGTGTCCCTCCCGGAAGGCACCAGGAGCATCATAAGTGAGAAGCGGCACTCGAAGCAACGCGCCTGCCGGTTACCAATCGACCGCAGGCCGAGGGAACGTCCCGCATTCGCTTTCAGCGAGCTCGCGTCACGTGAAAAATGGAATTCAGTTTAACGGATCCATGAGGCGTCATTTCGGCTTTTCGCGCTGCCGTGCTTCGAGCGCCGCGAGTGCCTGCCGGGCCGCTTGCAATCCGGGGTCGAGGTGCAGCGCCGTCTCGAACTGGATGCGAGCGTCGTCGAGCCGGCCAAGGCGAGCGAGGGCGAGACCGAAATTCATTCGCAACTCCAGATCAGAAGGCCGGATGACGATTGCGTCATCATAGCGCTTAACGGCCTCCTCGAAATTTCCGGCTTTTTGAAATTGATCTCCCCATAGCACAAGGACCTCGCCCAAATGCTCCCGCGCATTCTGGTCGTCCCTCCGTTCTCGAAGCACCGCCTGGAATTCGGCGGCGGCCCGCTCCCATTCGCCACTGGCCGCGTCGGCGCTCGCGAGGTCATAGCGCGCATCCGTAAAGCTGGGATCGAGTTCGAGCGCGCGCTTGAACTGTTCCCTAGCCTCCGCTACTCTTGAGGCCGACATCAATGCAACGCCCAACTCCGTCGCCGCGATGACATTGCGCGGAGCCGCTTTCCACGCGCGCTCGAAGTACGGAATCGCGTCGGCAGCCTTGCCGCGGTTCAAAAGCAGATCGCCAAGGTTGTAATTCGCGAGAAAATCCGACGGCGAGCGCTCCAGACGCTGCTGCATGAGGGCCTCAAGCAGGGCCGGCCGCTGATCGCCGGCTCCAGCGGGCAAAAGCTGAAGCCAGAGGTTGCCCATCTCATCATCGGCCTGGCTGCCGCCTCGAACGCGCACCGGCGGCTTGTGCGGATTCCGGATGTTGTTTTCCGAATTATCGTAGTGAAACCGCATGGTGATGACGCTGCCGCGCGGCAACGCTACGGGCCGCTTGAAATGATAGACACCCTGCCAGTTCAAGTCCCAATCCGGTATACGAATGAGCCACTTGCGCGATCCGTCCGGCAATGTTGCGTAACCTTCGAGCAGCTTCCCCAAATAGTGCGCGTGAGGATAGACGGCGAGCACCTGCAGATCGAGTGGAGACTTGAAGCTGTCGGTCACTACGTAATCACGCGCCCCGGGCGGTATATCGATGGACGCGTCGCGCTGGAGTTCAACCAGCATCGGGAACTTGGTCTGCGGTTTGTCAGTGAAATATAAACCAATGGTGGGATTCACAGACTCAGCTTTTCCCGACGGTCTTAAGTGGACGCTGAACACAAGATACATTCCCGGATCCGCGCGCCAAGCGATGCCTTCCGGCTCGATATTTGGCGTGCTCCCGGGCTTCCAGGCAAGAAACACGCCGTCCGGGTCGAACGTGGTTTCGTCGACCGTCAGATCCATTCCGGGGAAACCTGCGCCGGGCGTTTGCTCGTGGCGGCGCGAAGAACCTGCCCGGTCGACCAGCAGACTGGCATGGTGAAACACTCGTGGAGTACCGGGCCGGATCTCGACCGCTTTCACCCAGCGCGTACGGGATAACGGCACGGGAATCACGAAATTCCAGAACACTTCGGGACCGTCGGCGCTGAGCTGATAAGGCCGCTGAACGTGAAGAATGAGATCAGGTTTTCCGAGCTTCCATTCAGCGTCGGCGGCGGGGGCAGGTTCTGCTCCGGCGAGCGTTCCGGCGGGCGCTCCCTGCCGGACCCATTCCTGAATCTTTTGGATCTGCGCGGCAGTAAGGCGCCGCTCTTCGACGAAATCCCCGTACCCCGGCTCGGGCGGCCAGGGCGGCATATAGCGGCGCTTTGTCACATCGGCGATTTGTTTTGCGTGCCTCTTGACGTCTTCGTACGTAAGCAGTGAAAAGGGTGTCGCCTCTCCGGGCCGATGGCACGGCGAGCAATTGCGATAGACGATCGGCGCCACGTCCCGGTAAAACGTGACGTCAGGTACCTTCGCTTGCTTTTCTTGCGCCGCAAGAATCGGGAAGGTTAGAAGCAGGACAACGCGATCCACGCCGCGCACCGGGCACCTCATGCCACCACCGGAAATCCCATGTTAACCCAACTGTGGCTAACAGCCGCGGCCCCGGCATTCGTGGCGATAAAAGCCGCGGTGGTGGCGGCGATTCGAGTGTGTCATGGTCGCGCATGCCCCGGATCGCGTATCGAAGTTCCCGGGCAGGCGGCTCGCTAACCTCACCAAGTCAACTGCAGGGTCAGGTTCATTAGGGGCTCACCGCCGATTGACGCAGTCCGCTGATCGCTGAGCAGTTTTCCAAACGAACCCGGATCCTTGAAGGTGACTGTGAGCGAAGGAGGATCGAAGTTGTAATTGTGCCATGGGTTCTGGAAGTCCCATCGGAGCTGCAACCGGGCCCTCTCCTTGATGGTCCAATTTTTCTGAGCCGAAAGCTGCGCCCATAGCAGCCGGGTTCCCGTCATTATGTTACGGCCCGAGTTGCCGGGCGTGAAGGCCGCAGGATACGCGAAATCGTTGATGTCGATGATCGGATTGCGGTTTTCCTGGTTGAAGCGGTCGCCACCGACATTGCCCCAATCCGGCAGCAGCGTGGGCTGCTTTACGCGATTGGGCCTGCGCACGCCGACGTATGTCGGGTAGTAGTTGAATGGGCTGTCGGCAAAGGTGAATGTGTACGGGTTGCCGCTTTCCAAGGTCTGAATGTATGCGATCTCGTATCCGCCGAACACGGCATTGAGCCATCCGCTCCGGTTCATAAAATGTCTGCCCTTCCCTACCGGCAGCTCATACGTGGTGAAAGCGATAAACCGATGCGAACGATCGAAGCCGGCGCGCGCTTTTTCGAGTCCACGATTCTGGATTGGCGCAACGCCGGCCTGCGACGCATTGCCTGAATAGTTGGCGCCGTCATTGTCGTTATCCTCGCTGTCGATAGCCTTGGAGAAGGTATAGAAGGTGCTGAACGTCAACCCCTGCGAATACCGCTTCTCCAGCTTGACGGTGCCCGAATGGTAAGTGGAGTGGCCGAAGTTGGAACGCAGGAAAACATTGCCGAAGTTAGAAAACGGACGATAGATCTGCGGCGCCGCAAACACCTGGTTCTGCAGCGTTGGGTTGCCGGCTCCATAATCAAGCGGAAATGTGTTGTATTGCCATCGCTCGATCAGGCCCACACCAGCCGAGCCCTGATACATGATCTCAAGCACATACGTCTGAGATACCTGATATTGCGTACTCAGGTTGAAGTTCAACACGTAAGGGTTCCGCAAGCCGGGATCCCACCATTCCACGTTCCGGCCGCTGTAATTGCCGGAGGCGGTGACGAATCCGGCTGTATTGTTGGAACGAATCGGAAAAGTAACGGGAAGCGGACCTTGGTTGATCAGGAACAGCGGCCTCGGATCACCCGACGCCCGGATTTGATCGTTGACCGCCTGGTATTCATCAAACTGCGTCCGCGACTGGGGAAATTTCACGTCGACCGTGTTTACGGCGAAGCCGCCGCGGAACACCCACTTGTCGAGCGGATGCCATGCCAAGCCGATTCGCGGTTGAAAATTATTATTGTCCCTGCTGTTCAGCTCGCCGGTTGGATGAATGATCGCGCCCTTGCCGCCCGGCACCACCGTGTCCGTTCCGCTCGGATCGAAATTGCTCTGCAGTCCGTATTTCGTGGTGAATGGGCTCTCATTGCTGTAACGGACGCCCAGGTTGAGCGTCAATCTCGGGCTGAACTTCCAGTCATCCTGGAAATAGAAGCTGTGAATGGAGGAGCGCGGCAGCCAGGAGGTCAGCACTGAGTCAAAGTACGCCTCGCGAACGTAGCCCATCAGGAACCCGGCAAACGTATTGCCTGTGTTCGGTACCGGCTGGCCATTCGGCTGAAGCGCCGCCGTCATGCCATCGAAGTAGAATGCTCCGCTCGGCCGGTTTGCGAAGGCCGAGTTGAGACGGAAGTGCAGCAATTCGTAACCCATCTTGAAGGCGTGGCTGCCAACAACCTTGGTAAGGTCATCGCGGAAGGAGAGGGTTTCGTTAATGCTCAGGCTCGGAGCATTTCCGATCAGGCCGTATATGCCGCTTTGATCGTAGCGCGTACCGCCCGGCGCTCCGAACTGCGGCATCAGGGACCCATCCACCCGGGGAATGCCCAACTGTGCAGGCCAATTCTGCCCGTAAGAGTACGCAATTGTGTCGTTACGGACCCGGAAGTACCCAACTCGCGCGTCGTTGATCGTCGTGGGGCTGATTACATGCGTTCCGCCAATCGATAGATTCTTGGCCGTATAGGGCGTTTCAACGCCCTGGCTGCCGTCGAATGCCTTGATATCGATGTTGGTCGGCCGGTTTAGGCCGTTCTGGTGGTTGTAGGTGTAACTGCCATAGATCTTGAAAGCCGAAGTGAACTGATGATCGATTCTCGTGCTGTAATCCTCGAAGAAGGTTCGGGAGTTTTCGGCAGTGATCAGGTTGCTCGACGGGCCGGTAGGAGTCAGCGAACCCGGCGCGTTCGGCGACACCCATGGATTAAAGCCCAGAACCTTTTGTGCTACCGGGTTGAACAAAGCCAAGGGAATGACGTTGCCCGGAATCGGATCGCGGACCCAGGTTCCGTCTGACAACTGGCGGGTCGTGCTGGGGTCGTAGATCGGGTTTCCTTTGCCGCCAAATGTGAAGTCTCCACCCTTCATTGCATCGTTCGGAGTATTGACGATCACTTGCGCGGACTTCTTTTCAATTAGCTTCTGATAGGCGAAAAAGAAAAATGTCTTGTTGCGCCCGTCATAGATCTTCGGGATGAAGACCGGGCCGCTTACGTTAGCTTCCGGATCCATGAACCACCCGG
>QHXU01000098.1:945-6668 GCA_003223065.1 Acidobacteriota bacterium | reverse complement strand
ATCGAAGAACAGCCGGTGCTGCATGCGGCGTGTACGTCCATAATCGGCCGCCAAGCCATGAAACTCGTTGGTTCCACTCTTTTTCACGACAGCGATGACACCGCCCGCCGAGTGGCCATACTCCGCTGGCAGGGTTGTCGTCAGAACTTTCACTTCTTCGACCGAGTTCTGGATCGGTTTGATGACGGTGGTGCCGGCCGTCTGTTCATTGCCGTTGACCCCGTCTTCAAAGATGCCAATCGCTCCATTCCGCTGTCCAGCGAGATGATAGGAACCAAGACTACCGCCATAACCGTAGCCGCCCATCGAAAGGCCGGGCACAAGATTCAACGTCGTGTTGATATACCGCTGGTAAAGGGGCAGCTTGTGCAGTGTGTCACCTTCGACCAGCGCTCCCGTCGCCGATGTTTCGGTCTCGAGCAGAGGCGCCGCGCCAGTCACCTCCACGGATTCCGTCACGGCTCCGACCTGAAGTTGGACGTCCACGGCGAGCACGTCGCCCGCACGCAGCTCAATCCCGTCGCGAACGAGCTTCTTAAAGCCGGCCGCCTCAAAGTTGATGCGGTAGGTGCCGGGCGACAGCGAAGGGACGCGGTAAAGACCGTCGTCATTCGTGACGGCAACGAACTGGAAATTCGTTTCGCCCTGAACAATCGAAATGTTTACCCTTGGAACCACCGCCCCGGTAGAGTCGGTGACCCGGCCAGTGATCGTCGAACTACCAATCTGGCCGCTGGCCAAGGACGGAAAGAGGACTAGCGCGAGCACGATATAACAACGTGGTAGACGCATGACAGCACCTCTAATTGAAAACTTGTCGATTATCGTATATAGGTCCAAGTTGGTAGTCAACCGCCCCCAGCCACTCGTCTTTGGGACAATCGGAACATGACCTCCCGGCGTTTCTGCTCGATCAATGGCTCGATCAAACGCGCAATGCCGATCCCAAGATCGAATACGATCTGGGGTCGAGCACCGGCCCGGTCTGGACTCTCCGCGAGTTGCTGGCGCTTGATGGCGGCAAGGTGAACGAAGCATTGCTGGACACCGAGTTGCTTTACACCGGCGCAACCGGCTCGCAGGAATTGCGGGGAGCCATCGCCGCGATGTATGGCGTCGATCCCGATAATGTCCAAGTGGTGACCGGCGCATCCGAAGCCTTGCTCATGCTGTTCTTCTTCGCTTCTGAGCCGGCCGCGAATGTGGTGATCCCAAATCCGGGCTTGCCATCCAACGATGCGATGGCTAAAGCGCTGAACGTAGAGACGCGTTATTACACTTTGAGGGCCGAAGATGGATTCCGCATCGATCTGGGCGAAATTCGAAGGCTGGTCGATCGAAACACCCGATTCGTTCTCATTAATTCCCCGCACAATCCGACCGGCGCTGTTGTCTCCGACACTGAAATGGAGACGCTCCACGACTTTTGCGCGGATCGTGGCGTCCAGCTCGTTTCCGACGAAGTCTACCACCCGATTTACCACGGGCTCCAGGTTCAATCGGCAGCGAGATTGGCACACGCCACCGTGCTGGGCGATTTTTCCAAGGCGCTTTGCCTGAGCGGCCTTCGCGTTGGCTGGATGGTCGAGCGTGACTCGAAGCGGCGGGCACGCTACACAAATGCGCGCAGCTACTTCACCGTCTCAAATACGGTGCTGGGAGAGCGATTGGCCACGCTTGCTTTGCAAAACCGTGATGCGATCTACGCGCGCGGTCGCCTGGTCGCCAGCGCCAACCTGGCGCTGCTCGATAATTTCTTTGATGAGTATAGTGACATAGTGCGCTGGGTGCGGCCTCCGGGCGGGATGACGGCGTTCCCGTGGCTCCGCGACGGCGCCGACGCGAGGGAGTTCTGTCTGAGGCTAATCAAGCGCGGCGTGCTCCTGACTCCGGGCGATTGCTTTGGAATGCCCGGACATTTCCGGCTCGGCTTCGCCGCCTCCGGCGATCGCTTTCCTCGTGGTCTCGAGCTACTTTCCGATTTCCTTCGCACTGAAGTGCGCGGGCGTGCCTCCGCTATCGCTTAGAGGGGAATAGACACATGACTCGTCGAAACATGATCGCTAGCACGTTGCTAGGAACACCAGCCGCCGCGCTTGCCAATCGGCCGCAAGGAGACCGGCCGCGCGGCCAGACCAAGGCGCTGAAGATCACGGGGCTTGAGGTGACGCTGATCGAGAAGCCGCTCAAAGAACGCTTCTGGATGGCCAATTCGCCGATCGGCGGATATCATCCGAAGGCTTCGCGCCTTATTGTCAAGCTGCGAACCGACGGCGCGCTCACCGGCGAAGGCGAGGGTGCGGGCGGTGGAGCCGACCTGTTCGGCAAAGGCTTCGGCGATCTCGTGGTCGGCGAGGATCCGTTCATGGTTGGCAAGATCTGGGAGAAGATGTTCGCCGCGACCTACGGGCGCGAGCCCTCCGTGCGCGGTTGGGGGCAGACTGCCATCGTCGCCGCAATCGCGCCGGTCGACGCCGCGCTCTATGATCTCATGGCCAAATACGCCGGTCTGCCGGTCTACAAATTTCTCGGCGGCTACCGCGATTCGGTGCCCGTATACGTAACGGGCGGATATTATCGCGAAGGCAAGGGCATTCCGGAGTTGATCACCGAAGCACGCGGTTACATCGAGGCCGGTTACGACGCGATTAAGCTCAAAGTCGGCGGTATCAGCGGCGGCTACTCGGTGGAGGACGATTACAACCGCGTGAAGGCGGTGCGTGACGCGGTCGGTCCGAAGGTAAAGCTGATGCTCGACGTCAACCAGGGCTGGGACGTGGCGACCGCGATTCGGGCGTCGAACAAGATGTACGACCTGGACATCACCTGGCTGGAGGAGCCGCTTCGCTGGTACGACGATGTGGAGCCGCTCAAACAAGTGAAGTTGAACACTCGCATCCCGCTTGCATCGGGCGAGCATGAGCTGACGCGGTGGGGCGCGCGCCGGCTAATGGAGACGGGCGCGATCGACTTCATGCAGTTCGACTGCAACGCCCACTGCGGAATCACCGAGTGGCGCAAGGTGGCCGGCATGGCAAGCCTGAGCCACATTCAGATGGCTCCGCATCACGAGCCGGTGCTGCACGGGCATCTGCTGGCGTCCGTGCCGAACGGCTACATTCTGGAGTCTTTCGCGAATCCGGACCGCGACCCGCTCTGGTTCGAACTTTACGATAAGAAACCACGGATCGAAAAAAGCGTGCTCTACCTGGACGACACGCCTGGCTTCGGCGTCGAGTTCAACGCGAAAACGGTCGAAAAATACGGCAAAAAGATCGTTTGATGTTTAAAAATGGAGGCGGGCCTCGCCCGCTTTCCATTCCGCGCGGTCCAGCCTTGGCTTCAGCAGCAAGTTGTGATAATCTTGCTGCCAAATCGACTATCCCCCACAAACTGCAAAAGGAGCTGCTATGCAACGTATTCTGAATCGATTTCATGACAGCCTGTCGCGTCGTGCGGTTTTAGCGATTCTCGTGGTCGCCATCATGTTTGGGGCCTCGCATCGAGCGTCTGCTCAGGTCTTATACGGTTCCCTGGTCGGCAACGTTACGGATCCCAAAGGGGCGGTCATTCCAAGCGCGGCGATTACCGTCACTAACCAAGGCACGGGAATCGCGAAGACCGCAACCACGGATCCCACCGGTGCGTACCAATTCATCGATCTTCAGCCCGGCAACTACACTTTGAAGGTGTCGGTGTCCGGATTCAAGACTCATGAGAGGCGTGATATTCCCGTCACTCTGAACAACGTTACACGGGCCGACGTTGCCCTCGAGGTCGGAAGTATCGAGCAATCGGTCACAATCACAGGCGAAGCGCCCACACTTCAGACCGACCGCGCCGAAACGCACGCCGAGGTGAGTTCCGTGGAGCTGGAAAACCTCCCTGTGCCGATTGGCCGCAATTACCAGCAGCTCTACCGAACACTTCCCGGCATTTCGCCACCACATAATTCACACTCGATTCCGACGAATCCCTCGCGCTCCCTGGAGTTCTTTGTCAACGGCACCAGCGACGATCAGAACAATACACGCATCGACGGTGTGAGCTCGACAACCGTGCAGTTGCCGCACGTCGTCTCCTACATCCCCGCGCTCGAATCGATCCAGGAAGTCAACGTCGTGACAAGCAGCTACGACGCCGAGCAGGGGCTGGCAGGCGGCGCTGCCATCAACGTGCAGATCAAGAGCGGCACCAACGAGGTACACGGGTCGGCGTTTGAATACCACAGCAACCAACTTCTAAAAGCTTGGCCGGAATCGGTCCCGTCAGGCCAATCGCAGAGGCCAAAGCTGGTATACAACCAGTTCGGCGCCACGGTCGGCGGACCGATCAAGAAGGACCGGCTGTTCTACTTCGTCAGCTACGAAGGCAGCTATGATCACCGCAACGTTCAGAGAAAAGTGACCGTGCCGACGCCTGCCATGAAGGCCGGCGATTTTTCCCAGTTTTTGTCGAGTGGTGTCATCATCTATAATCCCTACACAGACGCTTCAGGAGCCACCCTGGCTGATGCTTCGAAACGGGTGCCGATAACGGCGCCTGGCGACCCGCGCTGCGACACGGCTACGAATCCCACCTGCGCGAATATCATTCCTCGAAGCCTGCTGAACACGCCCAGCGCGCTAATTGCGCAGAAGATCAACAGCCTCTTCCCGGACCCGAACCTTCCGGGGCTGAGTAATAATTATTTTGCGTCTGGCGCGTTCGCGTTCGACCGCCACACAATTGACAGCAAGGTCAACTGGAACGTGAGCGAAAAATTCAATATGTTCGGGCGCTTCAGTGTCTTGCACTATTCGGATTTCACGCCCACCGTCTTCGGCACAAGCCTGCAGGGGCGGCCAATTGGAGGCAGCAGCAATCCGGGCAACGGTCATGGCGAGACGTACAGTTCAACTTTCGGCGGGACCTATACGTTCACCCCGTCCTTAGTCATCGACGCCTACTTCGGCTTTACCAGGCAGGGCACAAATTCCGAGCAGGTGGGGCTTGGCAAGAACATTGGCGCTGACGTATTGGGCATTCCTGGAACCAATGGGACCCGCAAATTTGAGAGCGGTTGGCCGGAGTTCCAGTTTAACCTCGGCACGAGTGATTTCGCGGTCGCCGGCAACGATTCAAATTTCATGCCGTATTACCGCCACGACCCGCAATATCAATATGTGGTGAACTTTAACTGGACTCATGGCCGGCATAACGTCCGGTTTGGCGCCGATATCTACCGCCAGGGCCTTAACCAGACGCAGGCGGAGTGGATCGGCGGTGGGACATTTTATGGATCCCAGGGCGGGTTTGACTTTGGACGGAATATCACGTCGCTTTGCAAGGATCCTCCAGTGTGTGGCAGCAGCAGCTCCACCAGCCGCGCCAATAGTTACGCCTCATTCCTGCTAGGCCTGCCCGACCAGGCGAGCAAGTCGCTGCAGTTCCCGGACGAGTACCACATCCGCTCCATGTTGTACAGCGCGTACATACGCGACCGATGGAACATCACTCCCAAGCTGACTCTCAACTACGGCACGCGCTGGGAGTATTTCCCGTATCCTACCCGTGCCGATCGCGGCCTGGAGCGCTACGACCCCACCATCAACAAGGTACTGATCTGCGGTGTGGGTTCTGTGCCCGGCGACTGCGGCGTCGAGATCAGCAAGAAACGCTTTTCCCCGCGCCTCGGCATAGCCTGGCGAGCCACGAATACATTTGTGGTCCGCGCAGGGTAC
>QHXU01000098.1:0-921 GCA_003223065.1 Acidobacteriota bacterium | reverse complement strand
CAACGCAACAACTACCCGATCATGGAGCCCTTTGGTCTTCAAACGCCGAACCGTTTCACTCCCGCCACCACGCTGGCCAAGGGAATTCCGTCCCTCCCTCCGGCGCCCAGTCTCGGTAACGGGATCATTGATCTCCCTCTGAATATCGGATTTGAGGGTCAGCCCAAGAATCTGCATCGCGGCTACATCCAGTCCTGGAATCTCACACTTCAGAAAGAGCTAGGTTGGGGGTTCACTGGCCAGGCCGGTTACGTTGCCACGCGTTCGACTCGGCAACTCGGGTTCGTCGACATAAATGCGAGCCAGGTCCCGTTCACCAACAGGAACACCCAGCCGCTCTTCCAGCAATGGGGACGAACCGCTGCAACGACGTTCCTGGAGCCTCTTGGCACTGGCCACTACGATTCGCTTCAGACCTCGCGATTCGCTTCAGACCTCGCTCCAGCGGCGGTTCAGCAAAGGCCTGATGATGAACATCAACTACACCTGGGGCAAGGCGATCAACCTGGTGGATGCAAGCTCCGGTACACCGAACATTCAGTCACTGTCCTACCTGAGCATGAACCGCGCACTCACCGGCTATGATCGCTCCCACAACCTCGCCATCACTAACATTTGGGACTTGCCCTTTGGCCGCGGCCAAAGGTGGGCCTCCCGTAAAGGTGCGATCAGCGAGATCGTTTCCGGGTGGCAGGTGAACAACGTCGTGAGCGTCTATAGCGGCTCGACCTTCAATGTCACGGGAGACTGCGACGCGGCTTGGCCAGGCAATTCCCCAACTGAGATTGATATCGTCGGGAGTCCGAAGAGAATTGCCGATAAGTCGGGTTTCTGGTATGACCCATTCGCGTTCGCTGAAGTCTTCGACCCGAACAATTCTGGCGTGTGCCGTCAATCCCTCGGCAATTCCGGATTTAACAA
>QHXU01000401.1:6464-7612 GCA_003223065.1 Acidobacteriota bacterium | reverse complement strand
CAGTCCGGATTCTCAAACCTCAGTCACTTTGCGAGAGAGTTCACGACGCGCTTCGGGCATCGACCCTCGGCTGTAAAGACCTGGCCGCGCGATCTGCGTATGCAGCGGTTTACAACGACCCGGCTTCCCGAGGTTCGGCTGCGAAAATCGAAAACATAAATCCGCCCGGCGGATCGATAGCGGGGGTTTATTTTTTGCGCGTGTAATGGAACACGCTCGTTCCCGTTTTTCCCTTGTACAGGTACGTCCACCGCTGCGTCATGTGGTTTGGATCATCCAGCGTGATCGTGACGCCTGTGTTGTGCCAGTCATCCGGTGTCTTCATTCCCGTCACTCGGGCCAGAGTAAATGCGACGCCTTTCTGCAGGTCATCCGGGACACCTGTGACCATCTGGGGTTGATTGCCCGCAACACAGTAGTGTGTCGCAATCAGGTGGTCGCCATCTACGGTGAATATTGTGATCATGGCCGGCTCGTTGCCAGGGCGTGTTTCGGCCATGAGCGCGGTGCCATTTGCCGTCAGATTGTAGGTTTCCGGAACTGGCACGCCATCCTGAACCGCTTCCCATTCCCCCACCAGCGATTTCATCTGCGTGAATGTGATAGCGCTCTTGGTGGCAGGCACGGCCGGGTTTTGCGCGGCCACTGGAATTGTCATCACGCGTAAGGCTACCGTCACTAATAAGCACCTCGTCAGATTTGTCATGACATCAACTCCGGAGCTTATCCGCTCGAACATCAATCAATATCAGGGAGTGGTTCCGTGCTTCGCACGCGAGTTGGTCCGCCGCTTCATGTGATGATCTTCTTCGATCTTCCAGGTCTTGCCACTATCGTGGGATTTCTCGCCCTGCCAATGAAATGAGTCAGGAGTAATCTCACTGAACGTCCACCGCAGCGGCAGACCGTCCGTATCGGCGCCGCGCAAGACGATGCGATCACCCTCGCGCCCGCCCTGCGCGGTGACCACGTAGTTGGATTTTGGATTTATGAACACGATCCGCCACTGCTTCAGCTTGGTATCGAAGAACCTGAAGGTGGTGCCCATACTATGCTCCTGCTGGCCGTCGGTGGGATAACCAATCCAGAGATCTTGAATCGCCCTGCCATCCATGACCCAGCCGAAATGGAGTTCTCCCTTTTTGTGA
>QHXU01000401.1:3595-6435 GCA_003223065.1 Acidobacteriota bacterium | reverse complement strand
AGGGCCGGATTCGGATGTGGCGATCCAAGGACATTGATCATTGCTTTTCGTGAAGACGCATTTGGTTGCCGGGCGTCCGCTCCTTTGGCCCGGTGATCTGAAGTACGGCCGTCGCCGAGAAGCGTCGACCCAACCAAGATCAGACCAATCAGCATTCCGAACGGCGTTGCCCGATTTGTGCCGAGCATGTTTGCGCTCCTTTGGTCCTATCTCCAACTCTACTTTTTGTAAACCGATCGGCGCTTGCACTTTCTTGCTTTACCGGCGTGGGCCGTCCGCCCTGTGTGCTGTCACGGCAAAAGGGCGAGAAAATTGTTGATTGCGCGCAAGTTCCACGTGTTCCTTCCCATCTTCGCTGTGACCGTAGCCGCGCGTCCGGTCAACGGCGCTTTCCTAAAGCCGGTCCACTCCTGATCTCCTCAGAAGCACCAGGGCTATCAGCGCCAGCCCGAGCGTACCGTAGATCAATCCATCCACCGCGAATCTCTTGCCGAGCCCGGCAGCGAGGAGAGAACCGGCGATGGCGCCGATACTCAGCAGGACCGAGTAGATCCCCATGGCGGCGCCTCTGCCGGCACTGGCACCGACCGCTCCCGCCAACAAGGACAGCGCCGCCGGAGTAAAGCCGCTCTCGATCATGACGAACACCGCTGTCACCGCGCCGATCCCCCACCGCATTGCATCGCTTTCGCTCGCGGAATGATTGAGCAGGAATAAGCCCGCGCATACGAAAGGCATTGCGAGCAACCCAATCCTGAGCGCCCGCTGCGGCGTCATGCGCGGAAGCACTACGCTCCAGGCCGTGAGTCCGGCGCCGAAAACCAGAGAGTACCCAAGCAACATCCAACCTATGCGCTCCGGATTGTCTGCGAAAACACCGGCCAGGAACTGACTGCTTCGTGCCCTCTGTGTCATGAGAAAGGTGAGCGTCGGACCGAGCCACAACCCAACGATTGTGTTGACGCACAGCCATATCGGCGCAAGGCGTCGCAGGTATGGTTCACGCAGCGCGCGCCGGAAGCCTGAAATCGCCGCTGCGCCTCCGTGACCTCTACTCCCTGCTGCGCCGAACAGAAGCAGCCCGGCCGATAAAATGTAACCGGACGCAACCGCAGCGAATGCGCCCGTATTGAGCATCCGCCAAAGCTGGCTTCCGGTCACGCCGCCGATCGCAATTCCAGCCAAAAAGGAGAGTTCAAAAAAGCTCATCGCGCGGGCACGCAGCGCGGGAAATCCGTCCGTGGCATCAGTGAGGTGAGCGAGCAACGCAGGACCGCTCGCCGCGACACCGAGACCTTCGAGTGCGCGGCTGATGAAGAACACTCCGGTCCGGCTGGTGATGCCGAAAAGTTGGGTGCCGGCAGCGCCCAACAGGGCTCCCGCCGTCATCAGGCCCCGCGGCGCCACGGCATCGGACAACATCCCCATCGGTACGGAAAAGAAAAGCTCGGCGCCAAAGGAAACCGTGCCAAGAATCCCGACGAGCCCCGCATCTACGGAAGCGCCTCGATTTGCGGCATCCGAGAGAAACAGACCTACCAGAATGCCGCCAGCCCCTCCGCCAGCTCGCAGGAGGGCATTGGCCACTATTACAAGCGGAAGGCGCCGGCGGGCGGACACCATCGCGGCCGCGTCTGGAACGTTTTCCGCCTGACTCCTGATTCCACGCAAGGCACGTCCTTTTTCGATTTCGTAACGCGCGGAGGTGTGAATGGCACGAAGGGCGCCAGGTCATCCCTGGCGCCCGGACTAAAGTAGCCTAACCTTTCAACTCCACCGCGATCACTTCAAAAGGCTGATCGCCTGTGTTCTCCGGAAGGTGCTCCAACGCGTCAAAGTAAAGGACCTGGCCGGCCGTGGCGGCGTTGTCGTCCGCCCTGCCGTCCGGGTAGGTGAATCTAAAACGGCCATCGGTTAGAAAGACTGCGACGGATGCCGGATGCCCGTGCATCGTCGATTTCTCGCCGGGACCATACCTGATCCTTAGGACCCGGACTCGTTCGTTCTCAAATTCTACTTTGTAATGTCCAGGATCAACAGTAGTAGGGTCCTGGTATACCGCGGGCAGCGGGGTTGCTGGCGCACCCATGACAATTCCTCCTTTCAGGGAATGGATCGAGAATACTCCCATGGGCGGCGAAAAACAATCCAAATTCTTGCGGAACAAACGATTCACTGCGTGATGCGTGTGACCTTCCCATCTTCAAGCCGGATCGACGCCGTAGCGCCGGAATCGAGATCATAGGTTAGCGTCTCAACGGCCTTGTCGCTGCCAGTGATGCGGAATGAGCCGCCAGGTTCGCCGAGGCTCTTCACGACCTCGGCGCGAGTCATTCCGGTCTTGACCGCCTCCACCAGATTCGCGGCGATCCTCCGGCGCGGCGGCTCGGGCGCGCGCTCCGCGCTTGCGGACACCGGCGCGGCCGACGTCACCGGAGCGACTTGTGTTTGAACCCGCCGGGGCACGGTGAAGCCACGCGCTTCGGCCCGAGCCGCCGTCGCCGCCCGAACCCGCTCAGCTGTGCCTGGCGGCAGAGTAGCGGGATGCGGCTCGGATCTCTTCGACTCCTCGTAGCTCTCGGGCGAACTCCTCTGCCACGCGCGGTCAGCCATGATCTTGTGGATACTGCGGCCAGCCAGTTCCTTTTCGATGGATGCAACCGGCCGTCCACTGACGCCGTACTCAGGCCGTTCGTACCGCGCTTCGCCAAGCTCGTTAGCCTTGTCTCCCAGGAAACGCACGAAGAGCGATGTGCCATTGGCTGCGTAATACCACCAAAAGCCGTTCCGGTCCCAGGTTTCGTTGGGATCTCCCAGCAAAGCGCGCACTGCATCGCGGC
>QHXU01000401.1:0-3571 GCA_003223065.1 Acidobacteriota bacterium | reverse complement strand
AAAACCACTCCCTCAACGCGCTTGTTCTGGATGGTCCAGAGCCAACTGACATCCTTTCGCTGCGTCAGTTGGCGGTTATCTTGGGACCACCAACGGCCGTTGATCTGGCGAATGGTCTCCATGCGCCCATCCACCTCAACCCTGGCTGTTTTAGTGACTGTTTGGGCGGCTGCCGGAAATATTATCGACAGCGTCGCGATGAAAAGAGCGGCTGAATGCACAAAAACAAATATACACCTCCGTGTATCGGTTACAACAGGCAGAGGATCGCCCGATCAGTACGGCCAGGCTGAATCATCGGACTGACGGATCAACGGTCGCAGACGCCGCAGATACGGATATTTCGATGCGGCTGTTTCGCTCACCTCGATTCCCAGCCCGGGCTTATCCTCGATGTCGATGTAGCCGGCGTCGAACTTAGGCGTCGCGGAGAACACCTCGTGGATCGCCTCCGGCCAGCCGACCGAGTACTCCTGGATCCCAAAATTTGGCACAGAGAGGCTGACGTGCGCGTTGGCCATGTGCGCGACCGGCGAGATGTTGCCCGGTCCGTGCCACGCCGTCAGAATCCCGTACGGCTCGCAGTTGGCCGCTACTTTCCTGCCCGTCGTGATGCCTCCACAGTGCACTAAGTCGTGGCGCACGTAATCGATCAGGTGGTTGGTGACGAGCTGCAGGCCCTCCCAGGGGCCAACAAAGATTTCACCCATGGCGATTGGCGTCGCCGACTGCTGGCGGATCTGGCGGATGGTGTCCATGTGTTCGGGCCTGAGCGGGTCCTCGAGATAGAACAAGTTGAACGGCTCCACCGCCTTGGCAAGCTGCACGGCCTGGTTCGCTCTCACGCGCTCGTGGGCGTCGTGCAGCAGCCCGATGTTGTCTCCAACGGTCTTGCGCAAGTGCGCAAAGAGTCCGGCTACAGTGCGTACGTATGGCTCGGGATCCCAAACCTCGGTCGGGGCGACGCCTCCCTCGTAGGCTTGTTGCATCGCCTCGCGCTGGCGCTCAGTGGGTGGAACGGCGTAACCGCCCTCGGCGCCGGGCATTGAGACTTGCGCCTTCACTACTTTGTAACCGCGCGCCATAAGGCGGCGCACGCCTTCTTCCACATCGTGATTGTCGCGCCCGCCAGTGCTGGTATAGGTGAGCAGCTTCAGACGTGCCCGTCCTCCGAGAAGCTCGTAAACCGGCAGACCTGCGACTTTGCCTTTGATGTCCCACAGGGCCATGTCGATACCGCTGATGGCGGACATGTGGACAGAGCCGGAACGGTAGTAGGGCAGGAAAAACAGTGTCTGCCAGAGGTCTTCGAGGCGCATCGGATTCCGGCCAAGCATGCCCGGCTTCATATGCTCATCGAGGAACTTGGCGACGGCCAATTCGCTGCCGGAGCAAGTGCAATCACCCCAGCCGAACAGTCCGGGCTGGTTGGTGACAATCTTGACAAGCACGTAATTGCCGAGCGAAGACTTGCCCGGGTTGCTGACGACGACCTTGACGTCGGTGATTTTGAGGTCGCGCGGGGTACGGCTCCCGGCAGCCTGCGCGGCAGCGGACAACGGGGTGGCGAAAAGGGAAGCGAGAAAGCGGCGGCGACCGATCATGGTATTTCCTCTTTCCTGGACACGCAAGATGGGGTCCGAGAGCCATTCTATCCGTCAATGTCGAATCAGGCAGCTTCGCGCCGTAGTCCATCCAGCCGAGCGATCAGGACAAGAATACTTTCAGACAAACGGGTCTTTCGCCTTGACATCATCGTCAGGCGGAAATACAATTCCTCACAGTTGTGTCCGGCCAGGAGCTGCCCTGGACTGAGTGTTGGGTTTTGCGGATCGAAACAAGGGTATCCCCTGAGTCAGGAGAGGAGGGGTTATGAATTCGAGCTGCTACAGGGTCAGTGTTGGCCGTTTCTTTTCCTTTTGCCTCGCGATCGTGTGCGCGTGCGCATTGTTGGTCGTCGGCTCTGTGCCTGCCTTGGGCCAGGCTGCCACTGGTACTATTGTTGGCGTCATTTTTGACCCATCCGGCGCAGCCGTGGTGAACGCGGAAGTCAAGCTCACCGACCCCACCACGAACTCCTCGCAAACCGGCAAGACAAACGAGGTCGGACGCTACACGTTTATCAACGTCTCGCCAGGCACTTACGACCTCGCGGTCAGCGCGACGGGTTTCACGCAATCCAGGATTACCGCGCAAAAGGTCGACGTCGGCCAGACGCTCACCCTCAATGTGACGTTGCAGCTTGGCGCGACTACGACGGTGGTGGAAGTTCAGGCGGGGGCGGGGGCGGAGCTGCAAACGCTCAACGCCACCATCGGTTCAACGATCCGGAATGACCAGCTCCAGTTGCTGCCGAACCTGGGACGCGATGCGTCGACGCTCTCCGTGCTCCAGGTTGGAGTGTCGCTTGCGGGCAACGTGGCCGGTGCTGCGTCGGATCAGAACGGCTTCCAACTCGACGGAGGCAACAACAGCGACGACATGTCCGGGAACAATACCACCTATGTTCCGGGCAATGGCTATAGTGGCGCCGGCGCCTCCGGCGGCACGCCGACCGGCGTGATGCCCACTCCCATCGAAAGTATCGAGGAATTCAAGGTCGGCACGAGCAACCAGACCGCGGAATTCAACAATGCGGCCGGCAGCCAGGTCCAAATGGTGACTAAGCGCGGAACCAATGCGTTCCATGGGGCGCTGTACGAGTTTTATTTTGGAAGCAATGTGGGCGCCGCCAATCTCTGGCGGAACAACCACGTTCTGGTCAACGGGCATGCTACGCCCCTTCCGGCCACTCATCGAAACCGTTTCGGCGCCGCTGTCGGCGGCCCTTTGACGCCCAAGTTCTGGGGCGGAAAGACATATTTTTTCTTCAATTATGAGGGCAGCCGGTTTCCAAATGTCGTCAGCTTCGACCACGGCACACCCACGGCTTTGATGCGTGCAGGCGTTGTAACGCTCCCGGCAGCGGGAGGTGGAACCGCCCAGTTCAATCTCAATCCATTCGCGGTTACCGTGAATGGCGTCAACTATCAGCCTGCCACCTGCGGCGGCCAGCCTTGCGACCCGCGCGGGCTCGGTGTGAATCCTATCGTCACGAAGCTCTGGAATCTCATGCCCCCTCCGAACGATCCGTCGTTCACCACCGGTAGCGCCACGACGGGCCTGGTCGACGGGGTCAACTCGCAAGGTTACCTAGGCAACCTAGCTCTTCCGCAAAAGTCCAACAACTGGGTGGGACGCATCGACCACGACTTCGGCGAAAAATGGAAGCTCATGGTGAGCTACCGCTACTACGATTTCTCGCAATTTGTGAATACGCAGGTCGACATCGGGGGGCTGCTGGGCGGGCAAGCAGGACAATACAATGCGACGGCGACAAGGCCGCAGAAGCCCGGTTATTGGGTGACCGGCCTGACTACGCAGATTACGCCCAACACCACCAATGAGTTCCGTTTCAGCTATCTGCGCAACTTCTGGCAGTGGTACACCAAGGCCGGTCCACCGCAATTTTCAGGACTTGGCGGCGCGATCGAAATCGGCGGCGAAAGCCAAACGGGATCGCTGATTCCCT
>QHXU01000097.1:42436-44166 GCA_003223065.1 Acidobacteriota bacterium | reverse complement strand
GCATTCAGCTTTTCCGTGATGGCGAACCCCTTGGTCAAAGACAGATCCGCGTTGAATGAGTGTGGTCCAAAGAACGAATTGCGCGCCACGTTTCCGAACGTCCCTGCTGACGGCCGGCTCCAGGGTCCGCGCGTGCAGCCGTTCGTATTCAGTTCCCGCGTTGCCGCGGAGGTCGCGGTGCACCCGGTGCCGCTGGTCCCCGCGGGCGCGACAGCAAACCATGCTTGCGGACTAGGATTCGAAATGCTCGCGCTGCCCACCAGGTTGGGGCGGCACGGCCCTGTGTCTTCGTCCCTTACGCAGTCCAGGTAACTTGGCGTGAACGGAATGCCGGACGGATATAGCCAGATGCCCGACAACTTCCAGCCGCCTACGAGGTAATCCATGGGCCGCGAGACGTTGCGCAGGTATTTCTGGCCCCGGCCGAACGGTAGCTCATAGATCTGGTTCAAATTGAAAACGAAGCGGCGGACGTTGTTTTCTCTCCCGTAATCGATGTCGTGATTCCAGAAGAAATAGTCATTGGCGAAGTCGAAGGCGCTGGCCCAGGTGAAATTGCCCTGAAACATCAGGCCGTTCGAAAAGCGCTTCTCGCCGCGGACCTGCAGGGAGTTGAACTTGAGAGTCCCGTCGTCGCTGAAGTACTTGATCGATTGCGTCCACCCGAACGGCTGAAAAAAAAGCCTGCGCTGGTTGGTGCTCAGCGTGCCGAAGCCGACGATGTTCGGCTGATTGATGTTGTAGTTGGTGCCGCCGGGAGTGACATGTGTGGCGTGATTTCCGACGTAAGCCACCGAAAGCACCGTGCTCGGCGTGAACTGATGCTCGATGGTGAAATTCCAGGCATCGACAGTCGGCAGGCGCATGTTATTGTCGCTCGTCAGCGGCAGCACATTCGGCGATACGCCGTTCGGAAGCAGCGGATTGCCCGTTTTGCCTTTGGGCTGCGAAGCAAGGATCGTGGTCGGGTCCAGAGCCTGCGGTCCGTTTGCCAGCGTGAAGACTGCGAGCCATGGATTGGCCGGATTCAATGACTGGTTTGCGAGCACCGGCAGATTCTGCGTCACATTGTGTCCGAACGAAACGCCAAATACGCCGACATCGTAGGATCGCCCGTACCCGGTACGGATCACCGTCTTCGGCGCCAATTGATAAGCGATGCCGAGACGCGGGGCAAAGTGCGTCAGCGCGGTATTCACGTTTCCGTTGAGCCCGATTCCATTTTCGCCCGCGGTGAGAACCTCTCCCGTGGCGAGACTCTGAAATCCGCCCTGAGCCTTGCCGTTCACGTATTGCGGGAAGTAAATCTCCCAGCGCAGGCCGTAGTTGACGGTCAGCTTCGGAGTCACGCGCCAGGTGTCCTGGGCGTAGGAGAAGAGGCGGTGCTGTCGCTCCGCCGCCTCGGTGGAATTGCTGACGTAACGCGTGAACGAATTCACCTGGCCCAAAAGGAATGAGGCGAGCGAAAGACCGCCTCCGTTCGGCCCCTGGGTTGTGGTCGCATCAAACGTCAACTCGCCCGAGCGGTGCGAGTCGCTCGGCACTCGCAGATTTTGAGCGTAGCGGAAGTCCGCGCCGACTTTGAACGAATGATTTCCTTGAATGTGAGTAACGTTGCCCACCCACTGGAACTCGTTCTCCTGTTCGTTCAAGGGGCAGTTGCAGGAGTTGGTGCCGAGCGCATATCCGAAGTTGAAGCCGCCCGTGCCGGTCAGGTTGAAACGGGGCAT
>QHXU01000097.1:29527-42218 GCA_003223065.1 Acidobacteriota bacterium | reverse complement strand
CCGGCAAACGCGGTTGTCGCGAAGTTCGGCCCGCCGGCCTCGAACCCAAAAGCGCCCGGAGCAGTTTGGTCGACTTGCAGCAGGCTGTACCGGCCGAACATGTGAAGTTTGTCGGTCTGATATCTGTCCACGCGAGCGTCGAACGAATCGCTCTGGACAATTCCGCTTCCCGAGGCAGCATAGTTCGGCACCGCGCCTGTGGCGGTGGTAATGTTCGGTTGCGGGATGCTCTTGAGCAGGTTCTGCGCTTGAGAAGACAACTGCGCCGTCGGGATTACTGCGCCGCTGAATTGCTGGCGGTCTGCCGGCGCTATATTGCAATTCGAGCCGTTGCATGGATTGAAGATGCTCACGCCCAGATCGCTCAGATCTCCCGCGCGTTCGCCCGCGGTAGGCACGCGCGTCAGCAGCGACCCGCCGTTCTTCTGCCGGCTGCCCTGATAGTCGGTAAAGAAGAAGGTCTTATCCTTTTGAATCGGAGCGCCGATAGATCCGCCGAACTGATTCCACAGAGTCGGTGGAATGAAGCGGCCATTTGTTCCGACGATGGGTTGTGCCTGCTGCGAAGGGATCGCGTGCGGCGGCGATATTATCGCGCCGGAACCAGAACGCGCTGCCATGAATCTCGTTCGTGCCGGACTTGGTTTGAGCCGAAATGATGGCCTGGCTCGCCTGGCCAAACTCCGCATCATAGGCTGTCGTGGTGATTTTCAGCTCCGAAACGGATTCGAGATTGGGCGTGATCACCGGCTCGCCCAGAACCGATTCGCGGTTGTCGGTTCCATCCAGCAGGAAGGAGATGCCGCCCCAATACTGGCCCCCGATCGTCGGCCGGTAAATGTCCTGGGGCTGCTCACTGGCCGCGGTGGTGCCGGTGGCCTGAACACCCGGAACCAGGAAGTACAGCCGGCTCATGTCGCGAGAGAATACCGGCAATTCTGAAACGGCTTTCTGGCTCATCAGGTCCGACACGTCGGCTCTCTCGGTCTTCAGCAGGGGCGCCTCCGCGGTAACGTTAATCACCTCGCCGACATTGCCGATCGCAAGCTGCGCGTTCACTTGCGCGACCTGGTCCACTTGCACGGCGACGTTCTGTTGCGCGAAGGTCTTGAAACCGGACGCCTCGACGCGAACCTCGTAGGTGCCGGCGATGAGGTGTGTCTGGCTGTAGTTGCCGGATTCGTTGGTGGACGTCGTGTAGCTGACGCCCTTCCCCACATCCACCACGGTAACTTTCGCCTTCGGGACAGCGGCTCCTGTAGAGTCGGTAACCGTCCCTACGATGCTTCCATAAACCGCTTGCCCGGATACAGGAGCGGGCGAATACAGCCACAACAGCAGTCCGATCGCCGAGCCATAAGCTACCTTGTTCATAGTGCCTCCTTGGCAATCCCCACATTGAATCGATACGGTACGAGACTACAGAAATTCTAATCGCCCCCTCCATGGAAAAACAAGGGGGGCTGAAGGATGGAAGAAAGCAAATGGTGCGACCATCGGGATGATGCTTGGGAGCAAGACGAGAGCGTACGCTCTCGCTGGGTTAGCCGCGGCGATGGCGTTGCGCGCGCAGAACCCGGCGCCGGACGAAAAGTGGAACCTGTATTGGCAGGCGACGTCGATCGGGCAGTATCATTCCAGCTTCGCTTCGCCGTATGCGGGAAGGTTCAGCTTGGCGAGTCATCCCGAGGCGGAAGCGTCGCTCACCTCCACGCTGTTCTTCGGATGGCAGCCCGCGCGCAACACCCAGTTCTATTTCGATCCCGAAGTCGCGGGAGGGCGTGGTTTCAGCGGAACCAACGGGATCGCCAATTTCCCCAACGGCGAGATGCCCCGGGTGGCTACGGCGACGCCGAAACCGTACCTCGCACGGCTTTACATCACGCAGGACTTCGGGTTCGGCGACGAGCGAGAGTCCTTCGATAGCGGGGAGAATCAGCTGGCCGGCAGCCGCCCCGTGACCCGGTATTCGATCACGCTCGGGCGGTTTACCGTGACTGATTTCTTCGACAACAACCGGTATTCGCACGACCCTCGCACCCAGTTCATGGGCTGGGCTATCATGTACAACGGCGCATGGGATTATCCCGCCGATACGCGCGGATACACCTGGGGCTGGGTGCACGAGTTCCACACCCGGCGATGGTCCCTGCGCTACGGCAGCGCGGCCATGCCGAAAGTAGCGAACGGGCTGCGGTTCGACCGGCGGATTCTGCGCGACCGCAGCGATATGTTCGAGGGGGAACTGCGAACCCACCTTGGCGGGCACGATGGCACAGCGCGGCTGCTGAGCTACTTCAACCGCGCCGATGCCGGAACGTACGCGGACGCAATCCGGCTGGCCGCACGAGCCGGCACGACACCGGACGTAACTGCCACGCGGCGCCCGGGAACGCTCAAGTACGGCTTCGGCGTGAGCGTGGACCAGGAAATCGCGAAAGACCTCGGCGTGTTCGGGCGGCTCGGATGGAACGACGGGAAAACTGAGAGCTTTGCGTTTACCGCAATCGACCGGCTGGCAACCGTGGGCATGTCGATCGGCGGCGCGCGCTGGAATCGCCCGCACGATACCGCGGCGGCGGAAGTGACGGTGAGCGGGATCACCGCCGTCCACTCGGAATACCTGGCGCTTGGCGGATCGGACTTCTTGATTGGTGACGGGAGGCTGCGGTACGGGCCGGAGGTTATATTTGAAAGCTACTATTCGGCGCGGATTGTGCCAGGCCTGTTCGCCACCTTGGACCTGCAGCACGTGACGGATCCGGCTTACAATCGGGACCGCGGCCCGGTGTGGGTGGGGACGCTGAGGCTGCACATGGAAATCGGCAAGAAGTAATGGCCGCAGCGAGTATCAACTGCGATTACCCCACCTCCTCGTTTGCTCGTCGCAGCAGGGCGCGCATGTACGCAATACAGTAAGCCGTGCCGGGGCGCAACATCCCGTTATCGCCGGCGAGTTTGGGGACGTGGTCCGGTTCCGCGGCGCCATTGAATCGAACCTGCCGAAGCGCTTTCATCACCTGGTACATGTCGAGATAGCCGTCGTCGGGAAACGTCTCGACAAAATGCGGCAGCGGCCCGCTCACGTTCCGGAAATGAACCTCGAAGATTTTTCCGCGGCCGCCGAAATCATGAATCATCTCGAAAACGTCCTTGCCCATGCGGTCGCCGCCCTCCGACCATGTGCCAACGCAGAACGTGAGGCCCCAGTGGCGGCTGTTGCCGGCGATCTGTTCGGCGCGGCGGTAGCCTTCGTAATGCGTGAAGATCTTGGCCACGCCGTTCATCCGGACGAGCGGCGGATCATCCGGATGCAACGCCAGCTTTACGCCGGACTCCTCCGCGACAGGCAGCACCGCCTTCATGAAATACGTGTAATTGGACCAGATGTCCTCGGCCGAATACTCGCGCTCGAAGCGGTGCTTTTCGATCTTGTTGCGGAAATCGTCCAGGTCGAACTCGCGCGCGGTGTAACCGCGGCGCTGAACGTTGTTCGTCGTGTACGTGTTCGCCGGGTGGAAGTCGTAGGAAGCGACGGGAATTTCCAGCCGTCCAAGCTCGCGAAGAAAACGGCGGTAGATCTCGATGTCCTGGTCGCGTCCCGGCAGCCCCAACTGGACCTTCACAGATCGATAGGAGTAATGAACGCCGGAGTAGATCCGCAAGCCGAACCGGGCGCAACGTTGCTGCGCGGCGCGCAGGGATTCGGAGGCGGTCTCGCCTTCGTCGAACTCGAGGCGCACCCATCGGAGTCCGATCTGCTGGAGAAAGAGGAGGTCGTCATCCGTCGTGGTCTTCGCGTTCATGCGGTGCGCCAGCTTGATGTTTCGGGCGTCGTACTCATCGATAACTGCGGCGCGGCTCTGGGCGAAGAGCGGCATGGCGCCGCACAAAGCGGATTTCAGCAGCTGGCGCCGGTCGCAGGACATGGATATCAATTAGAGCCTACAACTTGTGACAACATAACGGAAAGGAGAAGACCCGTGCCCGACAAGATTCGACGCATCGATTATTACTACGTGACGGTGCCCGATAAACCCGGGGAAGGCAGCCGCGTCCTCACGGCGCTGCGCAAGGCCGGGATAAACCTGCTGGGCGTGTCGGCCTTCCCGCACGGTGCTCGTAAATCCCAGTTGGATCTTATCCCCGAAGACAACGCCGCCTTTACCAAGGCAGCCAAAGCGGCAGGTCTCAAATTAAGCAAGAAGAAGAGTGGCTTCTTGATCCAGGCTGAAGACCGGCCCGGAGCGATCGCAGAAATCACGAGTAAACTGGCCGAGGCGAAGATCAACACCACGTCGGTTCAAGCATTCTGCGCGGGCGCCGGCCGCTGCGGCGGGATGCTGTGGGTCAAGCCGGCGGATCTGCGCAAAGCTGCCAAAATCCTGGGCGTATCGCAGGCAGCTGCCGCCAACACCAGCGATGTTGTAGATGAGGCGTCGGAAGAATCGTTCCCAGCGAGTGACGCCCCCTCCTGGACGTTTGGCCATTCCTGACCTCGCACCGCTCAAGCTATTGTTGGTGTAGAGCCCACTGAAAGAAATGGTCGGGGCGAGTGGATTCGAACCACCGACCTCCTGGTCCCGAACCTTATTTCGAGGGTCTTGCAGGTGTTTGCACTTACTTGCTAATCTTCCATACGGTCACCTTCTCCCATGGCAACACCAAAATTGCACCGAATCGCGTTTGCACGGGCTTGCATCGGGTTGTAGTCTTTCGTTGCTCAAAAAGGGCAAGAAAGGGCAAGGTCCGCTACTTTGCCGATGTCGTGAGGATGAAGTCCAGTTGACGCGCCACTGACGCGGGAAGGCGCCGCCGAGCTGTCTCAGTGAGTTCTACGCAGGCTTCCAAGCCCGAAATGGTCGCTTGAACAAAGCTGCGGTTGAATTTTTCTAGCCACTGCGAAAGCATGCCCAGGGCACGCTCCGCTAGACCAGGGTCGGAGTCTGCGGCGGCTTGAAGATAGAACCGAAGCTGCTTCCACTTCCCGGCATTCTTCAACAGTTTCAACACGCTCATGCGAATCCGATGATCGGTGTTAGCAAAAGCCCTTGCCCAAACTGCGTCCGCCGGGACAGTCCGGCCCGATAACAATGTGAATGCCGCTTCTCGCGCAACGGAAGGCACGTCTGTCGAGACGACATTGAGGAAAGTCGCCTCGTGGCCCTCGGCGCCGAGGATGCGCAGCGCGCGTATGACAGAGCGGCGGACTCTAGCGGACCGATTTGCCAGCAGTTTCAAAATCACCTCAGCATCAGTTCGATCTCCTGTTTCGGCGAGGCCGACAACGCTGATGTCCAAGTTCTTAGGTCCGGGGTCCTGAATCCTTGCGCGATAGACTTCTGCCGGCGAACGGCCGGCCGTCTTCGACATCACCGACTGGCACTCGCGACGAATCGCCGCTGACCTATCAAATAAGAATGGGAGAAGGCGGTCAAACGCAGCTGGCGAGTCTGCCAATAATGCGTCGAACGCAACTCGTCGAATCGGCCCGTACGAATCCTTGGCCGCCAATGACGTGAGTTCGTCTCTGCGTGCGGGAAGGAGGTCGGGACCCGTCGTGAATGCCCATTTTCTGACAAGCACATCGGTGTCGCCAATGGCCTGCGCCAAAACCTCGTCGATGTTCAGTCCTGGGTTCTGAACTGCCACTCGGTAGCAATGACGCCTGATCGCGCAGGACGACCCTTTCATTCCTTCTCGTAGAGCTTGGGCGCAGTCAGAACGCGCCAGCAGGCTATCGATCCATTGCGAGTACTCGGCTCGAAAGCGCGAGTTGCTCGTCAGCCGGTCCACGAGACCAAGGCAGCCAACAAACGCACTAGCGTGCTCCGGGCGGAGCTTTTCCTGGACGGCATTCTCCGCGATGATCTGCACCTCAGTGACCCAGTCCGCTAACCGAATCAGGAGGAACGGAACACCGAGGTCGGACGGATCAGCCCCAAGCGCACGCAGGGCTGCTGCTCGTACATGACCGCTTCGGTGCGATGTCACCAATCCGACGAATACTCTGTCGGAATCGGTATTCAGGCCGATGTTGTCGATGGCCTCCGGGCGCAAGCCATACCAATCCTCGAGATGCGCCCAGGACTGCCGCAGGGACTCGTCCAGCAATTGCAGCGCCTCGATCGGAATTAGGGTAAACAAACTTCGAATGATCAATCGGGCCTTTGCCCGAATCTCTTCACTGCGGACCAGCCCAAACGACATGAGGTCGCGGATCGCTGCGGGCTCATTCGCCCTTCCGATCCGGTCAAGAATCGCGAGGGTTTCTCGATTGCCATTCCAGCGCTCTTTAAGCGTTGGCCATGAGACCAGCTTCTTGACAAGATCTAGAGTAGACGGGGAGAGACCGCGCAGTTGAGTTCTCATTGCTCGTCACCGCCGCTCTTGGGCATGTAGTTCCGATCATACAATCCCAGATCGAAGGCCGCCGGTGCTACGAGGAAAAGGCAAGAAAAGGGCAACTCTTTCGGCGGGATCCGTTGTTAAGGTCGCAACCCAATTCTGGTGTCAGACCAGGAGATCCGGACCGGAGGATCGTCCGCACCAACGAAAAAAGCGCCACGTGGCGCTTTGCAGAACATTGATTTAATTGAGAATTCGAAAAAATGGTCGGGGCGAGTGGATTCGAACCACCGACCTCCTGGTCCCGAACCAGGCGCTCTAGCCAGGCTGAGCCACGCCCCGACGAACTCCAGTGTACCAACCTCCCGGTATATACTCAATCCAGGACACCATGCGGCGCACGATCGAGCTCGTGGTGAACGGCGCCCGTCATACCGTTAACGCCGATCCAGACCGCACTCTCCTCACCATACTCCGGGACGAGCTGGACCTCACCGGCGCCAAGTACGGCTGCGGCGAAGGACAGTGCGGCGCATGCACCGTCATCATGGAAGGCGTGGCCGTGCGTTCCTGCCGGATGCCGGCCGCTGCATCCGCGGGCCGCCACATCACCACCATCGAAGGCCTCGAGGAAAATGGCCGCCTGCATCCGCTGCAGCAGGCGTTTCTCGAAACCGGCGCCATGCAGTGCGGCTACTGCACCCCGGGCATGATCGTCTCCGGCGTTGCGCTGCTCAGGAAAAATCCAAACCCGGATGACGATCAGATCGCGCAAGCCATGCAAGGGAACCTGTGCCGCTGCGGCGCTTATCCGCGCATCGTCGCCGCAGTCCATCTGGCCGCGCAGAAGATGAAGAGGCGGGCATGACCTTTGAACCGGAACGCTACGAACTCATGGCGGGCCCTGCCTACCGCTTCTCGCTCGATCGCCGGTCGTTTTTCAAAACCCTGGGCGGCGGCATCGTTGTCGTGTCTTTCTACGCCGGCGCGGAGGCGCAGGAGTCCGGCGCGGGACGCCGCGGAGGCCGGGCCACTCCACAAGAGATCAGCGCCTGGCTTCACATCGACAAGAACGGAGCCGTAACCGTCTATACCGGCAAAGTCGAAGTCGGCCAGAATGCCCGCACCTCGCTCACCCAGGCCGTGGCCGAAGAGCTAGGCGCGCCGCTCAGCTCGATTGAGCTCGTGATGGGCGATACCGGGCGCACGCCCTTCGACATCGGAACGTTCGGCAGCATGACTACTCCGACCATGGTGCCGCAGCTCCGAAAGATGGCTGCCGCCGCACGGCAGTTGCTGCCCGCCGGACCGTGGCAGTCGATCAATTTCGCCGACGTGGCGAACGATCGGGAGCTCCTGAAAAAAACCGCCAGCGACGTGACGCTGAAGCCGGCCACCGAATGGACCGTCCTCGGCGCGCCGGCGGCAAAGGTCCACGGGCGGGAAATCGTCACCGGCAAGCACCGCTACACCTCTGACGTTAAGCTCCCGGGAATGCTCTATGGACGCGTGCTGCGGCCCGAACGGCTGAACGCGACCCTCCTCTCCCTCGATACTCAAGCAGCGGCGCAGATGTCCGGCGTCACCGTCGTGCATGATGGCGCGTTTGCCGGCGTCGCTGCCCCCACGCCTGCCGAGGCCGGCAGCGCTTTAGCGGCGCTCAGACCCGAGTGGAAAAACACGCCGCAGTCCTCTTCAAAGACGCTCTTCGCCGATCTGAGGAATCCCAACGCCGGCATCCAGTCGCGCGACGGCGAGAGACGTTCGCGCACCGAGACCGGATCCGTCGAAAAAGCCCTCGCTGAGGCTTACAAAAAACTGGAAACCAGCTACACCGTCGCCTACATCGCGCACGCGCCGCTTGAGCCTCGCGCCGCCGTCGCGGAGTGGAATGGCGAAAAACTGACAGTCTGGGTCGGAACGCAACGGCCGTTTGGAGTACGCACGGAACTGTCTCAAGCGTTCCACCTGCCCGAAGAGAACATTCGCGTCATCATGCCGGATACAGGCTCGGCCTATGGCGGCAAGCACACCGGCGAGGTAGCCGTGGAAGCGGCGAGGCTTGCCAAGGCCGCGGGAAAGCCGGTGAAACTCGTCTGGACGCGAGAAGAGGAATTTACCTGGGCCTATTTGCGCCCTGGCGGCGTCATCGATGTCCGCAGCGCGATTGACAACGCCGGCCGCGTCACCGCGTGGGAGTTCCACAACTACAACTCAGGCAGTTCGGCCATCCGGACTCTCTACGACATTCCCAATCAAAAGATCGAATTCCATCCCGTGCGCGCGCCGCTGCGCCAGGGCTCCTATCGCGGGCTCGCGGCCACTGCGAACCACTTCGCGCGGGAAAGCCACATGGATGAGCTCGCGGCAGTGGCCGGCATCGAGCCGCTCGAGTTCCGACTGCGTAATCTCAAAGACCCGCGCTTCCGCGCCGTTCTCCAGGCCGCGGCCGAACGCTTCGGATGGGGCAAAGGCAAAGCCTCCCCTGGAAGCGGATTCGGCATCGCCGGCGGATTCGAAAAAGGAAGTTACGTGGCCGCCTGCGCCGAAGTCCGGATGGAATCCGGCCGCGCGCCGCGGGTGGTGCGTGTGGTGGAAGCTTTCGAGTGCGGCGCCATCGTGAACCCCGATCATTTGAAAATGCAGGTTGAGGGCGCCGTGGTCCAGGGTCTGGGCGGCGCTCTTTTTGAAGCGATCGACTTCGAAGACGGCAAGATCCTGAACCCGCGGTTCTCACGCTACCGCGTACCGCGCTTCCGTGACGTTCCCGCAATCGAAGTCGCGCTGCTTGACCGCAAGGATCTGCCGTCGGCGGGCGCCGGCGAAACCCCGATCGTTGCCATTGCTCCCGCCGTCGCTAACGCGATTTACGCCGGCACGGGCGAGCGCCTGCGTTCCATGCCCCTCGCGCGCACATCGCAACCGGGCGCAGCGAGCGGCGCGGGCATTCTTTAATATCTCGTCCCTTCCGCTCGTGGTCCGCTTGCGGCTGCGCTAATGGCGTGTGACTAATACCGTCCGCCAGGCGACATTGCCCGCCGCGTCCGCTGCCCGAATCGTCACCATGTTCGTACCCACCAGTAGCGGGATCGACGCGCTCCACTGCGCCGTACCGGCGGCGATGCCCGAGCTGCCCGTGTTGGTCGACCACGTGATCGCGGTTACTCCCAGGTTGTCGCTTGCCGTCCCGGCCAACAGAATCGAGGCAGCGGTGGTGGAAACTGTCGTCGCTGAAGGCGAGGTGATCGTGAGCGCGGGCGGCGTTGTATCACGCGGTAGCGCGGTAGTCTGACGCGTCACCGTGAATGACTGCGAGACGCGGCTCGCGCCTGCGGTCGCGGTTACCGTTATGGTGTTCAAGCCGGCCACCAGCGGCACGGCGGAGATGGTCCAGGTTGCGGCCCCCACCTGCGCGCCTCCGGAAGCGCCGTGATCAGTGGACCACGTCACGGCGATCGTGCCAGTGCCGCCAGAGGCCGAACCGGACAGATTGATTGTCGCGGCCGTGGTCGTGTCCGCCGGAAGGTTGACCTTTAATGTTAAGGGCGTGATCGGCGCCCCGCCATTCGTTGGAGTCGAAGGTGTTCCGTCCTGAGCCGCATATAACTCGAGAACGGCGCTTTTGTCCAAGTCCGAAAGCGCCGTGACCATCCTGTAGTACGGGTACATCACCGCGCTCGGATGATCCGCGTGCCCCAGGCCGAGCGCGTGTCCGAGCTCGTGCAGCGCCACGCTGAACACGTCAGTGTTCGCGCCAATGTGCCAGGGCTCGGAGTGGTCGAAGTGCATGTCGCCCGCGGTGGGTTCGGGATTGGGCGGCGCCGGATAGAAGGTGTGCGCCAGTATTCCCCCCGACCCGTCAAACGGATACCCGTCGCCATGCGCGCCCGTCGCGAATAAAATCCTCACCGTGCGCGTTCCGTTCGGGTCCGTTCCCGGCTTCCACTGGATTTTGACCACCTTCGACCACTCCGCCATCGCGCGCTGGATCTCGGCTTGCGCCGCTACCGCGCCGAGCTGCCGCGCCGCCGGATGGATCCGCGCGGCGTACCGCACGCCCAGATCGCGGAGAAACACTCGCCGGTCGACCGAAACCAGCAGACCGTTTTCAGGAACATCCTGCAGCACGGCAATGCCGCGGCGCTTCAGCTCTGCAACTATGTCGGGCGAGACGGAACCGCCAAATTGCAGGAGCAGGTGCCCGCGCAGGAAGGCTCGCGGACTGTTGATTTCGGTCACTGGCCTGCCGGCGCTGGTATCGATCCGCCGGGTTTTCAAGTTCAGAAAGTGTTGAGAGAAAGCGCTTTCAGACGCGACTAATGTGACCAGAACTGACCACCGGACCAGCGCGCGCATCAATTTATCATCGGCTGAGTCATGAGAGAATTCCGGCCGAAAACCTACTGAGTTAGGTAAGGAATTCCCTATTCCTATGCGCTCATTGGTAGCCTGCCTTTACCTCGCCGCTCTGCCCGCCGCTGGCTTTGACATTTCTTACACAATCACCACCGCCGCTGGTAGCGATTGGGTGGGAGACGGGGACCCTGCGACGCGCGCCGTCCTCTTGCAAGCCGAGGGGATCACGGCCGATTTCAACGGCAACATCTATATCGCCGATGCGGCCGGCCATCGAGTGCGCAAGTTGTCGCCCTCGGGCATCATCCAGACCGTTGCGGGCACGGGGGTACGCGGATTCTCGGGCGACCACGGACCAGCTGGCGCAGCGCAGTTGAACTCGCCGTACGGGCTGGCGTTCGATGCGCGCGGCAATCTGTATATCGCCGACCTGGGCAATGCCCGCGTGCGGCGCGTTGCCCCGGATGGAACCATCACGACCATCGCTGGAGGCGGCGAGTTTCCGGCCGGCGGAGACAACGAAGGTAGCCAGGCGACGGCGGTGTCCTTTTCCGCACCGCGGAATCTGGCGCTCGATGGCGACGGCAATCTGTACATCTCGGATTTCACCGCGCACCGGGTTTACCGGATGAGCCCTGACGGATCGCTGGTGACCGCGGCGGGCATGGGCATCGCGGGATTTTCGGGCGACGGCTCGGTGGCGACCCGCGCGCGGCTCTCCTATCCCGCCGGCCTGGCCGTCGACCGCCAAGGCGCGCTGTACATCGCCGATAGCGACAACCGTTTGATCCGCAGAGTCGTGAACGGCATAATTTCATCCGTGGCCCATGCGGCCACGCCCACCGGACTCGCTCTAGACGGCCTGGGCACCTTATATGTCGCCGATCGCCCGGCGGGACAGATCGTTCGTTTGGCAGCGTCCGGAGCAGCCTCCGCGCTCAATGTTTTCGCACGGGACGTCGCGTTCGCCGCAGACGGTAACCTCTACGCGGCCGATGGCGATGTGGTGCGCCGCATCGCGCCTTCCGGCGCGTCGAGTGTCGCGGCGGGTGGCGGGAGCCTCGCCTTCGGAGACAACGGCAACGCGAAACTGGCGCGGCTCAATCATCCAAACGGTGTGGCAGTGGACACGCTGGGCAATTTCTACATCGCCGATCGTGACAACCATCAGGTCCGCCGCGTTGCGCCGGACGGAACAATCACCACGGTCGCCGGAACAGGCGACGCCGGAGACAGCGGCGACGGCGGCCTAGCCACCCTGGCCAAGCTGCATTCGCCTTCGTCTGTCTCTGTGGATGCGGCCGGTAATCTCTACGTCGCCGATACAGGCAATCACCGTGTACGCAAAGTGACGCCCGCGGGATCGATCCTTCCCGTCGGCGGCACAGGTCTCGTTTCGCCGGCCTATGCTCTGGCCGACGCGCTAGGAAACGTCTATATCGCCGACGAAGGCAATGGTCAGATTCTCAAGATGACTGCCGCCGGAGTTCTCACGTCCGTAGTCACTGGCTTGCAGTCGCCGCGTGGGCTGGCGCTCGACCGGGCCGGCAATCTCTACTTCACCGAAGCCGGTGCCCAGCGTGTCCGGAGGCTGGCGCCCGGTGGCGATGTTACGAGCCTCGGCGACGGCGTCTGGGGCAACCCGCGTGGTGTAGCGGCGAGTGATACGGGTGACGTCTTCGTCGCGGACGCCGGGCTCGAGGGCATCCTCCGCGTCGATGCTTCGGGACGGATCACACCGGTAGCCGGCGATGGTTCACCGGGATTCAGCGGCGATGGCGGCGCGGCGCCGGCAGCCGAACTGGACTTCCCCTGCGACGTTGCGATTGGTCCGGCGGGCAAACTGTACATCGCGGACTTGGGCAATAACCGCATCCGCCTGCTCTCACCCGGCCCGAATCCTGTCGGCGATCCGCTTCGCACCCTCGATGTAGTCAACGCTGCAAGCCTCGAAGCAGGTCCGCTCGCACCCGGAATGCTGGCCGCC
>QHXU01000097.1:23225-29483 GCA_003223065.1 Acidobacteriota bacterium | reverse complement strand
CGGCGCCGGTTCTCACTGCTGATTCTTCTCGCCTCCTGGTGCAGGTGCCTCCGCGGGTCGGATCACTCGCGAGCGTTCGTATCGAAGTGTTCTACCAGGGGAAATCGATCGCCCAAACTTCAGCGGCGATCGCTGAAGCGGCGCCTGCGCTGTTCTCCGATTCTTCCGGCCAGGCGCTCGCCACCAATGAAGACGGCTCTCTCAATTCAGCGGCGAATCCGGTGCCGCGTGGTTCCGTAATCGTGCTCTATGGCACCGGAGAAGGCGTCAGCGGCCTCCCGGTTTCAGTGCGCATCGGCGGCTATCCAGCGGAAGTCCTCTACGCGGGCCCCACGGCCGGGTACCCCGGACTATTGCAAATCAACGCTCGCGTGCCGGCAGGCTACATCGCACCAGGCAACCTGAGTGTCGTGATCACCGTAGGCCAGATCTCAAGTCAACCAGGCATTACGATCCAAGTGAACTAGCATGAAAAATCGCAAACGAATCCCCTCAGCAGTTCTCCCCGTTCCAGCGGATCTCATCCAACGGCGGATCTACCTCATGCGCGGGCGGAAGGTCATGTTGAGCTCTGATCTTGCCGACTATATCACGTCGAGCCGCGCGTTCTGGTGCAGGCGGTCAAGCGGAACATTGACCGTTTTCCCGCAGATTTCGTCTTTCAACTCACGCCTGACGAGTACACATTCTTGAAATCACAATCTGTGATTTCAAGTTGGGGAGGCGTGCGGCGCGCCATGCCGTATGCTTTCACCGAGCAGGGTGTGGCAATGCTCTCTTCAGTTCTCAAAAGCAAGAGAGCCATCCAGGTCAACATCGCCATCATGCGCGCATTCGTGCGTATACGCCAGGTGCTGTCCGCACACAAAAACATTGCGCGAAGAATCGACGATCTGGAAACGAAGTACCGGGCGCATGACGCGCAGCTCATCGATCATGCAGAAGTATTCCAAGAGCTGAAAAAACTTCTCGCCGCGCCGACGCCGCAACCAGTTCCGCGCAAGACTCGGATTGGTTTCCCCACGGGCAAATCGCCGGCGTCTGCGCTCGCGACAACAGCTCGTTGATCGGACGACACGCGCCGGCCCGAAGTTTTCACCGCGATCGGCGTGCGCCCGGCTCCGGTAGAGTCCACGGTCCACTTTGTGGTAAATTTTCGACTGAGGCGTTCAGCCTGACGCAGGGTTGAGATTGTTACATCTCCCCCACCAAAACTCAGGTTACGGGTGCGAGGTCGCAGGTGTTGAGAATCTTCGGGGCAACTTGCGGCCGACCACCTTGGGAGATAGCTGTATGAAACCTAAACGTTCTTCTCCACCAGGTAAAGATCAGCAAAGGTATTACATCATGAAGCGGCTGGACCGCAATGGCAGCCAGCATCTTCAAGTCGAAACGGCCATTGGGCTTCAACAGGCCAACTCGCTCCAGAAGCAGTACGAGGAAACCTTAACCGACGCTGACCGTGACGCTGGGATCGGTTATTGGATCAAGCCCGCCAGTGAAGCAGCCGTAGCAGTCGGCCAGCACGCTTAGCCTCGGCGACCGGAAGACCGGCATCAACGTGGGGCGGGAGGCCGCGCAGTTTCCTCCTGCCCCACGAACGCTATGCTCTAGTCTCCTGGCTCACCGGGCTATCTCCGACATACTGGACTTCTTCTTCAAGTTGCAGCCCTGACTGGCCACGAACACGGCGCTTCAGCTCTTCGACCATCTCCCGCACCTGCCGGGCCGTGCCGCCTCCATCGTTGTAGATCAGGTTGGCATGATAGTCCGCCACACGAATGTCGCCGTTACACATGCCTTTCGCGCCGGCTTGCTCGAGAAAATATGCTGAGGGAACTTTTCCCTCGCGGATCACTCGTTCCGGCACCTGGGCGCGCACGCATGGCGGCAACTCGGCTAAGAGGAGGTTCTTGAAGATGCTCCCGGCGCATCGCATTGTGGGTGGATATTTCTCGTTGCGAATTTTCAGGATGTTGTCCGCGGTCGCCTGCAGTTCGGCGGCATCCGCAGGTTCGAGTGTCAGTGAGGCGCGCAGTACGATCCATTCTTTATGCGCCTTGAAAATGCTTTCGCGATAGCGGAACTCGCAAGCGGCGTTGCCAATTTCCCGGATGTCGCGCCCATCGAAGAACCGCACGCTCTGAACGCGCTCGTTAATCGAATGGCCGTAGGCTCCGGCATTGCCATAAATCGCTCCGCCTACCCATCCCGGAATCCCGGTCATCGTTTCCAGGCCGCGCAAGCCTTGGTCAATGGTGGCGTCAACGAGCTCCTGCAAAACGGCGCCCGCCTCGACGTGCACTACGTCCCCATCGAACTCGATTCCGGGCGCTGTGTACCGAAGCACCACCCCGGGGTATCCATCATCACTGGCAATCAGATTTGTCCCGCCGCCGATGACCGTGTGCGGGCAGCCGCCCTCTTGGATCACCTGAAGCGACTCCACCAGCGCCTGGTCGGTGGAAGCGTCCGCAAGTACGCGAGCCGGACCGCCGATCGCAAACCGTGTGTACCGGCTCAACGGAACGTTTTCAAGAATGTGTAAATTGGGAATCGCCCCAAGGCGAGAGAGCATCTGTTTCTAATTATAAGGGAGGCGCGTTCGTGTTCTCTGGTTTTCCGCCCGAAGCCATGACGTTTTTCCGCGGCCTCGCCCGCAACAATAACCGCGATTGGTTCCAGCCGCGGAAGGAAATCTACGAGACCAAGGTCAAGGCGCCCATGTGCGAGCTAGTGGAAGCGATCAACGCCGAGATGCTGAAGTTCGCGCCGGATTACATCAACGATCCCAAAAAGGCCATCTACCGCATCTATCGAGACACCCGCTTCAGCAAGGATAAGACGCCCTACAAGACCCACATCGCCGCCGTCTTTCCGCGGCGGGGACTGGAGAAACATGCCGGCGCCGGACTCTATTTTTCCATCTCGCCGCAAGACATCGAGATAGCAGGCGGGGTTTATATGCCCGGCCCGGAGCAACTGCTTGCCATTCGGACCTGGCTTGCTGAGAACCACGCGGAATTCCGCAAGGCGTCGCGCGGTCCGGAAAAACTGATGGGCAAGCTCTACGGCGATTCGCTCCAGCGCGTCCCCAAGGGCTTCGACGCCGCGCATCCGGCCGCCTCCCTGATCAAGATGAAACAGTGGCTCTACGATCTGACGCTCGACGCCAAGCTCGCCACTTCCGCGAAGCTCGCCCCCGAGATCCTCAAGCGTTTCCGCGCCATGGCGCCGGTGCTCGAATTACTGAACACTCCGTTACGTGCTAAGATCCGCAACCGGCAGCCGGCAATGATTGCGGATCTTTTTTGATACGCGTCACTTTTCCACCATCAGGTTGTTTTTCACGGAAAACACTCCCGGCACCCCATTGGCGGCGATGCCGGCCACGTCTTTATCGCCCTGATTCGCCACCACGCCCTCCAGGGTCACGTTGCCGTTCTTGACAATAATGTGGATCGGAGGCACGGCGCCGAGCTGGTAGCGTTGAAGCTGAGGTTTCGAGTAGATTGCCCGATACACAGCCAGCCGCACACGGTCGTCATTCGGCGAGAGAGGCAACACTTCGATTTGGTTATCGACTTTCTCGACACCTTCGATTTTCTTAACGACGTTATCTGCGTCGCTCTTGAGTGTCGGGCGCGTCACCTGCCCGAACAGCGTCACCTTCGATCCATCGACGCGATAACTGAGATTGTCGAACACGCCGTAATACGGCAGCATGACCAGTTCGTGCCGGACTTCTTTCACGATCCGGTCCGTATTCTTGTCCGCCGCGAACAGCGGCAGAGCCAGAGCCAGCAGGAACGCAAACCGCTTCATAGTATCCCCCTGCAGGTAGCGTAAGCTTCCAGGCGCGCCGCAATCAAGCCACCCTCCGGCCCGTGCCGTTCGTCTTGTAACCGCCCAGACTCTCGAGTTCGCGTCGCAGCTTCAGATGGCCCAGCGTATCAAGCAGGCGCGCAACGTCCGGCAGGCGGAGATGTTCTTTCCGCATCACCAGGTCATAGCGCTCGCTTGCCAGCGTTCGGAAATCGAGTCCGAACGCCCGGGCAGCCGCCTGCGTCGCGATACAGCCGTCCGCGAGTCCCGCATAAACATGCCACGCCGCCGCCAAGTGACCAGGCGCGAAATTCCGATATCCACGGACCGCCGCTGCGGCAATCCCGAGCTTCTTGAGTGACCGGTCCAACAGCAGCCGGCTGCCCGCGCCGGCCTCCCGGTTCACGATGGTCACGTCCTTGCGCACCAGATCTTCAATTCCGCGAATCTTTTTCGGATTACCGGAAGCCACTACCAGTCCCTCCTCCCACTCCGCGTAAGTGATAACGGCAAAGGGTCCCTTCGGGACAAGACCCTCAAGGCTCGGCAGGTGCGTGCCTGCAATGTGCACCTGACGATTCTTCAGCATCCTCAGAGCCTCGGAACTGTTGCAGCCGGCCAGCACCAGATCGACATTGGCAGGGCGCACATGCCGCGCCAGCACGGACATCGCCGGATCGCACCCCGCTATCAGCAGCCGGACCGTCGCCTTCGCACCGCTCTTCGACAACACGACGCCGTCGGACGGGGGAAGCTGCCACCAAGCCGGGACGGACGGCACGCCGAATGTGCGCGTGCCCACCGGGCAGATCTGCACCGGCATTCCCGGCGCCGCGCTCCCCAGCATCTCCACTTCAGCCGGGCCGGAAGCCGTAGGGGGCGTCTCCAGGCAGAAAATCTCCTCCACCGCGGCATCGAGAGCACGCGCCAGCCGCAGCGCGACGGCGGTGTTCGGGACGTAGCGGGCCGCCTCCATCGCGTAAATGGTCTGCCGGCTCACGCCGGCCTGGCGGGCCAGCTCCGCCGCGCCGATGCCTCTTTTCGCCCGCAACGCGGCGAGCTGTGTTCTCAGCCTCATGTCTTGTTAGAATAACAGAGTCGTGTTTACGCGACACACCACTGCGATCGCTCTGGCGCTCCTGATTTCTCCCGCCTACGGCCAATCCAGCCGGGCAGAGCTCTTTGGCACAATCCGGGACCCCGCAGGGCTGTCCATCCCGGCGGCCCAGGCGGAACTCCGCGAGCAGAACACACAAATCTCCTATCGGCTTGCTAGTTCCAGCGAAGGCCGGTATCGCTTCCTGGCTCTGCCGCCAGGGCTCTACGAGTTGACCATCCGCAAGCAGGGCTTCCAAACTCTCCACGAGACCGGTATCCAATTGCGGGTCGGCGACCTCGTCGAACTCGACCTCGCTCTCCAGATCGGCGGAATGACTGAGGCCGTCGAAGTCACCGCCGCCGCGCCGCTTCTCCAATCGGCCTCGGGCGGGATAGGCTTCGTCGTCGATCAAACCAAGGTCGCGAACCTTCCCCTCGACGGCCGCAACTTCGTCCCCCTGATTGCGCTCGTCCCTGGCGTGATGCTCCCGCCGGGCCAGGTGCTCCCTCGCGTCAACGGCAGCCGCCCCCGCACGAGCGAGTATCGCTACGACGGCGTCAGCGTCCTGCAGCCAGAGCCGGGCCAGGTCGCGTATTATCCGATTCCCGACGCGATCGAGGAGTTTCGCGTCGACACCAACAGCTACTCGGCCGAGTACGGCCGGTCGAACGGCGGCGTGGTCCAGGTGAGCACCAAAAGCGGCACGAACGATTTTCAAGGAACGCTGTTCGAATTCTTCCGAAATGAGGCGCTAAACGCGCGCAACCTGTTCGCCTCCCAGGGTCCGAAGCCGCCGTTCAAGCGCAATCAGTATGGCTTCGTCTTCGGTGGTCCTCTCCAGAGAAACCGGTCATTCTTCTTTGTCGACTGGCAAGGGTCGCGGTTGCGCACCGGCGTCACACGATTCAGCACCGTGCCGACCAGCCTCGAGCGGCAAGGCGTTTTTCCGGTTCCTGTTTACGATCCGGACTCGACCACCCAAACACCCTCAGGGTTCACGCGGACGCCCTTCGCGGATAACGCCATCCCGCGCGAACGATTCGACGCCGCCGCTTTCGCGCTACTGCCGCGTTATCCCTCGCCCAATATCTTCACCGCCACCGGCGAGGCCGCCGCCAATAACTACGGGCGCGCCGGCGAGGACACCGGCGACGCTGACCAATTCGATACGCGCCTCGACCGCTATGTCGGCGCGCACCAACGTGTCTTCGGCCGATACTCCTACCTGCGCGATGATTCCCGTCCCATGACACCCCTGCCCGGCGGCAGCGGCGCTCTCACCACCAGCGTCATCGGCGACACCTTGACCCGCGGCGACAGCGTCGTCGCCGAAC
>QHXU01000097.1:21576-23208 GCA_003223065.1 Acidobacteriota bacterium | reverse complement strand
GCCCTCTCCGGAATCCGTGAATCAGCTCCGCTTCGGATTCACGCGCCGCCGATTCGATCGTCAGGAGTTGAAGAACGCGGCACAGGTGTACGACCTCGCCGGCTTCCAACAGTTGGGGCCCACGTCGAGCGCAAACGGCAGGTTCGCCACCTCCGTTACCGAGTTCATCGACGATTACTCCACGTTCCGGGGCCGCCACAGCTTCAAGCTCGGCGCTGACGTTCGCATCGAACGCCTGGACGTCCTCCAGCCGCCAAATCCGTCCGGCGACTTTCAACTCACGCCTGTGCTAACCAGCGGCCTCTCGCCCTCGGGCACGCCGCTCACGAACACCGGCAACAGCTTCGCTTCGTTCCTTCTGGGCCAGGTTCAGAACTTCACGCTTGATGCGCAGCAGGATGTTCTGAAACCCCGGGCGAAAATCGCCGAATTCTTCGTCCAGGACGATTGGAAGCCGACTCGCCGCCTCGGCCTCAATCTCGGCCTGCGATATACCCTCAACTTTCCTTCAACTGAAGCGAACAACCGCGGCGCAGTGTTCAACCTGAACACCCAGAAGCTCGACCTGCTGGGCCAGAACGGCTATCCGCGTACCGCGCGCAATCTGGAGAAAGGCGACTTTGGACCGCGCATCGGGCTGGCGTACCGGCTTACTGACTCCTTCGTCGTGCGCGCGGGTTACGGCCTGACATGGATCGAACAGGCCGGAATCACCACTCCCTTTACCACTCCGCTGTTCCCGTTCATTCAGACCATAACCCAGCGCTCGCTCGACAACCGCACACCGGCCTTTGTGCTGTCGCAAGGCCCTTCCGTCCAGATCACGCCGCCGGGTCCGGACTCTGGTCTCGGGCAGGGCGTCTTCGGCGTCCAGCGCGATAACGGATCCGGCTACGCGCAGCAGTGGAATTTCACACTCCAGAAGACGATCGGAACGAACTGGAGCGCTGAGGTTGGCTACGCCGGCAGCAAGCTCACGCGCCTCGGTGTGCCGGATACGAATCTCAACCAGTTGAGCGTGGCACAGCTCGCTCTGGGATCAGTGTTGACCAGCCTGGTTCCGAATCCCTACTTCGGCCAAATCCCGGTGTCGTCGTCGCTCGGCGCGCCATCGATCGCGGAGCAGCAGTTGCTGCGGCCGTTTCCGCGCTTCACCACCGTCACGCTCTACCGCAACAACGTTGGTAACTCGACCTACCACTCCTTCCAGTCGCGCCTCGAGAGACGTTTCTCCAGGGGGCTTACGCTGAGCGCCACCTACACGTTCTCGAAGCTCATCGATGACGCCGGGTCGGTATTCGATTCCGCGATTCTTACCGGCCCGGTGGCGACCTTCCAGGCCGCGGACAGCTTCAACCGGCATCTCGAAAAAGACGAATCGACCGGCAGCATCCCGCATGTCTTCTCCGCCGGCTTTGTCTACGAGCTTCCATTCACACACGGCCTGGCGCATGGATGGAAGATCGGGGGGATTGTTCGCGCGCAGTCGGGCATGCTCATCGCCGTCACTCAGGCAACGAATTTCAACTCATTCGCGGGATTCGGAATCCAGCGCCCGAACCGCACTGCCGATCCGAACCTTCCGAATGATCAGCGCACCACTGCCCGCTACTTCAACACCGCCGCGTTCGC
>QHXU01000097.1:4682-21526 GCA_003223065.1 Acidobacteriota bacterium | reverse complement strand
GCAATCCGGTGCGCGGACCGGGCTACCAGGCGGCCGATCTGATGATCGGCAAGCTGTTCCACTTAACGGACCGCGTTGGCGCCGAGTTCCGGACGGAGGCGTTCAACGTCACCAACACTCCACCTCTCGGCCCGCCCAATGGCACACTCGGGTCGCCTGCCTTTGGTACCATTACTACCGCACTAGATCCGCGCGACTTTGAGTTGGTTTTAAAACTTATCTTTTGAAATACCGTTTACCTTGGCTCTCCGACTGTGGTAGCATGAGATTGCCTTCATGGAAGACCTCCGCGAAGTAAACCCCCCAACAATGGAGTCGAAGACAACCGCCGAATGAGTTTTACCGTCTTTCTGGGCAACTTACCCGCTTGGGTTACCGCGGACGACATCAAGGGCTGGCTCACAGCCGAGAACCTGGTCGCGGACGCAATCAAAGTCATCCGCAATCCCGAAACGCAGGAGTCCAAGGGGTTCGCGTTTATCGAGGCGCCGAACAACGATGAGATGAACGCCATCATCCGTCGCTTCGATCGAGTGCCGCTGGAAGATCGTCTCCTCCGAGCGAATCCCGCGCAGCCTCCGAAGCCAAGAGGGATGGCCCGCCCGGCAAGTGGGTCCGGCAGTTCCGGAAGTCACGGCGGCCCCGGTAGTGCGAGCGGGCCCCCGGGAGCCGACCAGCGTCCGGCTCGTCGCGCCAAAAAGGGCGCAATCCGGAAGCAAACCGGAAACGGCGGATCGCAAAGCGCCTTCGCCGAACTTCGCCGAAGAGCTGGCCAAAGCTCTCTAAGCCGTTCTCTCCATTGGGCCCGACCGTGTGCGCGCAGGGCATCGAATTCGCTTTTCCGTGCTTCCCGTTTGACAACAATGTTATACTAGACCGCTAAGCAGCGACTACAGTGTAGTACGTCACTGGGGCGGGGGCGCCGGACGGGCTCCTGGAGGAGGGTGATGTTTTGCGCGATTTAATCATTACACGCATCTTATTCATCGCTGTAATGAGTGGCGTTGCGTTCTTTTTGCGCCCGTTCGATCTTAATGGCCCGCTCGCCGCGGGCGTGGGTGTCGTGGCCGGCGTGGCCATCGTCCTGTTCGAAATCCGTCTAAAACAAATCAGCCTGAAGCGGCTCATCGGCGCGGCGTTTGGAAGCGTGCTCGGAATCCTGGGCGCCTATCTTATTTCATTGGTCCTGGGCCGCGCGATGCCGGACAGCTATAACACCGTTCCCTTCCTGCAAGTCGTGGTGCTCGGTTGCATGACCTACTGCGGCCTTGTCGTTGGCGCGACTAAGGGCGAAATGCTCAACCTGACCGCTCTCGGCGGGCTGTTCGGCGGGGAAAAGGCCTCGAAGAATTCTTTTAAAATCCTGGATACCAGCGTCATCATCGACGGCCGCATCGCCGATATCGTCGAAACCGGATTTGTCGACGGCACCATCGTGATCCCGCAATTCGTCCTGCGCGAGCTGCAGCTCGTCGCTGATTCTTCGGATTCCATGAAACGCAACCGCGGCCGGCGCGGTCTCGATATTCTCCAGCGCATTCAGAAAATGCCGCAACTCGACATTCAGATTCTGGAGGACGATTTTCCGAATGTCCGCGACGTCGATATGAAGCTGATCGAGCTTGCAAAGGTCTATGACTGCAAGATCGTCACCATCGATTTCAACCTGAACAAAGTCGACCAGCTTCAGGGCGTTGAGGTATTGAACATCAACGAACTCGCCAACGCCCTAAAGCCGGTCGTGCTGCCGGGCGAAACCATGCGCGTGTTCATCCTCAAAGAGGGCAAAGAGTACAACCAGGGCGTGGCTTACCTCGACGACGGGACGATGGTGGTGGTGGACAATGCGCGCAAGATGATCTCCAAGACCATCGACATCGCCGTCACCAGCGTCCTGCAGACCACCGCGGGAAAAATGATTTTTGGCCGCTTCGACGAGCGCACGCACGCGGTTCACGAAAAAGAACGTCCCGACCGGCCCACGCGAGAGCATGCGCCGGCCGCCGGAACCGGCTCCTAACGCCAGTTCCTGACGCCGGCTGGATTACAATCATACTTCGACCATGAAAGTTTCCGTCATACTCCCGGCGGCGGGTCTCGGCACGCGCATGGGCCGCGAGAAGGCCGGCACCAGCCGCAAGCAATTCATGCTGCTCGAAGGCGCGCCGATCCTCATCCACACCATTCGCAAATTCCTGCGCTCCCCTTCCGTCAGCGAGATCGTGGTCGCGTTGCGGCCCGAAGACCTCGATTGGGCACGCGGCTTGATCCATCAGGAGCGTCCATCCAAACCGGTGCGTGTCGTCGAAGGCGGCGAGAGCCGGCAACAGTCCGTTGAGAACGCGCTCGCCGTTCTGAATCCCGATACGGACCTGGTCGCCGTGCACGACGCCGTGCGCCCGTTCATCGATTCCGAGCTGCTCGAAAAAGTGATCACCGAGGCCGCGCACAACGGCGCGGCGATCGTGGGGATCGTCCCGGTGGATACCGTCAAGCGTGTACACAAGAACAAAATCCGGGCTACCCTGCCGCGCGAGCATCTGGTGCTGGCCCAGACTCCTCAGGTTTTCCGCTTCGATTTGCTGAAGCGCGCCTTCGACATGGCGCGCCAGGACGGCTTCCTCGGCACCGACGAATCGAGCCTGGTCGAGCGCCTGGAACAGGTCGAAGTCAGCGTGGTGCAGGGCACCGACCGTAATATCAAGATCACCAAGCCCACCGACATGGAGCTGGCGCGGCTTTTTCTGACTGAGGAAACGGCGGGGCGGACAGCATCGTGAGTGAAGTCCGAACGGGGCTTGGCTGGGACGTTCACCGCCTCGCCCCCGGGCGTCCCCTGATCCTGGGCGGTGTTACGATTCCCTCGGAATTCGGCCTCGAAGGTCATTCCGACGCCGATATTCTGTCGCACGCCATCACCGACGCTCTGCTCGGCGCCGCCTCGCTGGGCGATATCGGAATGCACTTTCCGGACAGCGATCCTGCCTGGAAAGGGGCCGACAGCGCGCGATTTCTTGCCCATGCCGCCAGGCTGGTGCGGCAAGCGGGCTACACAATCTGGAACGTCGATGCGACCGTGATTCTGGAGCGCCCGCGGCTCAAGGACCACCGCGTACCCATGTGCGAGTCCATTGCGCGCACGCTTGGCATCGAACTCGATCGCGTTTCCGTGAAATTCAAGACAGCCGAGCGCGTCGGACCCGTTGGCGAGGGCCGTTCTGCCGAAGCCCAGGCCATCGTCACGTTAGCAAAATAAGTTTGCCAGTGGTTTTCCGCCCCTCGAGATCACGATGCGCCTGCGCCGCATCGGCCAGCATGTAGGTGTGCTCCACGCGCAGCACCAGCTTCTTCTCACGAATCCAGCGGAACACATCGCGCGCGCGCCAATCGAGTTCCTCGCGCGTGGCGATATAGTGGGCGAGCGACGGCCGCGTCAGGAAAAGCGATCCCTTCTGGCTGAGCGTCAATGGCTCGATGGGCGGCACGACGCCGCTCGCATTTCCGAATGAGACCATCATGCCGCGCGGCCGCAAGCAATCCAGGCTCTTCGCGAACGTCGCCTGGCCGACCGAGTCGTAGACCACGTCGACACCCGCCCCATGTGTCAGACGCTTCGTTTCCTCAACGAAGTCCTGCTCGGTGTAGATGATCACTTTGTCCGCGCCGGCTTCGCGGGCCACTTCCGCCTTGTCGCTGGATCCCGCCGTGGCGATCACGCGAGCCCCGAGGATCTTCGCCATTTGGACAATCAGCCGGCCCGTGCCGCCCGCCGCCGCGTGGATCAGTGCTGTTTGACCTTTGTCCAGCGGGAAGGTGGAATGAGTCAGGTAGTGCGCGGTCATTCCCTGGAGCATCGCCGCCGCTGCGTCCCGGAACTCCAGTCCGTCGGGGATCTTCACCAGAAACTTCAGGGGGACAGCGGCGTACTCAGCGTACGACCCTCGAGACATCGCCCACGCCACTCGATCGCCCGGTTTGAACTCGCTGTCTCCATCGCTCACGGCTTCCACCGTACCCGCTCCCTCCGAGCCGAGCACCGCCGGCAGCGGCAGCTTGTACAGCCCGGAGCGGTGGTACGTATCGATAAAATTCACACCCGACGCCGCGACCTTCACCTTCGCCTGCCCCGCCCCGGACTCGGGCGCCGGCACATCGCCGTAGTGCAGCACGTCCACACCACCCGTTCGTTCGATATAGACCGCTTTCATAGTGTCCTTATCTTCCGCCTGAGATGCACAACGCCAGCATAGAGGAGCAGGTACATCAGCGTTACTGGGAAAAACACCAGCCGCAGGATAGTGGGAACAGCCGCGGCGCCGGTAAGCCCGCAGCGGAACAGAGCGAAGTGTATCATCACCCGCCAGTGTCCCCAGTCGATCCAGAAATAATCGCCGTTCTCGTTCAGCGCGAAAGTCTTCGCGGGCAGGCGGGCGGCCAGCATCCATTTCCATTTGGTCATGACGGCGTCGCCCGAGCAGATTATCCCTAAAATCGTATACTCGCGCCGCGCCAGTTCCGCGTAGAGCCGCTTGCGTCCCTCCGGCCCGGCGTAGTCGCTGACTCTGTACACTTTTCCCCGCAATCCGGCCGGCACGCCAGCGAAGCAAGTCACCAGATCGATCTCGATCTGATCGCCATGCGCCTCGTACAATATCGGAATCATGTATTCGATCAGGCGCCGCGAACCGCTCTCGACGAGTAGAACCCGCGTAAAAGGAGGAACGCGTCTTCGAAAGAAATAGCGCAAGTCACATTCTATCTGCTGACCCCTGTATAATTCCTCCTGAGTGCAACTCACTTTCCTCGACTGGGCCGTCGTTGGCCTGTACTTCCTTTTCAACCTGGCCATCGGCTTCTATTACAAGGCCCGAGCCGGATCGAGCGTCAACGAATTCTTCCTCTCCGGGCGCAACGTCCCGTGGTGGCTGGCCGGTACGTCGATGGTCGCCACGACCTTCGCCGCCGACACGCCGCTGGCGGTCACCGGCATGGTGGCCAAGGGCGGCATCGCCGGCAATTGGCTGTGGTGGAATTTTGTTGCGAGCGGCATGCTCACGGTCTTCTTCTATGCGCGGCTTTGGCGCCGCTCCGGCGTGATGACCGACATCGAATTCTCCGAGATCCGGTACGCCGGCCGCCCTGCCGCTTTTCTGCGCGGCTTCCGCGCCCTCTACCTCGGCATCCCGATCAACTGCATCATTCTCGGCTGGGTCAACAAGGCGATGGTCGATATTCTGACGCTGGTGCTCGGAGTTACAAAGATCCAGGCGCTCGCGATCGTCATCGGCATGATCGCGCTCACGTCATTCATCTCCACACTCTCCGGCTTGTGGGGCGTGCTGGTCACCGACGTGTTTCAGTTCGTCGTCAAGATGAGCATGGTGATCGCGCTCGCGGTGTTCGCCATCCGCGCTGTAGGCGGCATCGAAAGCATGAAGACCCAGCTCGCCGCGATCGACGCGACGCGCGGCAGCCAGGGCTCGGTCCTCAGCTTCATCCCCGACCTGAACTCCGCGTGGATGCCGATGATCACGTTCTTCGTATACATCTCGCTCAACTGGTGGGCCACCTGGTATCCGGGCGCCGAGCCGGGGGGCGGTGGCTACATCGCCCAGCGCATGTTCTGCGCCAAGGATGAAAAGCACTCCCTGCTCGCTACACTCTGGTTCAACATCGCACACTATGCGATTCGCCCCTGGCCATGGATTCTGGTGGCGCTTGCCTCGCTGATTCTTTTCCCGGGATTGAAAGATCCCGAGACGGGCTACGTCCGCGTCATGATCGCGTACCTGCCGCCGTCGCTGCGAGGCCTGATGGTCGCGGCCTTCGCGGCCGCGTACATGTCCACCATCGCGACCCAGCTCAACTGGGGAGCAAGCTATCTTGTAAACGATTTCTATCGCCGCTTTTTGAAGCCGCACGCGACCGACCGGCACTATGTGACGGCTTCACAACTTGCCACGGTATTCCTCACGCTCGTTTCCGCCATCGTGACCTTTTACATGGACTCGATCGCCGGCGCATGGAAACTTCTTCTGGTCACCGGCGCCGGCACCGGCACGGTGCTGTTGCTGCGCTGGTATTGGTGGCGCATCAATGCCTGGAGCGAAGTTTCCGCGATGATTTCGGCGTTCATTGTTTCGGTCGCGATGCAGCGAGCTTTCGGTTTCGACACCGACATTCCCGCCGGCTTCGCCTGGGTCATGATCATCACGGTGGGCATAACTACCATCGTGTGGCTCGCGACCACGTTCCTTACGCCGCCCGAGCCGCAAGATGTGCTCATCGCCTTCTATCACCGCACGCGGCCCTCGGCAGCGGGCTGGGGTCCGATCGCGCGCCTCAAGCCGGACGTACGGCCTTCGCGCGACGGACTCTCCAACCTGCTCGACTGGATCGCGGGTTGCGTCCTGATCTACGGAGTTCTCTTCGGGGTTGGCAAGCTCCTGTTGCACGAAACAACCATCGGTCTCGGGCTGCTCGCCTGCGGGCTGGCCGGCGGCGTTGTCATTTATTGGGATCTGTCAAGGAGGGGCTGGAGTGCGGTGGTGGACTAGCCTGGTCCTCTGCTGGTGCGCTTGCGCCGGCCCAGTCGACTTCGGCTTCGCCGAATTCAACGCCGCCCTCGCCTCGCGGAATCTCAGACTCCGGATCAAGACCGAGCTGACCCTCGATCCTCCGGAAACCTACCGCATCGAGACGTACAAGGCCGGGCCGCCCCACATCGCCGGCGGCGATCTACGCGGCCTGATGTACGGCCTGCTCGAAGCCGCCGAACAGATTCGCTCCAACGGCAGGCTCACATCGGCCCACGGCGCGCCCGCCACGCCCATCCGCGGGGTCCGCGTTCTGGCGGGAGACTCAGATCTCGGCAAGGATTCCGAAAACTTCTGGCGCAACTATTTTCGAATGCTGGCGCGTAACCGTTTCAACCGGTTCAATCTCGTATTCACGCGCCGCGCGGCCGAACTCGAGGCGCCGTACGAAAGGCTGCGTTTCATTTCGCAGATGGCCGCAGAGTACGGCCTAAACTTTACGTTAGGCATCTGGAACGCCGACGCTCTCACGCCCGACGACGCGACATTGAGCAAGCTGCTGGCGGCCTGCCCATCGATCCGGACCGTTCAGCTTCGCGTAGACACGGAGCATGGCGTCGAATTCTACCGGGAGCGAGTTTTTCGGGCGTTGCAGGCGGCCGGCCGCCGCGTGACGCTGGATCTGCGCGGCTCTCCGCTCGATCCGGCCCTGGTTCGGACGATCGAGGACGCCGGCGTTCCTCTTCTCCGCCCTTTTGCACCCTGGCCTGCGAGTTTCGAAATCGATCCGCCGCTGGTGGACGGCCACATCGACGCGGCGCGCCACCAAACCTTCTACTGGATCTGGGGCCGGCTGGGTTATGATCCGAAGACCAAGCTGCCACGTTCCGCGAATCCGGAGGAATATCACGCCGCCGCGCAGGCCGCGCAGCAGCTTGCGGCCGCGCATCAAGCCGAGATCGCAAGCGCAGACAACTGGAGCTACATTGCGTCCGTTTCCGAAGCGGTTCACAATCACGTCGCAGGCATAGCGTCCGCCAAACAGACGCCACTAGAGACGGCCGCGCTGCTTGAAACCGCAGCCGCGCGTCTCGACAAGAACGCGCTCGCGGATTTCCAGCTCCTCTCGGGCCTCGCCCGCGAGCAGGCGAAGAAGCTTCGATCCTCGTACGAACTCGAATTGTCGCGCCAATCGGGCGACGACGGAGCGCAAACTTCTGCGACCGCGCCGTTCCTCCGGCCGCAATTTGCGCATACGGCGCCGGGAACGATTCCGCCCGGCCGGCCGCTCACGCTCACGCTTCGCATTACACCGCCGAAAGACGCGCGAACCGTGCGGCTCTACTATCGCGCTCCGGGCTCCCCCGCGCAATTCAAGACGTTCGAGCAGCCGGCCGCGGCGTCCGTGACGTTCACCATTCCCGCGTCCGATATCTCCGCCAACTGGGACCTGCTCTACTACTTCGAAATTCTCGACCGCGAGAAGAGCGGATGGTTCGAACCCGATCCTCTGGCCGCCACACCGTATCATGTTGTTAGAATCACGGACACCCAATGAAGTTGCTGCTGATCGCGCTTCTACTTTTCCAAGAACTCCCCGAGCTGAACGACGGCGACACGCACGGCGACGCGCCATATCTGCTCGAAGACGGTTGGATGCCTCTCCTCAACGGCAAAGATCTCGCGGGCTGGCACGCTCAGGACGGAAAACCTCTCGAATGGTTCACCACGCGCGGCGTGTTGTGGGAGCGCCTGCTCGGCCCCACGCGCCTGAGCGGCTTCCCCGCCCCGAGCGGCACGATTCTCAACGGGCGGCGCGGCGGCACGTCCAATCTTGTCAGCGACGAAAAATTCGGCGACATCGAACTCTACCTGGAGTTCATGCTCGCCAAAGGGTCCAACTCCGGCGTATACCTGCACGGTCTTTATGAAGTCCAGATCTTCGACAGCTTCGGCGCCACTGAGCCGATGACTTCCTCCGACGCGGGCGGGATCTATCATCGCTGGATCGATAACCATGGCGTTGGCGGGTCGGCGCCCTCGCGCAACGCCAGCCGGCGCCCCGGCGAGTGGCAAAGCTACCAGATCTGGTTCCGCGCGCCGCGATTCGACGCCGCCGGCCGCAAGACCGAAAACGCGAAATTCGTCCGCGTGCTCTTCAACGGCTTAAGCGTTCAGAACAACGTCGAATGCGAAGGCCCCACGCGGGCCCACATGGAGATTCCCGAAGCGCCCCAAAACCCGCTCATGCTGGGTGGCTTTCCGCAACATTTATATCCGGCCGCTGCGGCTGATTGTGGAAAGATAGAAGCGTGAAAGCCGTCGCCGTGCTGCCCGCCGAACGCCGCTTCGACGTGATCGATCATCCTGAACCGGGCATCGCCTCCCCCACGGAAGCAAAGCTGCGCATGCTGGATGTGGGCATCTGCGGCACCGACAAGGAAATCGTCGCGTTCCAGTACGGCATCCCGCCCCCGGGGTCGCGGTATCTCATCATCGGTCACGAGTCGCTCGGGGAAGTGATCGAAGCCGGCCCGCAAGTGAAGAGAGTCAAGCCCGGCGATCTCGCCGTTCCCACTGTGCGCCGGCCCTGCTCGCGGCCGGAGTGTTTCGCCTGCCAGGCCGGCCGCCAGGATTTCTGCTACACGGGGGAGTTCACGGAGCGCGGCATCAAACAGCGCCATGGCTTCATGAGCGAATTCGTTGTCGAAGACGAACGTTACCTGAATCCGGTCCCGCCGGTTCTTCGCGATATCGCTGTGCTGGTTGAACCGCTCACGATCGCCGAAAAAGCGGTCACGCAGTTGTGGCAGGTGCAGCAGCGTTTGCCCTGGGCCGGTCCGGGATACCGGCGCCGCGCGCTGGTGCTCGGGGGAGGACCGGTCGGTCTGCTCGGAGCGATGAAACTCGTCCTCGAGGATTTCGAAACCACGGTTTACTCCCGCACGCCCGCGGCCAGCGATCTCGAAAAGATCGTCACCGGTTTCGGCGCAAGCTTCGTGCACGCCGAGGACGCTTCGGTCGCCGAACTGGCTGCGAGTATCGGCAACATCGACGTGGTCTATGAAGCGGTGGGCGCATCGTCTCTCGCTTTTGAAGTGATGCGTTACCTCGGCACGAACGGCGTGTTCATCCTCACCGGCGTTCCCGGCCGCAAAGCGCCGATCACAGTTGACACGGATGTCCTCATGCGCGATTACGTACTCAAGAACCAAGTGATATTCGGCACGGTGAACGCGAGCATCACCAGTTTCACCGACGCCATCTCCGACCTGGACAAATTTCAGGAGCGCTGGCCCCATTCTGTGCGCTCTCTGATCACGCAGCGCTTCCCTATCGCGCAAGCGGCCGAGCCTCTCTCCGGCAAGACAGGCGGCATTAAGAATGTCATCGCCGTGGGTGAATGACCTTTATGAGCGCGGTTCCTTCCGACAAGATCCAGGGCGTGCTGGTTGCGTCCATCACCCCGCGGCGCTCAACGGAGGTAACGATTGACTTCGGCGCCGCTCTCGAACTGATCGATTTTTTCCACGACCACAAAGTGGACGGCATCGCGCTGCTCGGATCCACGGGAGAGTTTCCGCACTTCTCCATGGAAGATCGCGCGCGTCTGGCCGTGATGGCCGCCAAGCGCAGCCGCGTTCCCGTGCTGGTCAACGCGTCGCATTCAACGCTCGAGGGGTCGGTCAGCCTGGCGCGCGACGCCATCGACGCGGGCGTGGCGGGAGTGCTGCTGATGCCGCCTTACTATTACCGCTACGACCAGGAATCCATCCGCGCGTATTGCCTGGAGTTTGCAGAGCAAGTCAAGGCTCCCGCGTATCTCTACAACATTCCCTTTTTCACGAACGAGCTGCAGATCCAAACCTCGCTGGATCTGCTCGCCTCCGGCGCGTTTGCCGGCATAAAGGATTCCAGCGGGAAATGGGAGGAATTCGCCGCGCTGCAGAAACTGGCGGCAGAGCGGGAAATCTCGGTGTTCGTGGGCTCGGATGTGATGTACAGCCGGGCGCGCGCGGCGGGAGCGGCCGGCGCAGTTTCCGGCCTGGCGAGCGCGGTCCCCGAGCTGATGGTGGCCATCGAGCGCCGCGTGCGCTCCGGCCGCGACACGAAAGTGCTTGATGCTCATCTCAACGATTTCGCCGACCGGGTCCTCAGCTTCCCGCTCCCGATCGCGATCCGGGAGGCTGTGGCGATCCGGGGCATAAAGACAGGACCGCACGCGATCCCGCTGGCGCCCGCCGACTCACGCCGTCTGAGCGAATTCGGGTCCTGGTTCCGGGCGTGGCTCCCGTCAGTCACGGCAGCCTGCAAGAGTGTATAGGAATCGCGATTCGGAGCGCCGGAACGGTCTTAGTCTAACGCCAGACCCGCCTAAAGGCTGTCCGTCCGAGGCTTTCCCAAAACCGGCTGCCCGAGCGCGGCTGCGAAGGAACACTTGCGTCATAATCCGCGGCCGCTAGCTTCATGAGGAGAATGTACTCGTCGACCGTTTGGAGGGCTTTCCGGCAGACTCCGCACACAAGAAGATGCTCTTCCACCACGGCCATTTCGCCCTCCAGAAGGCGATTGAAGGCGTATTCCTCGAGCTCTTCCTCGCAAAGGTGTATGCCGAATGTCGAAGTCATTTCCACCGGTCCCCACCTGTGTACCGAACCGGCACACCGTACCGAATCGGTAACCGTCGTCTGTTAGTGGGAGAGACCGGCGGAAGTTCTCAAGAAAACTGAATGGACGGCCCGGTGGGCCAGTTTTTTCCTACCAAGCTCGCCAAAGCGAGCCTTAGCCCTGGATTTGAGCAAGCGGAACTGGGTTTCGGTCAGGTCCATTTCCGAGCAGATCTGGTCCTGGCTCTGTTCGCGCAGATAGAAGCGCGTGAGAATCTCGCGATCCCGCTGCGACAGCTCGCCCAAGACCCGTGTTATCAATTCCGCACGATGGCGGAACATAAGGGCTTCTTCGGGATTTCCGGTGGGGTCCGCCACCCGCAGCGTGGCGTCGAGCTCGATCTGCTCACGGCGGTTATGCACGACGCGGTCGATATGCGCGGCCACCTGCCTGCGCACGATGGTTCGGACGAACCCCATGAGCCGCTGCGGCTCTCGCAATTCGCCCCGCCGGATCGCCTGGACCACCACCACGAAGGTATCGTGGACCTTATCATCGAGTTCCTGGGGCCCGAGTTGCCGGCACAAATAGAAGCGGATGCCCCTCGAGAAGAGCTGGTACAGCTCTTCCATTCCATCCGTTTCCCCGGACCGGATGCGCTCCACCAGTTCCACCCAGGCGCGGTAAACGCCGGCGGTCTCATGCCCGAGCTCCTCGCCGGCATCAGGATCCGGCAGGTAGGGCGCCGGCACGCTGGCAGGGGGGATGTTTCCGTTTTGTGGATCGCTTGCCATGCTCATCATCCTCAGTCTGGCTCCCCCTTACTGGCGAGAAGCCCAGTATCCCGGACCTGCGTGCCAAATGCCGGACCGAACCCCTCCCGGTCGAAACTCAGGATTAGCTCAAGACCCTGTAAACCTTCTTGGAAATGAATAAGTGAAGTCCGGTTGGGAAAATTCTCGCGTTTATTTAGAGGAAAGTCCCGTCCCACTTCGGCTTCGATACTGACAAGTTTCAATCTGAGACGACCTCCGGTCGGACTATTCCGCCCTGCGGCTCTCTGAGTCCGGAGGGCCGCTGGCGGGCACGAGCCCGCAATGCACATCGCGCGGAGCAGGCGAAGGTATCCGGGGGAGGCAGCCATCACAGATTTCCGTAAATATCCTAAAAATACTACCAGTATTCCGGACTGAATCCAAGCAATAAAAACGAAAACTTTGACGAAAACCAGCGGTTGTTAAAGCTGGAGGCCTCCCCTCTCGGTAACCCAGAAAGGCAAGGGGCCGTTTCATCACCCGCAACGGCGTGGGACCAACACTCTCGCTCGCGGCGCTCGCTCATCGTCTTAACGCCAGCGCGGAGGAGCCTCGAGGAACTGCCGCGCCAGGTGGGTTGGAGGCCGATGAGGGCGCCAACCTCTCGGCTCAATGCTAGGGCGGGTGCGCCGGGCAGGATGCGAGAGAAAGTGGCAAAGTGTTCACAGGCGGCAAGATGGCGATTAAGGGTTAATCGTGATTCGTGGCCGGGCGGTCTGGGGACTACAGAATGCGCAAATCCGCGAAACGCGGGCGCCGGGCCAGGCTCTAACTCACGAATTCGGGCATATCTCCATGGATCACCGGGACGCAGACCGCCAGCAGGCTCTCATGGCCGAGACCCAAGCGGCCCGGCGGGAGTACTTGCGGATCTCAAACCAAATCGACTGTTTCAATCGAGAAGTGCGCGACCGCGCCCATGGCATGCGCCTGGCAGACAGCCTCCGGAACATTGCCAATCTCAGGACCAGGCGAATCATCGCCTACGAGAAATATCAGCGGGCGCTCGACGCCTACGGTAAGCTCGTGCTGGCCGGCCGGGCGGTCAAATAACCCACCTCGATCTCTTCTGTCCGGGGGCGGCCTGCGGCTCGGTTAAACTGGTGGCACCGCCATGCGAACCTGCTCAATTATGCTTTTAGGCGTGACTTGTCTTGCTGCCGGCCAGATTCCCGACGGCGATTCGCGCAACGTGACGATTCCGAACACCGACACTCATTTTTCGATGCCGGTATTCAAGTCGCGCGCTGAATGGGAGCAGCGGGCGGCGCGTCTGCGCCAGCAGGTCCTCTTCGCCGCCGGCCTGCTGCCGATGCCGCGCAAGCATCCGCTCAACCCCCAGATATTCGGGAGAATCGAGCGCAAGGGCTACTCCGTGGAAAAGGTGCTGCTCGAGACGATGCCGGGATATTATCTGGGCGGCAATCTGTACCGCCCGCTCGGGCGCGAAGGCAAGTTCCCGGCCGTCCTTTCGCCACATGGACATTGGAACTACGGGCGCCTGGAGAATTCCGCCGCCGCTTCCATTCCGGGCCGATGCATCAATCTCGCGCGTCTGGGCTTCGTCGTCTTTTCCTACGATATGGTCGGCTATGACGACACAATCCAGACGCCGCACGCCTTCGGAGGCCCGCGGGAGCAGCTGTGGAGCTTTGGCCCGCTTGGATTGCAACTTTGGAACTCGATCCGTGCCGTGGATTTTCTCGAATCGCTGCCCGAGGTGGATGCCACGCGGATCGGGGCGACCGGGGCCTCGGGCGGGGGCACGCAAACTTTTCTACTGACCGCCGCCGACGATCGCGTGAGTTTCTCCGCCCCTGTGAACATGATTTCGGCGATCATGCAGGGCGGCTCGCCTTGCGAAAACGCGCCGCTGCTCCGAATCGGCACCAACAACATGGAAATCGCCGCGCTCATGGCTCCGCGGCGGATGCTCATGGTCTCGGCTACGGGCGACTGGACGCGCAACACGCCCCGGGAGGAGTTCCCGGCGATACAGGCGATCTACCGCTTGTTCGACAAGGAGAGCAACGTTCAAACCATCCAGATCGACGCTCCGCACAACTACAACCAGGCCAGCCGCGAGGCGGTTTATCGATTCTTCACCGGGCGCGACACCGCCGAGGAACCTTTTACGCCGGAGAAGCCGCAGGATCTGCTCGCTCTTCACAACCGGACTCTGCCTTCGAACGCGTTGACCTACCCGCAAATTGTCGAGCAATGGATCGAGGCCGCCCGCGCTCAGAACGATCCGGACCGCGAGTTGCTGCGGCTTGCGCTGGCGGCCGATTGGCCTTCGAAAGTGCTATCGGAGCGCGCGGGCGATCAGATCGTTCTCTCGCGGGAAGGCGCCGGGGATCGTGTCTCGGGCGTGTGGCACGAGGGGCGCACGCCGGCGGCGATTCTGGTGGATGCCGAAAGCAGTGAGCCGGACCGCGCCACGCTGCGGCTGACCGTTTTTCAAACCGGAAGCGCCGTCGCGCCGCGCGACCGAAGCCATCCGCATTTTCTGACTTTCAACAAAACCGATGACGCCGAGAGGGTCCAGGACATCCTGACTGCGCTCGCGTGGCTTCATCAGCCGGACGTGCAGCTCAAGTGCGCCGGCAAGGCCGCGATCTGGTGCACATTCGCCGCGGCGGTCGCGCCGGTGCGCGTCCGGCTGGACGCGCCCGCCCCGGATTTTCACGGCACGGATCAAGAGTTCATCGACAACTTCTTCGTCCCGGGCATCCAGCGTGCCGGCGGCTGGAAGGCTGCGTTGAATTTGTCACATCGAACGGAACGCGGCGGCAACATCTTCTGAGATGGAAGCACCCAAAAGTTAGAAGAGCCTCCCTGAGGTGACCGGGGCCGAACGTCGACTGATCGGAGGGCCAGAGTCAGTTCGGTTGACGCCGGCTTCTCAGGAAGGCTAATGCAAAGTTAGCACGAATGAAGGCGGTTCGAATCGACCGCTACAATCCCGCCACCGGCGCGGCGATGACCGGCGTGGTGGTCGGCGCCGACGAGCCCGACTCCGGCTCCACCGTAACCGCGACTACGCCCAACGTCCCGATGTCCAGCGGACCAGAGAGAATGTGCAGGGCCGTGCCCGCGGCGTCGGAATGGAACAATCCCGCAGGACGGGGCGTGCCGCCCTTCGGGATCACCCACATCTCATAAATCCTGCCCGCCGCCAGCGGCGGCAGGTTGGAGGCGATGAGCAGCACGCCGCTGCGCGGATTCACGAGCACAGTCCCGCGCGGCGGAGCGGGCTGGCCCTTGCCGAAGCTCACCGGGCGCGTCTCAGGATCGTTGAGGAAACCGATGGCCTGTTGGAGGCGATCGCGCTGCACGCTTATCTCGATCAAAGAATGCCGGGCATCAGCCAACTCACTCGCCCGCCGCCGCTCCTCGGCGCCCAGCCACAGCGCTAACACCAGCATGCATGCCGCCGCCAGAGCGCCCAGCCAGCCCCATCCGGCGCGCTTCACGCCAAGGCTCGCCAGGAGCCGGCGCTTCACACGCGCCGGCGGCGCCAGATCCGGCGAGAAGCTCATGAGTATCGCGTTCACCGCCAGCGCGTCCTTCAAATTCTTACGGCAGGTATCGCAGCCGCGAACGAGATGCGCATCGATCTCGCCCTTCTCTTCGCGTTCGAGAAGACCCAGAGAGTAAAGCTCGTGCATGTCGCGGAGTTCATCGCAAGTCATGCCGTGGCCGCCTCGATCAGCTCATCACGCAGAATCTTCAGCGCGCTCCGCACCCAGGTTTTTACTGTTCCGAGCGGCTGCTTCAAGCGGTCCGCCATTTCGGTCTGCGACATTCCTTCAAAATAAGCGAGCTCAATCACTGTCCTCTGGCTCGGCGTCAGCTTCTCGAATGCGTTTTTGAGCTGCCGCGCGCGATCGATCGAAAGCGCGCTGTCTTCGAAGCCTGAGAACAACGCCGGATTTTCCATCCGATCGAGCTCCAGCGCACCGGCCGACATGCGCCCGTCAATCGATCGCAAGTAGTCGATGGCCCGGTTGCGAGCCACCGCCAAAACCCACGGGCCCAGCGCGCCGCGCTGCTGGTCGAAGGAGTGCACCCGGTTCCAAACCCGCAGGAAGGTTTCCTGCACCAGGTCCTCGGCGACCGCGGTGTTGCGCACCACGCGATAGATGATGGAGTACGTCAAGCGCCCGTAACGGTCGTACAATTCGGCCATGGCCTCGGGCTCGCGAGCCTTGAGGCGCCGCGCCAGCTCGGTTTCCTCCTTGAACCGCAGCACTACCTGCAGAAAGGCGTACGCCAGCCCGGCGGGAAGAAATTTCAGGAAAATCATGCGAGCAATTCGCGAATCACTTCGCCGTCGGTGATGGTGGGCCGCTCGGCGCGGCCGTTGTGCTGATATGTCACCCGCACGTGATCCAAACCCAGGAGGTAGAGAATCGTAGCATGCACGTCGTGGACGTGGGCCCGCCGCTCCACTGCGCGAAGCCCGAGTTCGTCGGTGGCGCCGATGGTCGCGCCGCCTTTCACGCCGCCGCCCGCCATCCACATCGAGAAACCCCAGGGATTGTGATCGCGGCCGTCGCCCTTCTCGTTAAACGGCGTGCGTCCGAACTCGCCGCCCCACACGACCAGCGTGTCCTTCAGCATCCCGCGCGATTTCAAGTCAGCCAACAAGCCGGCAATGGGCTGGTCTGAAGCGCGGCACCATTTTCCGTGATTGCCTTCGATATCGTTATGAGCGTCCCAACCACTGCCCGATCCGCAGTACAGCTCAACGAAACGCACGCCGCGCTCCACCAGCCTGCGCGCGAGCAGGCAATTGGCGCCGAACGCCGCGGTCGCCGGGTTGTCCATGCCGTACAACTTGCGTGTCGCTTCGGATTCCTTGGCAAGGTCGACCGCCTCC
>QHXU01000097.1:0-4618 GCA_003223065.1 Acidobacteriota bacterium | reverse complement strand
CGCGTCGAGCTCGGTGTCGTCCTGCTTATCGCGGTCGAACCGCTGATTCAGCGTGCGCAGGAAGTCGAGCTTGCTTCGCTGCCGTTCACCGCTAATGTCCTGCGGCGGCTTCAAAAACAGAATCGGATTGTCACCCTGGCGAAAATGAGAACCCTGATATGTCGCGGGCAGGAATCCCGAGCTCCAATTCTTCGGGCCGCCGATCACTTCCTTATCGTCGGTGAGGATCACGAACGACGGCAAGTTTTTATTTGCCGTGCCGAGTCCATAGGTCACCCACGCGCCGAGGGCAGGCCTTCCGGCCAGAATATCGCCGGTGTTCATCTCGCACACCGATCCGACGTGGTTCAGCCCATCCGCCCAGCAGGAGCGGAGTACCGCTATGTCGTCCACGTGCTCCGCCATCCGCGTATACCAGTCCGAAACCCAGATGCCGCTCTGGCCGTACTGCTTGAAAACGCGCTTGGACGGCATGAGCGAATTATTCGCGGTGCCCATGGCCGTGACGGGGCGTCCGTAGGATGGCGGGAGGGGCTGGCCCGCGAGTTCCTGCAATTTCGGTTTGGGGTCGAACAGATCCACGTGGCTCGGGCCGCCTTCCATGAACAGCCAGATCACCGATTTCGCGCGCGGCGGGTAGTGCGGGGGCTTGGGAGCGAGCGGATCGCGCTCTTCGGCCAGCAGAGTATGGAGCGCGATTCCGGACAGGCCCACGCCGCAGCGGGCGAGGAATGCGCGGCGGGTTGCTTCAGTTGACATACATAAACTCGTTGGAATTAAGCAGCATGTGGCAAAGATCAGCGAACGCCGCCTGAGGGTCGCCCACAAGCGCCGTTTGTCTGCGCAGAAATTCACGCGCGTCACGCCTTTCCTCTTCCCCAGGCGGGCGCGAATAAGCGAACTTCCAGGCGCGGTCGATTTGCATATCCTCACTCAAGCCGGGATCGTTCATCACGCGCTCTGCAAATGCCCGCGCCCATTCGAGGACCTCCGCTGAGTTCATCAGCTCGAGCGATTGCGACGGCGTCACGGTCGCGCTTCTGCGCGAGCAGCTCTCGTGCGTATCCGGCATGTCGAAGCTTTCGAGCATCGGGTAACGGGTATTCCGTCTTACAAAAATGTATACGCTGCGGCGGCGCGCCTCGGATGGGTCTTCGTTCTTTTTCCACCCGCCGCGCGTGGTCATACCAGGGGGAAGCGGTGGAAAGACACCCGGCCCGCCCATCTTGAGATTCAGCAGCCCGCTCGCGGCCAGCATCGAATCCCGAACGGCTTCGCCTTCCAACCGATGCCGCGGATAGCGCCACAGGTATTTGTCCTCGGGGTCGATCCCGGCGGCCGCCGCGTCGTAGGCCGACGACTCACGATAGGTCTCCGACAGCAGAATCAAGCGGTGCAGCTTCTTCACGCTCCAACCATTTTCGGTGAACATCGCGGCGAGATAATCGAGCAGTTCGCGATTCGCGGGCCGCTCGCCCATTGTTCCGAAATCGCTCGGCGTAGCGGCGATACCGCGCCCGAAATGATAATGCCAGATGCGGTTCGCCATCACGCGGGCGGTCAACGGGTTTTTCGGATCGGCCAGCCAATTCGCGAGGGTCGAGCGGCGCCCGCCCTCGATCTTGGCAGGCGCCGGATCCAGAATCGAAAGGAATCCCGGCTGCACTTCCTCTTTCGGCGCATCGTACGCTCCGACGCTCAACACAAAGGTCTTCGGAGCTTCGGAGTTGGTGTTGTCGATCATCACCTGCGCCACCGGCATGTCCGGCGGCTTGAGCGAATCGAACTGAGCCAGCTCCTTTTGCAGCGCGGCGTATCGCGCTTTGGCGTCGCCCTTCAGCCGCCGGGCAACCTCCTCATCGGGATGCTCGAAATAAGGCTTCGCCTTGTAATACATCTGCCATTGGATGGGCGTGCGCTCGCCGGGCGGCGCGGTGACAGCAGCCTGGATCTCCGGCGGGAACTTGTCGAAGTTCTCCTTCGAGAGGAAATCGCGATGGGGCTGAAGCAGAGCCGACATTTCCGCGCGAATGTTTTTCGTCTTTGCGGCCCATTCGTCATCCTGCCGCTGCCGGGCGTCGCGATCCGGACCTGCGAGCAAGGGCGCGTGGTCCTCAATGCGGGTATTGGCAAAAAACGCCTGCAGGCGATAGTAGTCCTTCTGGAGGATGGGATCGAATTTGTGATCGTGACAGCGGGCGCACCCGTATGTGAGTCCCATGAACGTCGCCGCGACGGTGTCGGTGATGTCGTTCAGGAGTTCCTGGCGCCGCTGCAACAGGTTCCGCGCATTGCTCTCGTCCGGGAAATGGCGGTTGAATCCGGTGGCAATGAGCGCCTGCGGATCGCCGGGATAGAGTTCATCGCCCGCGATCTGTTCCTTGATAAAGCGGTCGTAGGGCTTGTCCTGGTTGAACGAATCGATAACGTAGTCGCGATAGCGCCATACGTTGGGCCGTGTCTCGTCGGACTTGAAACCTTCGCTATCGGCGTAGCGGGCCAAGTCCAGCCAGTGGCGCGCCCAACGTTCGCCATAGCGAGGCGACGCGAGCAGCCGGTCGACTACTTTCTCCCAGGCATCGGGAGAGGTGTCCGCAAGAAACGCCTGGGTTTCTTCGAGAGTTGGCGGCAGCCCGGTCAGATCGAATGTAACTCGCCTGAGCAGAGTGATCCGGTCTGCCGGCGGGTTAGGCTTAATCCCTTTTTCCGCAAGCTTGGCCCGAACCAACGGATCGATGCCCGCGGCGGCCGGTTTCACTACCGGCTGAAACGCCCACCACCGCCGCTGCTGCGCCGTGAAGGACTTCGTGTCTGCCGCCGCCAGCGTGACGGCCGTCGAAATCAGCAGAAGGGCAATCCGCATGCGCGTCCCCCCAAACAGATGGCTTCGTTTGGATTATAGCGTATTCACGAACTTGTTGAAGGCACACGGCGGCTAAAAACAGTGTCCGAACATGGGACGCGAAAGTGTCGCCATTGACCGTTTTTGGAATTGGGAGTAGACTGTGAACAACTTATGACATTGGGGGGCCTCCGTGCGGGGGTTTGTTGTTGGGGAAAGGGTTCCGCACGGAGGCTAGCTGCTTTGTATAAATAGACGTACGGCAGAGCCGCCAGGTTGGTTCCAAAAATAAAATATTTTTGCCCAGGGCTATGTAGCGGCATAGGACCTACCTTAATCCCGCCTGTGCAAGAAATTCCGTTGCCACGTCCCGCGGCTGACGATGATCCACGTCGACAGCGGCGTTAAGCCTGCGCATGGAATCGTTGGTGAACTTGCCGGAGAGTTCTGAAAGCGCGGGTTTAATCCGAGGATCGGCGGCGAGCACATCCTGCCTCACCATGAGGCATGCCTGATACGGCGGAAACACTTTTTGGTCATCGCGCAAAACTTTCCACCGGGGTGAGGCCAGAGGACCGTCGGTAGCATTGGCGGCGATCATTGTCACCTGCCCTTGCTCGAGCGCCTTGTAAAGCAAACCCAGATCCATGCTGCGGATCGGCGCGCTCATGGGCAGGTGATAGCGGTTGAGCGCGGGCAATCCATCGATCCGCTGTTGAAATTCGTAGCCCACGCCGAGCTTCCAGCCGTCCTTGACCTGGGCCGCCTCGCTCAGCGTTTCGATCATGTACTTTCGCGCGTCCTGTTCCCGCACCACCATTACGAAGGTGTTATCGATGCCCAACGGGTCAAGCAGTTCGACCTGCGCGATGCGGCGCATCTCGCTGCGCGAGCGCTCGAAGGCGAGCGCGGGATCATTGGATGCCTGCTCCTTGAGGATTTCAGACTGGATGGTTCCGGTGTACTCGGGGTACAGACTGAGTTCGCCGTTCTGCAGCGCCTGATAGGTGATCAGCGTGCCGCTGAGATTGAACTGGCGCTCAACCTTCCTTTCAAGACGGTGTTCGAGGTGTTGGGCCACAATCTCGCCGAGCACAACCTGCTCCGTAAAATTCTTCGAGCCCACAACGAGGCGCTTCTGCCCGGTCCGGCAAGCCGACCCGAGCAGCGCCAGCGCCGCCAGGGTCAGGCCGACAGCTTTCGTTCGATCCATCCAAGTCCTCCGTCTGAGAAAAGCGCAATGAGAGCGGCGGGCACGGCGCCGGCGAGAATCTGCACGGTATCGACGGATGCCACGCCACGAAAAATGAACACGCCGAGACCGCCGCCACCGATCGCCGCGGCGATGGTGGCCGTGCCAATGGTGGTTACGGTGGCGATGCGGATACCGGCCATGATAGTGCGCGCCGCCAGCGGAAGTTCCACGTCGCGCAGCACCTGACCCGGAGTCATGCCCATCGCCACCGCCGATTCACGGATGGCCGCGTCGACACCAAGAATTCCTGCGAGCGTATTGCGCAGAATCGGAAGCAACGCGTAGACCACCAGCGCGACCACAGCGGTGCGTGGTCCGATGCCTCCGAGGAATGGGATCGGGATCAGGAATCCAAAAAGCGCAAGGCTCGGCACGGTCTGCAGCACATTGGCGACACCGAGCACAGGGCGCGACCAGGAGGTGCGGCGCGTAAGCAGGATTCCAACTGGGATGCCGATGGCGGTAGCGATGGCCATCGACGTCAGAACGAGCACTACATGCTCCGAAGTCAAACTGAGAAT
>QHXU01000400.1 GCA_003223065.1 Acidobacteriota bacterium | reverse complement strand
GTCACCTACTTGCAACGCACGGACGATCACAGCACCGTCCGCCTGGGCGACGGCCGAGCCATGGCGCTGGCGCCCGGCGCCGGCTCGGCCCTGGTACTGGGATGTGAGGACCGAACGCGGCTTCGTATACTGCCGATCGGGCTTGGACAACCACGCGATCTCCCCGTAACCGGATTGGAGTATCAGTGGGCCCGATACTTCCCCGACGGGCGGCGGCTCCTGGTGATGGCGAATGAACCGCAAAAGCCGTTGCGCCTCTACGTGCAGCCCCTGGACGGCAAACCCGTGCCATTTTCGCAGCCGTTGGTGACGCGCAACGTGGCGATCGCGCCGGATGGGAGCCGGATAGCCGTCTTGCCCGCCGATGGCCGCCTGACCGTTTACCCCTCCGAGCCCGGTGACCCTCGGGTAATTCCTTCGAACGAACCGTTGGCTCCCATTGCGTGGTCGCGCCATGGAAGGTTTCTGCAGCATCTTGCCCGCCAGGGCGAGGTTCCAGCCCGGATCTCGCGCCTGAATGTGAGCACGGGCCAAGTCACGCCATGGAAGAGAGTTGCTCCAAAAGATTCAATGGGTGTTAATTTCATCACACGGGTGCTGATCGCGGCCGACGAAGAGTCATTCGTGTTTACCTACCGGCGAGTTCTCTCCGAGCTCTTTGTTGTGGAAGGCTGGCGCTAAGCCGCTGGGACTATCGAGACACAAAAAACATAACGGACAAAAAGTCTCTACAGCTCTGTTGGATGGAACTACATTTTAAAACCAGCGATCATCCATTGCTCCGCTAGCTGTGACATCGGATACTCGGCTGACCAGGAGGTCTTTATGGCAGTCCGACAAGTTGCAGTTGTGTCTTCCGTGGTGGCAGTTTCGATTCTAAGTCTGACGACCGTGGGCAGTTCTGACAACCCGCCCGCGCCAACCGTGGATCGGATCGGATTTTCAGCGGTGAAGGATTATCAGAAATGGACGTTGCTGTACGTTTTTGACCGCCCAGACAATAAGCAGGTTCGGACGGTCTACGGGAACGATCCGGCGGCGGCGACAACGGACGCGACGCTTTGTAACTACGCGTACGGCTCAATTGTGGTCATGGAGACTTGGCGGGCGATACAAGATAGCGCCGGAAACCCGGTTCTCGACGCCAACGGCCGCTTTCAAAAGGACCCAGCCGCGGCGCCCACCATCTTCGCCATGAAAAAAGAAAAGGGCTACGGTGTGGATTACCAGCAGAACCGGAACGGGGAGTGGGAGTACGTTGCCTACCATCCTGACGGCTCCTACCAGACACTCCCTCAAAACTCATTCTCCTGCGCCATTTGCCATCTGCAAGCCGGCCAGTCGAAAGACTGGGTGTTCAGGTTCGGCCTGCACCTCACCAGGGCCAGCGGCGCGGTTCCTGACGGCACGATTAAAGACTATCGTTTCGTTCCCAGCGTCATTTTCGCCAAGCCGGGAAGCACGATCACCATCTACAACGACGACGTGATCGAGCACACTGTCGGCGACCAGTTCCCGGCGGCGTGGGACCCGGTCCACATCAAAGCCGGTTCGAGTGTCAGCATAACGTTTCCCAATCAGACCGGTGAATTCAACTTCCAATGCGTCCTCCACGCGAATATGAAGGGGAAAGTGATCGTTCAATAGCCCGCCGGGGTCAATGGCCCGCGGCCAGACATCCTCGCGCGATGTCGAGCCGGATCCAGTTCGACCACCCAGAGATCCTCCAGAGCGTTTTCGTCTTTCCAGTAAATGACGAGGCGCTTCTCCCGCGGATCGAGCGAATCCAGGGTCGTCCCCCGGGGGCGCTTCGACAGCGCGAATCTGATTCCCAGCACGATCCCTCCATGGATCGGAGTGCTTTCGAATTGCGGACCGGCTCGCCGGTGTGATAGCCCCACGCGCGCCGCAGTTTGCGTTAGCGGCCGTGATCTGCTTGAGCGGCGAAAAACGCTTGCCGCCGGGTCGTGTCCGTACCCTCTCGCAGGCTCATTCCAGGTGAGTGTACCGTGCTTCCCTGCGCGATGCGGAAAGCGCTTGCACCGGGTTCGGTATTTCGATAGCATCAGCGCCATGCAACGTTTCGATCGCAGACGGTTTCTTCAGGGCGCGGCAGCGCTCGCGGCGATACGGGGCGGCGCCGCGGAGCGCGGTGTGTCCATCGTCTACGCGCGCGAGGACCGGGTGCCGGCCGCGACCTGGGCCGTCGGGGAATTGAAGGATGCATTCGCGGTGCGGCAGATTCCCGCGCGCGTATGCGACACCGTGCAGGAGGCCGGCGCCGCCGATCTCTGTATCCTAGCCGCGCCGGGACGGTCCGCGGCAGCGAAGGCAATCCTGCGCGAGGCTGGGACAACCCTGCCGGAAGGACCGGAAACCGTGGCGATCGCCAACGGCAAACTGGAGAGCCGCTCCGTGCTGCTGGCGAGCGGCGGCGATGCCCGCGGATTCCCATATGCAACGCTCGAACTGGCCGATCGTGTCCGCCACGCGGCGGATCCTTTCGCCGCGCTGGCGTTCAGCAAGCCGGTGGTGGAGCGGCCCGCGAATACGGTTCGCGCGGTGAGCCGCCTCTTTACCAGCGATGTGGAAGACAAGCCCTGGTTCAACGACCGCGAGATGTGGCCGCGCTATTTCGCCATGCTGGCGACCCAGCGCTTCAACCGCTTCCACCTCGCGCTGGGGATCGGCTACGATTTCCTACGCAACGTCACGGATGCGTACTTCCTGTTCCCGTATCCGTTCCTGCTCGCGGTGCCCGGCTACAACGTGCGCGTTCCCGAGTTGCCGGATGCGGAGCGCGACCGCAACCTGCAGATGCTGCGCTTCATCAGCGAGCAGGCCGTGGCGCACGGACTCGAGTTCCAGCTTGGCCTGTGGATGCACGGGTACGAATGGATCGATAGCCCCAAGCCGAACTACACCATCGCGGGCCTCACTCGCGAAAAGCACGGCCCTTACTGCCGCGACGCCGTGCGCGCTTTGCTTCGGGAGTTGCCCGCAGTGAGCGGCGTGACGTTCCGAATCCATGGGGAGAGCGGCGTCGAAGAGGGCAGCTACGACTTCTGGCGGGCCGTGTTCGAAGGCGTCGCCACCTGTGGACGCAAGGTCGAGATCGACATGCACGCCAAGGGCATGGACCAGACCATGCTCGATCTGGCCGTAAACACGGGGCTTCCGGTCAAGGTCTCGCCGAAATACTGGGCCGAGCACATGGGGCTGCCCTATCATCAAGCCGATATCCGCGAGCTCGAACGGCCCAGGCCGGAGCGGCAGGCCACCGGGCTCATGAAGTTGAGCGCGGGATCGCGGAGTTTCCTCCGATACGGTTATGGCGACCTGCTGCGCGAGGATCGCAAATGGGACGTGATTCACCGCATCTGGCCAGGTACGCAGCGCCTGTTGCTTTGGGGAGATCCGACCGCCGCCGCGGCGTATTCGCGCGCATTCAGCTTCTGCGGGAGCGCGGGCGTCGATATCATGGAGCCGCTCTCGTTCAAAGGGCGCCGAGGTTCGGGCATCGCCGGGGATCGCTGCGCCTACGCGGACGTATCGCTGCGCACCCGGTGGGATTGGGAGAAATACATCTACGGCCATCGTGTGTGGGGACGCCTGCTCTATAACCCCGATTCGGATCCGGACCCCTGGAAGCGTTACATGGCGACTGAACTCGGCCCCGGCGCGCAGGCAATGGAAAAGGCTCTGGCCAGCGCGAGCCGCATTCTGCCCACCGTTACCACGGCGCACGCTGCTTCCGCGGGCAACAGCACGTACTGGCCGGAGGTTTACTTAAACCAGTCCCTCGTGGACGCGGATCATCCGGGCCCCTATCGCGATTCGCCCGTGCCGCGCGTCTTCGGAAAT
>QHXU01000399.1 GCA_003223065.1 Acidobacteriota bacterium | reverse complement strand
ACAGATACGGCCGACGCGTGAGTGGCCAGTGCGCGGCAGCCAATTCCTCCGATAACAGATCGGGCCCGGTCTTTACGAAGCCCTTACTATCAAGCGTCACACAGTTATCGAGCCAAGCTGTGTTGGGAACTGCGCCAGTCATGATGAATAGGTGAGGAATGTTTCTCGTTTCGGTTGCGCCGGTCCGATTGTCGCGCCACGTCACGTGTTGCAAGTGTGTCTCGCCGGCAAGGGCTGCAATCTCAGTATGCGGCAGGACGGTGATTTTAGGGCTTTGTTCGATTCGGCGAATCAAGTATTGCGACATGGTATCGGCCAAACTGTCGGACCGCACAAGCACGTAAACGTGATACGTGGTTTCGGCCAGAAACACGGCAGCCTGCCCCGCGGAGTTTCCGCCTCCGACGACAATGACGTCCTCTCCCTTGCAGAGTTGCGCCTCAACGAATGTGGCGCCGTAATACACGCCGGCGCCTTCGAACGGAGCGAGGTTTTCGAGAGGCAGCTTGGAGTATTTTGCCCCGGTTGCGATTACAATCGCCCTTGCTGGAATACGCGAACTGTCCTGCAATTCAACAACATATGGCTTCCGCTCGCACGCAAGGCGAGTTGCTTTGGCGAGCACCATCTGCGCGCCAAATTTTTGAGCTTGTGTATAGGCTCGGGCGGCCAGTTCGTTTCCGGAGACACCAGCCGGAAATCCGAGATAGTTCTCGATTCTCGAACTGGAGCCGGCTTGCCCGCCTGGCGAATACGTTTCCAGCAACAGCACGTCAAGCCCTTCCGAAGCTCCATACACCGCAGCCGCAAGTCCGGACGGCCCCGCGCCGACGATCACCAAATCGCGGACTTGGCTTTGGTCAAGCGCCAGGTTAAAACCTAGGCAACTCGCAATTCTTTCGTTCGTCGGGTTGCGGAGCACGGTTTCGCCTCGGCAGATCACAACCGGTGTATCAGCGGCAGAAATCCGAAAGTGATCAAGTAGACCTTGCACTTCAACGTCCCGCTCTAAATCGATGTAGGTGTATGGGTGGCCGTTACGAGTGAGGAATTCCTTGATCCGCAGTGTATCGGCGGAATGGCTGGACCCAACCAGCGTTACGTCCCCAATGCCCTGCGCCTGCAACTCCGCTCGCCGAAGGATAAAGGCGCGCATGAGGATCTCACTCATTTCGCCATCGGTTTGCACTAAAGCCAGCAGACGCTCGCGTGGAAGTTGGATTACTTGACCGTCTGTGCGCGCACGTAGGCGGGCCATCGCGCGGCGGCCGGAGAGCGAGTTGACTTCGCCGGTGAATTGCCCGGCGCGAAATATCGTAATGAGCGTTTCGATCGCGCCCGATGGACGCACCGCCTCAAGTTCACCCGAAACGATCACGAAGAACGGTACGGCTGTTTCACCCTGCTCGGCTAAAATCTCTCCAGCGCGCATGGCATGCGTAGTCCCGCGCGCGGCGATACGGTCAATTTGCTCCGCTGTCAGAGTTGGGAATATCTGATCGACGCGGGATGCCGTGAGTGGAAGCGGGGTAGTTGATGGGCCTATGGCTTCATTTTTCACGGCGCCTCGTTTGGAGTGGCTGAGGTCCCTGCCGGGAGCATCGGGATCTGAAAGTGGACCAACCGGATCGCGTCACCCTCCTGAGCATACACGGCAACAAGCCGGACGTACGCATGTGTGTTCTTCCCGTTGCGCGACGATGTTGTTTTGCTGTCGGCGGTCAAGACTGCCGCGGAGCCAAAAACCCGGATAACGGGGGCCTCACGGTCGATCCTGTAGAACGTCAGACCCTGTTCGCGCAGGTCCCTCAATACTGGTTCTTTGTTCAACACGGAACCGTCCGGCCGAACGAGCATATAACGCTCCGAATAAATCTCTTCCAGCGCGGCATAGTCCTGCTGCTGCAGCGCTCGGTTGAAACCATCAGTGTGAAGTCGAAGCACGTCTTCCGCAGTCATTCGCATTCTTAGCTTGCGCTCTCAAGTAGCCTCTTAACCTTCGCGTCCAAGTCCCGTGCGATTTTCAAAGCTTCGGCATTTCCATAAGGGGCGAGAAAACTAGTCATCTCGTCGTAGCTCAGGTGTACGCCATCATGCCGCTGATCAATCAGCACAGTCACTGGCGCATAGGAGCATGCGTCCGGGACAAGCCTGGCCATTGACTGCATGATGAGCGGATTGCCCATGATTACGCGGACGCTCTTCGGATCGCCGTCTACTCCCGCTTTCTCGAGTATCGCGCCGTGATCGAGCCGCATGAACTCCATGAGACCGGTCTCGCCTACGCTCTCATTAACAACCTGCTGCATTTCCTCGAACGTCGTTGCGGCGGCGACCTTTGCCGCGAATTCGATCATGTTCGGCCTGCCGATCGCCTCTTCCACCGCCGCAACAACAGCGTTAAAGGGCTTGTGGGAGGTTATGCTCCACCGTTGCACGTTGATTTGACGAGTTTGCATTTTTCGTTTCCTTAGGTGTCGAGAACCTGTTCATCTCCGTTGGTTCAAATTTGCGCGAAGCCTCCGTCGACGAACAGCTCGGTACCAGTGATGTAACTGCTGTCGTCAGATGCGAGAAACACTACGGCGTTGGCGATCTCGTCTGGCCGCCCAAATCTGCGGAGAGGAATGACGCTTGCGACCATCTTCCGCCGTTGCTCACCCGCCTCGCCGGATGCAAGCAGCTCATTCAGGCCCGGCATGTCGATGGTGCCAGGGCTGATCGCGTTGACTCGAATTCGCCGATCCTTGAGGTCCGTCGTCCACGTTCGGGCGAAAGAGCGGATGACCGCCTTCGTGGCGCTGTAAACGCTGTTGGAGGCCAGGCCTTTGCTGCCCACGACGGACGCGTTGAGGACGATCGATGCACCTTCAGGCATCAGCGGGAGCGCTTTCTGTACCGTGAACAGCACCCCCTTGACGTTGACGTTGAAAAGGGAATCGAATAGCTCCTCAGTGATGTCCCCGAGCACAGCGTACTTGGCAATTCCAGCATTCGCGAAGAGAACGTCGAGACTCTGTTTCTCGCTCTTAATCTGCGTGTAGAGGCGGTCGAGATCGCCGGCATTCGACACGTCTCCCCATACACCGGTCGCATTTTCCCCAATTTGTTGGACGGCGGTTGCGAGTTCTTGTTC
>QHXU01000398.1:4238-4810 GCA_003223065.1 Acidobacteriota bacterium | reverse complement strand
CGGGACGCGCAGCTGCAAAGCGCTGGTCCTCAGTCATGTAACTGTTCAGAACTCCCATGTACGTGAAGCCGATGTATGGGACCGGCTTGTTTGGGTCGGAGAGATACTCGTCGAAGGCGGCTTGCGCGGGCTGCCGCCAGGTCAACCCGCCGCGGCCGCTCAGATAAAGGTTTCTTGGCTTCGTATTCCTGGGTGGCCAGACGTCGAACTTGCGCCATTGATTAACGCCGGTTTCGAAAACCCAGGCCTTGGGGAATCTTGGGTCGCCCTTGCCCTTCAGACAGGAGAGGAAGAATGGGAACTCGATCTTTTCCCGATAATAAACGGCGGTCTTCGATCCGAAGTCGATGTTGCCGAGGCGACTTCCATCGCTGCGCGCAAATCCGCCATGGTTCCATGGACCCATGACGAGCATGTCCAGCGGCGGCGGCGTGTTCTTCTCCATGAAGTCGAATTGCTTCAGCACTCCCTGCGGATCTTCGGTGTCGTACCAGCCGCCCACGAGCATCACTGCCGGTTTGACGCCCTTCAAGTGTTTCCAGACCGCGCGTGATTGCCAGAACTCGTCGTAC
>QHXU01000398.1:3646-4214 GCA_003223065.1 Acidobacteriota bacterium | reverse complement strand
TGAAGCCAGTAGGGCTGTTTTTGTTTGAAATATTTTTCGTCGGCGTTGGCCAACGGGCCCATGCTGAGAAAGAAATCATAGCCGTCCGGAGTGCCGTAGTCGAAGGGCAGCGTCTGGTGAGGGGGCGCGGGATCACCCTCCCGCGCCCTGAATCCTTGATAGAAGCGAAACCTGTGGGCAAGCATGAACACGCCGTTGTGATAGACGTCGTCGCCCATGCCGTAGTCGGTCACTGGCGCCTGGGGAGAGACGGCCACCAGGGCGGGATGCGCGTCGATCATGCCGGCGGTTGCATAGAAACCGGGCTGCGAAATGCCCCACATTCCAACTTTTCCGCTGTTTCCGGGTACGTTCTTCACCAGCCAGTCAACGGTATCGTACGTATCGGTGCTCTCATCGGTGTCGCGCGGACCGTTCCTCACCGGCTTGTATGGCCTGATGATCGTGTAGTCTCCTTCGCTCATGAAACGGCCGCGGACATCCTGGTAGACGAAGATGAATTTTTCCCGCGCGAAAAGATCGGAGGGGCCGAGATTATCGCGATACTGATCGGGTCCGTAGGGGCGGG
>QHXU01000398.1:0-3598 GCA_003223065.1 Acidobacteriota bacterium | reverse complement strand
TGAACACATCCTTGGGGATGTAGACGGACGTGAAGAGCTTCACGCCATCGCGCATGGGGATTCGGTATTCGTACTTGGAGTAGTTTTCGCGGACGAAAGCCACGCCCGGGACCGCCGGGCGCTGCGTGGTGGCGTTCTGGGCCGGTACGGCTTGGGGGATGGCCGAAGACGCAGTGAGAAGCAAAAGAGCAAATGAGTTGCGCATTGTGGTTTTGGCCGGACCATCATTCTAGCAGCGGGAACATGCAGCGCGACGGCGGTGGCGTTGGAGTAGGATGGGGAAACATGAATCCAGCCAGGCGGGAATTTCTGGGCCTTCTCGGCGCGGCGTGTCTTCGCGGTGCGGCGGTCAAGCCGGAACTCATCCTGTACAACGCCACGGTTCACACCATGGATCCGTCGAATCCCCGAGCGCAGGCGGTCGCTATAGCGGGCGGGCGATTCTTGGCGGTGGGCACGAACGATGAGATCGGTAATCTTTCCTCCGCCGGGGTAGCGCGCGTGGACCTCGGCGGGCGCACAGTTGTGCCCGGCTTCGTCGATGCCCACTTGCATACAGCCTCGTCGGGACTGCGGCACCTGAAGGAGGTCGATTGCGATCTGCGCTCGATCTCCGCGATTCAAGCCGCCATCCGCGGCCGCGCAGCCAAGACGCCGCCAGGCGGCTGGGTAGTGGGATTCAAATACGACGACACTAAGACGGCGGAAGGACGGCCGCTCACCATCGCCGACCTGGATGCAGCGGCGCCGGATCATCCGGTGATTGTCACTCATCGCGGCGGCCACACATCCTGGGTCAACTCGCGCGCGCTTCAGATCGCGGACGTGAACGAAAAAACACCCGATCCGCCGGGCGGCAAGTTCGAACGCGGGCCCGGCGGGAAACTGACCGGACGCGCGATGGAAACCGCAACCGCGCCATTCCGGTCGAAGATCCGCAGCACCGCCACCCGCGCCGAGCGCCGGGAGGGAGTCAAGCTGATCACGAAGATGATTGTGCGCAGCGGCATCACCTCCGTGAGCGATCCCGGCGGATCACCCGAAGACCTGACGGCCTACCAGGATGCTTATGAGGCCGGCGACCTTAGCGTCCGGGTTTACGCGTTCATCAGCCAGGGCTCCATTCGACGAATGCTTCCCTCCGGTGTGCATTCCGGCTTGGGCAACGAGTGGGTCCGCGTGGGCGCCATGAAAATGGTGGCTGACGGATCGATTTCGGAACGCGATGCGCGCGTTTCGCAGCCCTACGTCGGGCGTCCGGACGACTATGGAATCCTGGTCAAAACCGAAGAGCAGCTCTACAACGACGCGCGAGAGGCGCACGCCGCGGGGTGGCACCTCGGCACGCACGCCAACGGGGATGTCGCCATCGATATCGTGCTGCGCGTCTACGAGCGGCTCCAGCGCGAGATGCCGCGGCGCGACCCGCGTTTTCGCATCGAGCACTGCACCATCATCAACGACGATCTGGTACGGCGCATCAAAGCGCAAGGCGTGATTCCGACTCCGTTCTCGAGCTACGTCTACTATCACGGCGAGAAGATGAAAGAGTACGGTGCCGAGCGGCTGAATTCGATGTTCGCGTTGCGCAGCTTTCTGGATGCGGGCATCAAGGCGACTATGTCCTCCGACTATCCGCCGGGACCGTTCGAGCCGATGATGTTTCTGCAATCGAGCGTGACGCGCACGGATACGAAAGGCAACGTCTGGGGACCGAAGCAGCGCATTACGGTCGAAGAGGCGCTTCGCGTCGGCACGGTCCACGGCGCCTATGCCTCGTTCGAGGAGAGGCTGAAAGGATCGATCGAGCCCGGAAAATTGGCCGACCTGGTCGTGCTGGGCCGCGACCCGCTGCGGGAAAATCCATCGTCTCTGGTCACGGTTCCAGTCGAGCGGACCATGGTAGGCGGACGTTGGATGTACGAGGCATAACTCTTGCCCCCGCCGCTCCGGATACTTGACTTTGTCAACTAAATGCTTGACAATGATTCGCGTGCCGGAGACCGGGCTGGATCAGCGCGCCGAAGCCGTGCGGAGCTTCAACCGCTTCTACACCAGTCGAATCGGCCTGTTACACAAAGACTATTTGAAAAGCTCGTTTTCGTTGACTGAGGTGCGCGTGCTCTATGAGGTGGCACATCGCCCGGCGCCAACGGCCGGCGAGCTGGCCAAAGACCTCGGGCTGGATGCTGGCTATCTCAGCCGGATCCTGCTAAGTCTCGAGAAGCGCGGGCTGATCAGCCGGAAGCCCTCGAAAACGGATGCACGGCAAGCCCATCTGTCGTTGAAAGAAAAAGGCAAGAAAGCTTTTGCACCGCTGGATGCCAAGGCGCACGAAGAGATCGCCGCGATGCTTGGCAAACTGCCTCCCGCCGAACAGAGCCGTCTGGTGGATGCCATGCACGCCATTCAGAAGCTGCTAGATGCCCGGCCGGAAGCTGCGACTTCCTATGTGCTGCGGACCCACCGGCCGGGGGACATGGGGTGGGTGATCCATCGCCACGGCGCGCTTTACGCCCAGGAACATGGGTGGGATGAACGCTTCGAGAGCCTGGTCGCGGAGATCGCGGCGAATTTTATTCAAAACTTCGATGCGAAGCGCGAGCGCTGCTGGATCGCCGAAAAGGACGGCGCCATTGTTGGTTCTGTTTTTCTGGTGAAGAAATCGAAAACGGTGGCACAACTCCGTCTCTTGCTGGTCGAACCCCCGGAGCGAGGCCGCGGGCTTGGCAGGCAGCTCGTGAACGAGTGCGTCCGTTTTGCGCGTCAAGCCGGATACCGGACGATCACGTTGTGGACGCAGAACATGTTGCATGCCGCGCAACACGTTTACAAGAAGGCCGGCTTCTGTCTCGTTCACGAGGAGCCGCATAACAGCTTCGGCTATGATCTGGTGAGCCAGACCTGGGAGCTGAAGCTGTAGAACCTCCCCTCAGCGGCTGCCGCGGCCCGCCAGGGAATAGGTGCGATCCCAGAAAGGCAAACTACCGATCGGGTCGCCCGAGATCACGATCTCCACGCGCTGGTTTTCCTCGCGGCCGCCGGCTGTTGTGTTCGCATACAGCGGCCGCGAATTGCCCAGGCCGCGGGCAGTCACGATCGTGGCCGGCAGACCTCGCCGCACTAGAGCGTCGCGCACGGCCTCCGCGCGCCTGCGCGAAAGACCGTCCTTGTCGGGGGACTCAGTATGGCCTTCGACTTCGACACGCAGGCCCGGATGCGCCGCGATCACCGAGGCCACGCGCCCTATTTGTTCGGCCGCCTGGCCTCGCAAAGCCGTTCCATCGAAATCCGAGCCCGGTATCGTTGCAACCAGGCCGCGCGGCGTGTCGCGCGTAGGCAGCGGAGCGTTCAACTGCTCCAACAAACGCATACGCGTCGTCGATCTTTGAGGGTAAGCCTCGGGGGGCCGCCGTTCGAGGGATGACGTTCTCGGCGGGGCCGGCACTTCGACCCGCTCTCTTGTCCCTCCGGCTTCCGCTTCCACGCGCTGGCGCGCGGCCCGTTCCGCATCGGCGCGCGCGCGCGCTGCCTCGGCCTCTATCTTGGCTTGCTGCGCCTCGGCCTCGGCCTGCACGCGCGCCTGTTGAGCCCGGGA
>QHXU01000397.1:3705-4158 GCA_003223065.1 Acidobacteriota bacterium | reverse complement strand
GCGTGGACCATTAACCCGCGGTAGTCGCAGGTCTTCAGCTCGGGATCGGCAGCATTGAAGTCGAGATAGCCGGGAACAAACAGATCCAGATTGCCGTCCCGATCATAATCGCCGAAGGCGGCACCCGCATGCCACAGATTGCCGCCGCCGACACCTGCTCTTTCCGTGACATCGACGAAAGTTCCGTCTCCCCGGTTCCTGTATAAGATGTTGGGACCGAAGTTGGTGACGAATAAGTCTGTGTAACCATCATTGTCGTAATCTGCCGCGACGCAGCCGAAACCCCAGCCGCGCCCCGGGACGCCGGCCTTCGCCGTCACATCCATGAAAGTGCCGTCGTGGTTGTTGCGGTAGAGGTGATTGGTCGTTCGCTGCGGTTCCTTGCCCTGTAGATTGGCGAGTGTGGCGCCGTTGACCAGATACAGGTCCATCCAGCCGTCATTATCGTAGTCA
>QHXU01000397.1:0-3600 GCA_003223065.1 Acidobacteriota bacterium | reverse complement strand
AATGTCACCAGCCCCGGTGCCGCGGCCAGCAGAACCGGAACAGTGAGCAGGACGCGGCGCATGATCTAGTGCGCGCGGAGTTGTTGGATGATCTTGGCCTGCTCGGCCGCCAAGGCGGCTTGGCCGAGACGCGCGTAGACGCGGGACAGTTCCAGGCGAAGGGTCACGTCGGACGGGTATTCCGGCAGTGCGGATTCGAGCACTTTCCTCGCCTCTTCAAACTGCCTTAGAGCGACCAGGCTGCGGGCCTGTCCCAGGCGGGCAGGCAGGGTTGGGCCGGCCGCGCCATAGTGATCCAGTGACGCTTGATAGCGGCCGGATTTCTGCAAGGAGTCGGCGAGACCCAGTTCGGCTTCTCTCTGCCCAGGAGTCAATTTCAATACCTCTTCGAATGCCGCGCCGGCCTGCTCGTACTTGCCCGCTTTAACAAGTTGCTGCGCTGCCGCCATATGCACTTGTGCAAACGCGGGAAACTGTTTTTGTAGCTGCAAAGCTTCCTCCAACGCCTTCTCGCGGTCTTCCGATGCATCGAGCGCCTCTACGAGCAGAAGCTGCATTGCGGGATCGTCCTTACCGCGGCTGGAAAGCCCACGGAGAATAGGAATCGCTCTGGCTGGGACGCCACTGCGCAGATAAGCCGTCGCGACCAGTGCGCCCAGGCGTGTGTTGGTCGGGTCGCGTTTCCACGCCAGCTCGAGCGGCGCCACGGCTTCCGCGTAGCGCTCATTCATAACCGCCGCCAGACCAAGCGTCATTGCCGCTTCCTGCGATTGCGGCAGCAATTCGAAGGCGCGGCGCAGCGGAGCGAGGGCGTCCGCAGCGCGGTTCAGCTTGAGCAACACCAGACCATAGTTAAATTGCGCCTGGAACAGACTGTCATCGAGCGTCGCTGCCCGCTCGAATGCTTTCAAGGCCGCTGACGACAGATTCGCATTTCCAAAAATGACACCCAACGCCACCAGAGAACCGGGTTCAACCACGGCACGTTGCAGAATCGTCGCACTCAGTTCAATTGCTTCGGCGGGTTTCCCCGACGCCAGCAACTGCGATGTGCGCAGCATGATTTGCACGTCTTCCGCCGTGGCGGACTTTAGACGGGTGCTGGTCTCGAACGCATCTCGGGCGAGTTCCGGCTCGTCGTTTTTTTGATAGAGCTGACCCAACCGGTAGTAGAGCGAGCCATCCCAAGGCGTCTGGCTGATTGCCGCCTGCAGAGGGGCGACGGCCTTACGAATCTCGCCGGCGGAAGCGTAGGCTTTGGCAAGCTGCGATGCTGCGTCGAAGCTGCCGTCACCGGACGCGACCACGGGTTCCAGCCATTGTATGGCCTCTTTGGGCCTATTCTCGAGCAACGAAATGCGGCCAAGGAAATAGCGAGAGTTGTGCGCCGGAGGCGCCAGCCTCACTACCGCCGCGAAGTTTGATCGTGCCAGCGCCAGCTTTCGCAGGCGGTACTGCACGTAAGCAAGTCGATAGAGCGCGTCGGTGTTCGCCGGCGCCTGTCGGACAGACTCTACAAGCAACCCTTCGGCCAAGTCGAGCCGCTCGGCTTGTATATGTTCCTCAGCCTCGTGCAGCAATTTTGCAGTCGGAGAGGGTTGCGCATAGAGCAGCGCCCCCATGAAACCCAGCACTGCAACAATGCGCATCACGACCAATGTATCGTATAACGGAAGTTTTGCAACCCATCGCGAATCAGGGTGTCGTTGTCGCGTGAAAGGACGCCGAAGAGTTAGCCTGAAATCCGGTGTCAAGCGAAGCGGCCCGACGCGTGGGTCGAAACGCGAGTTCGCTTCAGCCGCACGCGAACGTTGCAACGCCCGTATTTACAGGCTTTTTTGAGCGCGGCTGTTTAACCAAAGGGTTGACGGTTCGAGGGCTATATTCGAGGAGCCAAGCACACCTTTCTCCGTTCTCACGAGACTCGCCGATTCAGCTGAGAACATATTCGACCGCGGGTGCTTCGTAGCCACGATAATTCCTTGTGAGCCTTGCAGGCTATAGAATCAATTTGGCCGGAGGAGTTATGAGGGGGCTACTCATCTTAGCGGTTGCGGTCATTCCGGCAGTCGCCCAAAATCCAGTAGTGCATCTTACCAATGCGACCCACCCTGCCAGCAGAGAATTTCAGGTCGGTGATCGCTTTGAAATTCTGATTACGGGCGCGGCCAACCAGTCAATCAGCGTACGAACGACAATGAGGGGACGAACGGACTGGGGCCCCATCATCGGCTGGACCAATACGAGCGGCCGATGGTCCACGTCGGGGCAGTTCGAGAAGGGCGATTTTGGTGATTGGAGCGAGGTCTGGACTGTAGGAGGCAAGGTGGCCAATCCCGCCCTTCATTTTTCGGTCGGCGCACCATGCTTGAAGGGGGGACAGGGTTTCGCAGCGAGCACCGGCGTCAACTTGGTCATCAGTTGCGAGACCGCGGACGGACGCCAGACGTTTGGAACGGCGTCCGACAGCGAACCTTTCCGCACGCCGGATGGCAGAGTGGTCCGTGGGCGGGTTCGATCGAACATGACAGCGGACCAATACCACGCTGAGATCTTGCAGTATCTCATTACTAGTCGCGCAAGCGATGTAAGGTCAGGTCGGCATGGGGACGAAGCTGGAGATCTGATCATGAAGATGATCGGTCCCAACGCGTTAAATGAAGACGAAACGCGGAATGTGCTCTCGATTATCCGCGCTGCGTTCGAAAGGCCGGAACCCATCCCACAAACGGCGAGGGATCCGTCCCGAACCCTACTCTTGCTGCGAAACTTGGCGGATTCGGCCGACCGTGAGAGCGTGAAACAGCAGATCGTGGAGACCGTGGCGTACGTCCTGGCCAGATAGCCGGACCTCGGGCATTGCACTTCCTCTTCGGCAACTGCGCTCGCGAGGGGCATTAGCCCGAACCCCTTAGCGATGCCGCCGGACTCCAGCAGTGGCGCGGTCGATGCCGAGCGCCTCGCCCAGATCTGAGATTCATGAACGCGATTTGGGGATCGTGTTCGGCACGTTTTCGATCCGCTAAACGATGATCCTGCTCATGAATAGCCTGGCGCAGTGGGCCCTTTGCGCTAAGAGTGACGCGGCTGCGCACGATCCACCAGAGCGGCACCACCCGGGAGTTGAGCTTGGACGTCAAGATGTCGTGAAATGGCTCCATCTGACTGAAAGCGCCACCCGTCGGTTCGTCTCGTTCGAGCGCTTTTGCGAGGTTGTGCGCCACAGACGTGTCTGCGATTTCTCCAAGTTCAAAATAGTGAGGATTGCCGTCGATAGCGCACCAAATGTCCGGTTCTGGCGCCTTTGCGTTTTGAGCTGATCCAGCATCAATTCCGATATCTGCAACGGCTTCGAACGCCCGAAACACTTCTAGTTCGTTCATCTCCGTCTTCACGCTGCCCGGCAAGCGCTCATAGGCGTGCCGTCGCGCGCGAATCTCCTGGGCTTCAGCCCTGTGCCGCGGGAGTTCCGTTTCGTTCGATCTCAGCGCGTAGCCGATCGCGTTCTGCCCGATACTTTTCCATGAAATCCATCGGATGTCTCTCGAAAGGAAAAGCGGACGCGCGCCAGCTAGGAAGTTTCGCGAGTTCTCCTTGTTT
>QHXU01000396.1:6557-10500 GCA_003223065.1 Acidobacteriota bacterium | reverse complement strand
AGCACGGCTGAACCGCTGGTGACTGCGAGATTCACCGTCACCGCGGCCACAGGGATTCCCGCCGCATCGGTGACTTTAACCGCAATGACCAGCTTCTTGCCGGGAGCGCCGGACTGGCCATCTCCTGAAGCGATAGCCAGGCTTGCTGGAACCGCGACTGCCAGCTTACGGACCCGATCATTGAATGGATCGGCGATGTAGATAGTGCCATCGCGGTCCACTGCGACGCGCGCCGCGTCGATCGAGACGCCAGTCGCTGGTCCGGACTCGAGATCAAGATTCGAATTTCCCGTGCCGGCGATGGTCTTAATCATGCCGCCACTCACGCGCCGCACGACGGAGTTGCCGCGATCGGCGATGTACAGATTGCCTGCGGCGTCGATCGCGATCCCCGTTGGCGCCTGGAGCTGAGCGCTGGTAGCCGGACCGCCGTCGCCGGTGTAGCCGGGTGTGCCGATGCCAGCCACGGTCGTGATCGTCTTCGTCGAAAGATTCGTCGAAAGATTCACCTTTCGAATTCGGTGATTAAAGGTATCGGCGATGTAAAGGTTCCCTGCGTTATCGACGGCAACATCGACCGCGGACAGCCTGGCTTTGTCCGCCGGCCCGTTGTCTCCGCCGAAGCCAGCCGACCCGGTACCTGCGAGCGTGGTGATCGTTCCGTCGTTAATCATTCGGACGCGGAAATTGCCGGTGTCGGCGATGTAGACGACGCCCGCTGCATCAACCGCCACGGCGCTCGGCGCGCTTAGCATCGCCTGGACCGCGGCGCCATTGTCGCCGCTGAAGCCTGAGCCGATGCCGCCGGCCACAACCGAGGCATTGCCGCCGGAGGGAAGGAACAGAATGCGGTCGTTTCTGGAGTCCGCGATGTAAACAGCGCCCTGCGCGCCGAGCGCGATGCCCAGCGGGTCATCGAGTTGGAGCAGCGTATCTCCCGGAACCCCGGTCCCAAGTACGTTCGCGATTGTCCCGTTGCCTCCTACGGCGCGCACTCGATGATCGCTGGTGTCTGCGATCAGGAATCCGCCCTTGCCATCCGGCAAAGCCTGCGCCGGCTGGTTCAGAAACGCCGATGCCGCGGGAATGTTGTCGCTGATGGTGGTCCCCGCCACCGTGCTAAGTATTCCAGCGTGAATCCGCCGCACCCGGTAATTGCCCGAGTCGGCCAAAAGGATGTCGGCGTTCGCCGCGGCGCTCACGTAGCGCGGCACTGCGAATTGTGCGCCGGCGACCCCGCCGCCGTCTCCCGCAAAACCGATGCTGGTGTTCCCGGCAACAGCATGTATATTGCCGTCAGCGATTGTCACGCGCCGGAGGAAAAACACGGTCAGAATCAGCAGGTTCCCGTCCGGTTCCACCGAGGTTGAAAGCGGAATTAGCAGCGTCGCGTTTGTCGCCGGTCCTTCGTTCCCGCTGTTCCCCAGATCTCCAGTCCCCGCCACCGTGGTGATCATTCCGGACTTTTGATCGATTTTGCGCACGCGATTGTTGTAGTAATCCGCGAAATAAACCATCCCCTGCGCATCCACCGATATTCCCGTGGGGCCGTGGAGCGCCGCCTGGACAGCCTTCCCTGTGTCGCCCGCGTCGCCTGCAATGCCAATGCCCCCGATGGTCTTGATATTCCCATCAGCGGCCGTTACTTTGCGAATCCGATTATTAAAAAAATCGGCGATATAGAGATTTCCGTCGCCGTCTACCGCGATGTCATCCGTGTCCAGGCCGGCCTGCGTTGCTGGTCCGTTATCGCCGGCCGCGCGAAAATCGCCGGAACCCGCCACCGTGGTGATCACTCCCGTCGAAAGCGCCACCTTCCGTACTCGACTGTTGTAGTAATCGGCGATGTAAAGGTTCCCCTTTCCGTCGAGCCGGATGGCGCGTGGCGAGTCCAGTTTGGCCTTGGTTGCAGGCCCAATATCGCCGCTGAACCCCGCGACACCGGTACCCGCAATGGTGGTGATGTTGCCGTCAAGCCCGACTCGGCGAACCCTGTTGTCGCGGCTGTCCGCCACATAGACGTTGCCTGCTGCATCCTGTGCTACACCGTAGGGCGACCGCAGCGGAACACTGGTCGCGGGACTGCCATCCTGCAGGCGGCTCGTCCCGGCCACGGTTTTCATGGTGTAGGACTGCGCGAAGAGACTGGACGCCAACCACACCGCGCCCAAAAACACAACCAACTTGTGAGGAGACACTTTTTCACCTCTGACAAACGGCTTCTGCAGTATACTCAAAAAATCTTTTGATTAAAAGCAAAAAAGCGTTCGTATTGAAGCGATAGGCACTCGTCAATCAGGCGGGTATTTTGATTTTTGCGTGTTCTGGTGGTGACCCGGAAATCGACAGCCCTCCGTCACCGCCCAATTGTGTCGCAGGGCGCGGTAGCGGTACTCATGGGAGTAATGATTACAAACGTGACTTGATTTTTCAAAAAACAACTCTGGCTTTTCCACTAACGTGAGCCGGGCGCGTCTCATGCACGACCTCTTTTCGATTACGCCCCATCAGCCTCTGGAGGAGGCTTGCCTGAGTGGTTGCGGGGGTCTCTCCGGGCCTTACTTCATTGGCACGGATCGAGACAAGTCACGATCCCACACGCCAGAACAATACGGCACAGCCTGCTTTCAAATCAACTGGAGGGATTGCGGGGCTTGGGACTGGTAAAGATTACCATTCGCGAAAAACGCCGCAGGCCGTCACGCGCATTCCTTCAGTCCCTTCCCTCACCCCCGCAACAACTTCCACTCTCCTCCAACCCGCAACCGCCCGCACGATCTTCACCGTGGAGTCAGGGAACCCCATGGGCAAAACAAAAGACAGCGGCCGCATCAATCTGCGCGACGTCTTCCTCCGCGCGCAGGAGCAGATGCTCGCCAATCTCGCCGCCAGCAACATCTTCGAGCATCCCACCTCCTGCGGCGCTGCCACCGAGCAGCACTGGATCGATCTTTTCAACCGCTATCTTCCCCAGCGATACCGCGCCACCCGCGCCTTCATCCTGGACGCCGATGGCAACCGCAGCCGCCAGATTGATATCGCCATTTACGATCATTTCTACTCCCCTCTGCTCTTCCATCACGACTCCGAACCTCACATCCCCGCCGAAAGCGTCTACGCAGTCTTCGAAGTCAAGCAGACGCTTATCGCCAAATGGATCGCCGATGCCGGCCGTAAAGCCGCTTCCGTACGCCGCCTCCGCCGCACGTCCGCTCCCATTCTTTCCGCAGGCTCGCGCTGTCCTCCCAAACCACCTTCACCCATCCTCGCCGGAATTCTGAGCCTCGACGCCGTTTGGGCCGGACCCTTCCCCGCCCGCATCACTCCGCTGGTCCGCAGCCTCAGGCCCGATGAACGCCTCGACCTCGGCTGCTCTCTCCGCCAATGCGCATTCGAAGTGTTCCACCCTTTCAGCATCCATTTCAGCCGGCCCCAGGATGCACTCATCTATTTCATGCTTCGCCTTATCGGCAGACTCCAGCTCATGGGCGCGGCGCCGGCCATCGACTTCAGCGATTATTCCCGTTGCCTCCAATGACTCCGCCTGTGAGCGATGACGACCTCTACCTGCTCGCCACCATCAACCGCCATCGTGCCTCCGATGACGACTCCACAACCCACCGGCTGCGCCGCCTGATCGCTTCCCTGCTCCGCCGCTGGACCTATAGCAACCATCTTGAATCCGTCACCGTCTCCGGCTCCCACGCCAAAGCGACCGCGCTCCGCGATAGCGACCTCGACCTGTTCCTCAGCCTCTCACCCTCGACACCCGGCCCCGTCTCCTCGATCCACGCCTCTCTCGCCGGTCACTTCCGCGGCTGTCTCCCGCTAACACGCAACGTCTCCGTCCGAATCATGTTTGAAGGTGCCGGCATCGACCTCGTACCCGGCCGCCGGCGCCCTGATTCCACCGTCCACACTCTGTGGCAATCGCGTTATGCCA
>QHXU01000396.1:0-6508 GCA_003223065.1 Acidobacteriota bacterium | reverse complement strand
CGCTTCGTCCTCCATAGCGGCCTGGTTAACGAAATCCTCGCGCTCAAGCTGTGGCGGCGCCGTAACGCTCTCCGCTTCCCGTCATTTCTGATGGAGCTCGCTACCATCCACGCCCTCGCGCCCAACCGCCCTATCAGTGAGTCGTTCCTGTCGCTGCTCCGATTCCTCGCAACTGGCTTCCGCGCCACGCGCCTTATCGACCCCGCCAATTCCAACAACGTCGTCTCCGATCTCCTCACTCCGGACGAGAAATCTCGCATCGCCATCGCCGCCGCCATGTCTCTCCGCGCCCCCTCTTGGCCCGAAATCATTTGAAAACGACCGCCGCAATCGGACCATCAAGATAGCGTCAGACACCGAAGACAGTGTAAATATAAGGAGCGTCCGGTTTGTCCGGTAATGCATTTTGCACGAGTCACTGTTTTTCTCTGCCTTTGCGGCCTTCCGTTGCTCGCCCAAAGAGGGCCAGCGTCTGAAAAGAACCCCCTGGCAGGCGATCCGGAAGCAATCGCCGCCGGCAAGAAACTATACGAAGAGACCTGCCAGATCTGCCATGGCGGCGACGCGCGCGGCGGGCGCGGGCCCGCGCTGGCCGCTGGCGACTTTCTCCACGGCGGCGAGGACGGGCAAATCTTTCAGAATATCCGCGAGGGCATCGCCGGCACCCAGATGCCCGGCTTCGACCTGCTCCCGAACGAGGTCTGGCAATTGATCACCTACATCCGCAGCCTCAGCGGAACCATCGCCCAGGAGAAGGTTTCTGGCGACCCCTCCGCCGGAGAGAAAATCTTTTTCGGCAAAGGCGGGTGCGCGGCATGTCATCAGGTGAACGGCCGCGGCAGCCGGCTGTCACCGGACCTTTCCTCCATCGGCCGCTGGACCGCTCAGAGTTTGCGCGAAACGATTCTCAATCCGAACCAGCGCGAAGGCCGCGAGCGCAATGTCGTGGTGGTCAAGACCCGTGATGGGCGCGAAATTCGCGGCCTTCGCCGGAACGAGGACACCTTCTCCCTCCAGCTGATGGACATCGCCGAACAATTCCATTTGCTCGACAAGAAAATGTTGGCCGAGGTGCGCTACGAAGAGAAGTCACTGATGCCGGATGACTACGGCCGCCGCCTTTCCGCAACTGAAATCGACAACGTCGTTGCCTACCTGAAGACCCTGCGCGTGCGCGATCTGGCCCGCGTTGCGGTTGAGCCGGTCACCGGCGGGCTCGATTACGAGCGCATCCGCAACTCCTCTCGCGAGCCCCACAACTGGCTCACGTACTGGGGCGATTACCAAGGCCGTCATTACTCGGCCCTCAACCAAATCATTCCCGAAAACGTCGGTCGCCTGCAAACGCGTTGGGCTTTCCAGGTACCCGGCGGCGGGCCGCTCGAGGCCACGCCGCTCGTGGTCGACGGTGTCATGTACACTACCGGCGTGCTGGGCCGCGTGTTCGCGCTTGACGCCCGCACCGGCCGCACCATCTGGCAGTATCAACGCCGCCGCAAGCTGATCAATCCCTACGATTCGACCAAGGTAAACCGCGGCGTCGCCATGCTCGGTGGAAGAATTTTCTTCACTACCTCCGACGCTTACCTCGTGGCGCTCGACGCTAAAAGCGGACTTCCGCTCTGGGAAACGCAGATGGCCGATCACCTCCAGGGCCTCAGCGGAACCATGGCCCCGCTGGCGCTAAAAGACAAAATCGTCGCCGGCATCTCCGGCGCAGAGTTTGGCGTCCGCGCCTTCATTGACGCCTACGACCCGGCCACCGGCAAGCGCCTGTGGCGCTTCTACTCGATTCCCGGCCCAGGCGAGTTCGGCAACGATACCTGGGAAGGCGATAGCTGGAGCCGTGGCGGCGCCTCTACCTGGATGACCGGCACCTATGACCCGGATTCCGATACGCTTTACTGGGGCATCGGCAATCCCGGCCCGGATCTCGACGGTGATGTCCGCAAGGGCGACAATCTGTTCAGTTGTTCGGTGGTGGCCCTTGATCCCAATACTGGCCGGCGCAAATGGCACTTCCAGTTCACTCCCCACGACGTTCACGATTGGGACTCCGCGGAAACTCCCGTTTTGGTGGATCGCACCTTCCGCGGTGAAACGCGTAAGCTGATGCTCCATGCTGATCGCAATGCGTTCTTCTACGTCCTCGACCGCACCAATGGCAGATTTCTCCTCGGCAAGCCCTTCGCGCGCCAAACCTGGGCCAAAGGTTTGGACGATAGCGGCCGTCCCGTGCTCGTCCCTAATCAGGAGCCCACCGCGGAAGGCAGCATCACCTATCCAAGTATGTGGGGAGCCACAAACTGGATGTCACCCTCGTATGATCCGCAGACCGGACACCTCTTTGTTACCTTTCGCGAGTTCGGCGATCGCTACTACAAGCGTCACGACGAGTACAAACCGGGTCGAGTCTACGTCGGTGGCAAGACTACCCCGGTTGAGGATCAGGAGTGGGGCGGCGTCAAGGCCATCAACCCGGAAACCGGCAACATCGATTGGGAGTACAAGTTTTTTATCGGCTCACTCTCGGCGGGTGTCCTGGCTACGGACGGTGGTGTCCTGTTCGCCGCCAGTCGCGATGGCAATCTCGTGGGTTTGGACAAGCGCACCGGCAAGCTCCTGTGGCGTTATCAGACCGGCGCGCCGATCGACTCTTCGCCGATGAGCTACGCCGTCGGCGGCGTCCAGTTCGTGGCCCTTTCCGCGGGAAGCGTGCTCTACAGTTTGCTCTACAGTTTCGCGCTGCCGCCCGAGCCTTAATCTGCGGCTCGCAGAGCGTCTAAGCTCAGCCGCGACCAGCGCAAGCGGGGTGGCCGGCGGCATGGGGATTGCCACAAAGCGGCGGATGTATAGTATCGTCGTGGCCCAAAAACCTGGAGTCCTTTGCAGAAGTTGCGGAAGGGCAATAGAGATCGATGATGACTATATCCCGGGCATACGAGGCGCGGAAATGGCAGCAAGCCTTTATGGGCATATTCAAAAGCACTCCCGTCCCTGGCAGAAAACCTTGACCTGCGGAAACCCGGATTGCGGGAAGACCCACACGTACACAACTGGCGACCTGCGCCTGTACGACGGCTAGCCGCCTCGCCGCGCGCCCAAAGCCATGGCGGTCGCGGCGGCGCTATCCTGCCGCTGAGTTACGGCCGCGGCTCCAAAGCGGCTAATTGCGCTTCCAGGTACGAGAGCCCCGCCGCGAGCGTTTTCCTATATCGGTCATCGCGGCAATTCTCGAGGTCATGCAGCACGCGTTTTCGCTGCAGGAGAAGGCTTTCGCGCTTCCCTTTAACCTCGATCTGCTCTGGACTAAGCCGCACCCGCGGGTTTCCTCTGCGTGCATTCGCCGCTTCGATCTGAGCCTCTACCGACTTGCTTTCCCAGCCTCGAGCCACGCTTCCAGTATAACCTCGTCTTCCGGTTCAGTTGGTAATGGAGACGGCGTTCGCATTCATTTGGATGTCAAATCTTGACAGTCAAGATGACGCTGAGCTATTCTGGACGCAAGTTTCATTTGGAGCACCGATGAACGGGCCGAACACAGACGTAATCCAGGGCACGCTGGATATGCTCATTCTCAAGACGCTCAGTCTTGAACCGATGCATGGCTTTGGCATTGCTCGCCGCATCGAGCAGATCTCGAAGGGTGTCTTCAAAGTGAACCCCGGGTCGCTCCTCACGGCTTTCCAGCGCTTGGAGCGCGTGGGTTGGCTGGATTCTGAGTGGCGCCAAACCGGTAATTCTCGCCGTGCGAAGTACTATTCGCTCAATCGCTCGGGGCGAAAACAGCTCGAAGTTGAGACAGCGAATTGGAACCGGCGGGCATCCGCGATCGCGCGTCTTCTGAAGGCGGAGGGATAGACCGTGTCGGTCTGGCGTCAGGTCACCCGCGGCATACGGATGCTCGGAAACCGGCGGGCGGCGGACCAGGAGATCGCTGAAGAAGTCAACCATTACCTGGAAGAAAGCACGGCCATGTTTGCCGCCAGAGGGCTCACGCCCGATGAAGCCCGGCGAGCGGCGCGGATGGAGATAGGTAATGAAACGGCCGTTCGCGAACAAATACGCGAGTACGGGTGGGAGAACACGATAGACACGTGGTTTGCCGATTTGCGTTATGCCGTTCGCCGGCTGGGCGGCAAGCCGGGGTTCACGACGGCGAGCATTTTTACGCTGGCACTGGGCATTGGCGCGACCACTGCGATCTTCAGCGTCATCGACGGCGTGCTGGTCAAACCCCTACCGTATCAGCGTCCCGAGCGGCTTGTGGCCCTGTCGCACATCGCGCCAGGCATCCACATCAAGGATCTCAACATCGCTGCTTCCCTGTATTTCATCTATAGCGAAGAAAGCCGGGTGTTCCAGGACGTCGGGATGTGGCAAAGCGGCGCGTGGACCGTAACGGGACTAGGCAACCCGGAGGATGTTCCGGGGCTCACCGTAACCAATCGCTTTCTTACTGTCTTGGAAGTCCAGCCCGCACTTGGCCGCTCATTCCTCCCGTCCGACGACGACACGAGAGGCGAACGCACGGTGATGCTCTCGGATGGGTACTGGAAATCGCGCTTCGGAGGGGAACGCTCGGTTCTTGGCCGCCGCATCATGGTGAATGGCACTGCGGCCACAATTATCGGCGTGTTGCCGCCATCGTTCCAATTCCTGGACCGCAAGATCTCGCTCATTCTGCCGCTGCGGCTGAATCGCACCGAGGTCAGGCTCATCAGCTTCTGCTGCCAGGGAGTGGCGAGGCTCAAACCCGGGGTGACGCTGGCTCAGGCGAACGCTGACGTTGCGCGTATGCTGCTTCTGGCGCCGTCGAAGTTCCCCATGAATCCAGGGCTGAACGGAAGAACCTTCACGGATCTGCTTATTGCTCCCAATTTGCGCCCTCTCAAGGACGTTCTGGTAGGTGATATCGGCAACACTCTGTGGGTGCTGCTGGGCGGAGTAGGGCTATTGATGGCGATCGCTTGCACCAACGTGGCGAACCTGTTGCTGGTGCGAGCTGATGGACGCCGCCAGGAACTTGCGATTCGCGCCGCCATCGGCGCCGCTTGGGGACGCATCGCGCGCGAACTGCTACTCGAAAGCTCTCTATTGGGCGTTGCCGGGGGCGCGTTTGGATTGGCCCTGGCTTACGCAGCGGTACACGCGCTCGTGGCATCAGATTTGGCGCAACTGCCACGCATCCACGATATTTCAATCGATCCTGCAGTGCTGGCATTTACTCTGGCTATTTCGCTTGCCGCGGGCTTTGTCTTCGGCCTTATTCCAGCCTTCAAGTATGCACGCCCTCGTCTCTCAAGCGCGCTCGGTAGCGATGGCCGTTCGGTCAGCCAGAGCAAAGAGAGACACCATGCGCGCAGTGTACTGGTCGTCGTGCAGGTAGCCCTGGCGCTTGTCCTGCTGGTGGCATCGGGGCTGATGATGCGTACATTCCAGGCGCTGCGTCGCGTCGATCCCGGCTTCGCTGGTGCGCCCGAGATCGAGACGATGCGCATTTTTATTCCGGCGGAGCAAGTCCCAGACCCTGAGCGCACGACTCGCATGGAAGAGGCGATTCTCCACAAGATCGAGGCCCTCGCCGGTGTTTCCGCAGTCGCGATGACGACTGGAACGCCACTGGAAAGCTGCTGTGATAACAATCCGGTTCGGGTAGAGGACCAGGCGCCTCGCGAGGGCGCGACTCCTCCCATACGCCGTTTCAAGTACATCTCGCCCGGTTACGTTTCCGCATTAGGCAGCCGCCTGATTGCGGGGCGTGAACCGAACTGGACCGAGATTTACAACCGGACTCCCGTCGCCATGGTCTCCGAGAACATGGCGCGCGAGTTGTGGAAAGATCCCAGCAAGGCATTGGGCAAACGCATCCGCCCCATGTCTATCGGCGATTGGCGGGAAGTGATCGGCGTGGTGGCGGATCTCCGCGACGACGGCATCGATCAGAAGGCTCCCTCCATCGTCTACTGGCCGCTGCTGCGTGAGAATCCCGGAGCGGCGGGCGCCGCGACCCGCAGCCCGGTGTACCTCATCCGCACACCGCGGGCGGGATCGATTGGATTGCGCCAAGAAATCCAAAAGGCAGTTGCCAGCGTCAATCCGAACCTTCCGGTGGCGGACGTCAAGACGCTGGAGGCTGTATACAAACGGTCGCTCGCACGCACTTCATTCACGCTGGTATTGCTTGCGATCGCCGGCAGCATGGCGCTGCTTCTTGGCGTGGTAGGACTATACGGAGTCATCTCCTATTCGGTTGCGCGGCGGACGCGGGAGGTCGGGATCCGGCTCGCGCTGGGCGCTCGGCGCCAGAACGTCACCAGGATGTTCGTGCTGTCCGGCATCGGTGCGATCTGCGGACTAGCGGCGGCGCTCGGTCTCACCCGTCTGATGAGGTCGCTGCTCTTTGAGGTGAGCACGGCCGATCCGTTGACCTATGCAGGAGCATCGGCGGCCCTGGTTCTTGCGGCGGCGATTGGCAGCTACATACCGGCACGGAGAGCTACGCGGG
>QHXU01000096.1:17042-36059 GCA_003223065.1 Acidobacteriota bacterium | reverse complement strand
TACGGCCTCAACATGATCTACATCTGCGGGCCGGGGCACGGCGGGCCCGGCATGGTGGCGAATACATGGCTCGAAGGGAGCTATAGCGAGTTTTACCCCAACATCACTCAAGACGTCGAGGGCATGAAGCGTCTTTTCACTCAGTTTTCGTTTCCGGGCGGCATTCCGAGCCACGCCGCGCCGGAAACGCCGGGGTCGATCCACGAGGGCGGCGAGCTCGGATATTCGCTGCTGCACGCCTGCGGAGCGGTGTTCGACAATCCCGACCTGGTGGCGTGCTGCGTGATCGGCGATGGGGAAGCGGAAACGGGTCCGCTTGCGGCAAGCTGGCATTCCAACAAATTCCTGAATCCGGCCCGGGATGGCGCAGTAATTCCGATTCTTCATCTCAATGGCTATAAGATTGCCGGCCCGACCGTGCTGGCGCGTATTGAGCGGGACGAGCTTAAAGCATACCTTGAGGGCTGCGGCTACAAGCCCTATTTCGTGGAGGGACATGAACCGGCGCCGATGCACCGGGCAATGGCGGCGGCGCTCGATACTCTGATCGAGGAGATCCAGGCGATCCAGAAAGAGGCGCGGGAGAAGGGGTTTTCGAAACGCACTCAATGGCCGATGATCGTTCTCGCGACCCCCAAAGGCTGGACCGGTCCCAAGGAAGTTGACGGCGTCCAGATCGAAGGTACGTTCCGCGCACACCAGGTGCCGCTCGATCAACTCAAGTCCAACCCCGAACATATAAAGATTCTCGAAGATTGGATGAAGAGTTACCATCCCGAAGAGCTGTTTGATGAGCGCGGGAAACTCGTTCAGGAGTTCGCGGCACTCGCCCCTAAGGGCGACCGGCGGATGGGCTCCAATCCGAACACCAACGGTGGATTGCTGCTGAAGGATCTTCACCTGCCGGACTTCCGGAAGTACGCGGTTGACGTGCCTAAGCCGGGGACCCTGTACGCCGAAGCCACGCGCGTACTGGGGCAAATGCTGCGCGACATCATGAAATTGAACATGGACTCGCGCAACTTCCGCGTCTTCGGGCCCGATGAAACCAGCTCCAACCGGCTCAGCGCGCTGTTCGAAGTCACGGATCGGATGTCCACCGCGCGGATTCTTCCAAATGACGACCACGTTTCGCCCGACGGCCGCGTCATGGAAGTGCTCAGCGAACACCTGTGCGAGGGTTGGCTCGAAGGTTATCTGCTCACCGGGCGCCACGGCTTTTTCTCCTGTTACGAGGGTTTCATTCACATTGTCGATTCGATGTTCAACCAGCATGCAAAATGGCTGAAGACCTCGCGCTCGATTCCCTGGCGCCGCTCGATCGCTTCGCTGAATTATCTGCTGACATCGCACGTCTGGAGGCAGGATCACAACGGATTCAGCCACCAGGATCCCGGATTCATCGACCTTGTCGTAAACAAGAAGGCGGATATTGTGCGCGTCTATCTACCGCCCGATACCAATTGTCTGCTCTCGGTGGCGGATCATTGCCTGCGCAGCCGGAATTACGTGAATGTTATCGTCGCCGGAAAGCAGCCGGCGCTTCAATGGCTGGACATGGACGCGGCGATTAAGCATTGCACGGCCGGCATCGGAATCTGGGACTGGGCCAGCACCGACCAGGGAGGCGAACCGGACGTCGTCATGGCGTGCGCCGGAGACATCCCGACGCTTGAAACCCTGGCGGCGGTGGATCTGCTTCGCAAGAATCTGCCCGACGTCAAAATCCGCGTCGTCAACATCGTCGACCTGATGACGCTTCAACCCGCCACGGAACATCCGCATGGGTTGTCCGATCGGGAGTTCGATTCGATCTTTACCACGGACAAGCCGGTCGTCTTTGCCTTCCACGGCTACCCGTGGCTGATTCATCGCCTGACCTATCGCCGGAAGAATCATGAGAACCTCCACGTGCGAGGGTACAAGGAAGAGGGGACGACCACCACCCCGTTCGACATGACCGTCCTCAACGAACTGGACCGCCTCCATCTGGCGGGAGACGTGATCGACCGCGTCCCCCGGCTTCAAAGCGTCGCCGCGCACCAGAAGCAGATGCTGCGGAACAAGCTCATTGAACACAAGCTGTATATTGCCAGGCACGGCGACGATATGCCGGAGATTCGAGACTGGCAATGGTCAGCATGATGACGCTCTGATCAAACGATGAGGATTCTGGCTCTCAACGGCGGCTCCAGCAGCTTCAAGTGCTCGCTTCACGATCTGTCGGGCACGCCCCTCCCCATCGCGCCGCCCAAGCCCGTTTGGGAAGCAAAGGTGACTCTGAATCAGGACGCGAAAGTCGCCGATTTGCTGAAACCGGTCCTCGAATCCGCTCCGGGGCAGGTTGAGGGAGTTGGGCACCGCATCGTTCACGGAGGCGTCTATCGCCAGAGCACTCCGTTGACGCCGGAGGTAAGGACGTCGATCGCGCGGCAAGCCGAAGTTGCTCCGGCGCACAACCGCTTCGAGCTGGCGGCGATCGAAACAGTGGACCAGGTTCTGGGACGAGGCGTCAAGCAGATCGCCGTCTTCGATACCGGATTCCATTCGACCCTGGAGCCCGCGGCCTATGTTTACCCCGGCCCCTATGCTTGGCTCGAGCAAGGCATCCGGCGATACGGGTTTCACGGGATCAATCACCGGTACGCGGCTCGCCGGGCTGCCCAGCTTCTCGGAAAGGAGCCGGATTCTCTCCGGCTTATCGTCTGCCATCTTGGGAACGGGGCTTCCCTCGCAGCCGTCAGAGGTGGCAAGAGCGTGGACACTACCATGGGCTTTACACCACTCGAGGGGCTTATGATGGGGACGCGATGCGGCTCAATCGATCCGGCGATCCTCGTGTTCCTGATCAGACACTGCGGCTACACGGCGGAACAGCTCGATCACATTCTGAACCGGGAGTCAGGGCTATTGGGGGTATCGGGGCTGTCGGGCGACATGAGGGAGATCCTCGATGCGATGGCCAAGGGCAACCAGAGGGCGCACCTCGCTTTCGACACTTACACGCACCGGCTTTGCCGCGAGGTGGGCGGAATGCTGGCGGTGCTGGGCGGTGCGGATGCCCTGGTTTTCACTGGAGGCGTGGGAGAGAACAGCCCGCTGCTGCGAGACGCGGTCGCGAGACAGCTCGCCTTTCTTGGCTTGAAGCTGGATCGGGCGAAAAACGACCGGCCGCAGATGGACGAAGACGTTTCGACGCCGGATTCGTCGCTTAAGATGTTGGTTGTGCATGCGGAGGAGGAGTGGGAAATCGCCTGTGAGTGTTACAGGCTGCTGTGCTGATTAAATCGAACGGAGAATCATTGATGGAAACGACTTCCACCACCCCGGCGCGGGAAGCTCTCGCGCATGAGATGCAATCCGCCCGCGCCCTCACGGATGATTTGTTTGGTCTGATTCGAACCAAGGCGCTGTACGCAAGGCCGATCCCGGAGCGCCACCGCCTGATTTTCTATCTGGGCCATCTCGAGGCCTTCGACTGGAACCAGATTTGCCGGAATGCGCTGGGGCTGCCTTCCTTTCATCCGGCGTTCGATCACCTGTTCGAATTCGGCATCGATCCTGAGGTTGGGAAGGCCGCAGTCGATCAACCCTCGGACTGGCCCTCATCAGTCGAAGTGCGGCGCTACAACCAGCGAGCCCGGCGGGTGATTAGCGAGCGCCTGGCGGATGCCCCGGAGCAGACCGTGCACGTGGCGATCGAGCATCGGCTAATGCATGCCGAAACACTCGCCTATCTCCTGCACAACTTGCCCTACGCAGACAAGATCGCTCCTGCGGCGTCGGCTCCGAGATCCGGCCCAAGGCCCGAGACACCTTTCCTCGAGATTCCGTCGGGTCAAGCCGCTCTCGGCCGCGTGCAAGACAATGGATTCGGTTGGGACAACGAATTCGAAGTGCACACAAAGCACACACCTGCTTTTCGAATTGCAAAGTATAAAGTCACCAACGGCGAATATCTGGATTTCGTGCGAGGCGGCGCGCTTGCACCGCATTTCTGGGCTGAGCGCAAGGGAGAGTGGTTCGTTCGCGGGATGTTCCGCGAAATTCCCCTGCCGCTCGATTGGCCGGTCTATGTGACCCAAGAGCAAGCAAGCGCCTATGCCGCGTGGCGGGGGAAGCGCCTCATGACGGAAGCCGAATTTCACCGGGCAGCCGGAGACGGACTTTATCCCTGGGGCGACGCGCCTCCCACGCGCTCACGCGGCAACTTCGATTTCCATGAATGGGACCCCGTTCCAGTCGATTCCACGCCGGCAGGCGACAGCCAATACGGGGTCTCGCAGCTCGCCGGAAACGGATGGGAGTGGACCTCCACGCGGTTTGAACCGTTCCCGGGCTTTCGGCCGTTCCCCTTCTATCCCGGCTATTCGGCGAATTTCTTCGACGGCAGGCACTATGTGGCGAAGGGCGGCTCGCCGCGGACTGCGGCCCGGCTGCTGCGAAAAAGCTTTCGCAATTGGTTTCGTCCCAACTATCCGTACATCTACGCAACGTTCCGGCTCGTGGAGAGCTGCTGAATGCCGGCCGCCATCCGCCTCGTGGAAACGCCGGCAGCCGCGTTTGCGGAGGACGTTCGCGCCGGCTTGAGCAAACCCCAAAAGGAGCTGCCTTGCGAATACTTCTACGACGATCTGGGCAGCGCGCTTTTCGAAGCAATCACCTTACTGCCCGAATACGGCTTAACCCGAGCTGATCAGCGCCTCGTCAAACGGCTGGCGCCGAAGCTTCCCGCATCGTACTCGGTGGTCGCCGAGCTGGGGAGCGGTTCCGGTACGAAGACGCGGTGGATCCTCGAAGCGCTGCGGCCGTCGGCCTATTTCCCGATCGACATATCCACTGCCGCGCTCGCGCGATGCCAGGCGGAGCTGGCGCCCTTCGCTGCGGTCAGGCCGATTTGTTCCCGCTATCTCGACGGTCTGCGCGAGGTCGTCCAGTGCCGTCCTCGCGGCACGCGCCTTCTGCTCCTGTTCCTCGGCAGCACGATCGGCAATTTCGACGTCGCGCGGCGGGATGAATTCCTGGCCGAGGTTCGTTCGCTCCTCTCGGATGGCGATGGATTACTCATCGGTTTCGACCTTGTCAAACCGGCCGACATGATGATCGCCGCCTACGATGATCCCGGCGGGATCACCGCCGCCTTCAACCTGAACCTGCTGGCGCGCATCAATCGCGAACTGGGGGCGAACTTCCAGCTTCGCAACTTTGCTCACGAAGCGCGCTACCTGGCACATCACCAACGCATCGAGATGCACTTGCGTTCACGGGTGGACCAATGCGTCGAAGTGCCGGGCGCCGGCGTTACATGCATGCTCCGGCGTGGAGAGACGATTTGGACCGAGTCCTCGCATAAAGTCCATCTCGATCAGATCCCCGATATAGCAGGGGCCTTTGTCTTCCAGCGGGTTTGGGTGGATCCTGAGTGGCCGTTTGCGGAGTGCCTGTGGACGGTGGACTCGGCCGTTTTGCCGGCTTAGGTTCTCTTCGATTCCTCGCCCTGCCGCGCAGGCTGCGAGTCGCCCGCAGCGTTCCTGGTGATCAGGACCTGCGACGGGACCGCCACTGCGGCTCCGTTCGATTCGATCGCGTCCAGAATGTGGAGCAGCAGTTCTTCCTGAACTTCCAGAAATCGCACTCCATCGAGCGTCAGGACATAAGCGAACACTTCGATGTCCATCGACGAGGCGCCGAACCGCACCAGCCGCACGCGCACCGTGGACCGCTCCACCATCGGGTGCTCCGCGAGGAGCTTGTGCAGCGAGTCCAGTAAACGGCGCATCTGGTCCGCCTTGGTTTCTATGCTCACGCTGACGATGTGCCGGAACCGAATTTTGTCGCGCATCCCGAAGTTTTCGAGGTTCATCACCGAGAGTTGCCCGTTCGGTACCGTCAGCATCGTGCGATCATCGGTCCGGAAACGGGTGGAACGCAGCCCGATATCCACCACGGTGCCGGACTGGTCTCCAATGCGGCAGGAATCGCCGACGCGGATGGGCTTATCGAAGATGATGGACACGCCGCCGAAGAGGTTCTCGAGCGTCTTTTGCGCGGCAAACGCAATGGCGATGCCGCCGACGCCCAAGCCGGCCAGCACCGCCGTGACATTGTAGCCGGCGACGTGCAGAAGAATCACGAAAACCAGGAAAACGGCGAAGACGTTCACGGTGCGCTGAATAAGGCGGACCACAGCGGTCGTGTCCGCCTTCCCCACGCGCTCGACCCGCCGGCTGACAAGCTGGCCTAAGACCCGGACGATGATCGCAAGCTTGGTTCCGGCCCAATTCCACAGCAATCGCGCTCCGAACGGCAGCTTCAGCAGCGAAACCGTCAACTCGATCACACCGAGCAGCACGAGTGCGCGCAGCGGCGCGGCGAGCAGGTGCAGCAAACGGTGATCTTCCTCTTGCGCGAAGGAGCCCGGAAGCCGCCGAAGCACCGTCCCTGTGATTCGCGTGGGCACGGCCGAAATGCCAACGCCCAACGATATGCCGATCAGCAGCGCCAGCCATTGCCAGAGTGGAACGGCGAGCCATCCCCGGCGCGTGAGCATCTTGGGAATATACTCGTCGATCCAGGCTTCGCTCATCTCGTCATAGACCTCGGGAACCCGCCTTAGGGTGTCGGCCGAGAACAGCCAGATCATTTCCCCGCTGCGCCGCACCCGATCGAGGTGAACCTCCAGGGGCTTGCCCGAAGTCGGGATCACGCCAACCAGTTCCTTCGACAATGGCAGCCGATCGTTCAACTCGCCATCGGGCTTATCGCTGAGCGCGTCGAGATTCGCGGGCAGCCCGCGATCGAGCACTGCACTGAGATGGTCGGCCAGCTGGCTTGCGGCCTGTCCCTTAAGGGGCGTGTCGAGGTATTGGGCCGCCCGGGCATAATCCTGGCTGTGCGCCGATCGCATGAACCCGAAGACCGCGCCGCGCGGCGTGGTCCGTCCAAGCGGGTCTTTGTTTTCTGCCTGACCAGGCTGACCTTGCCCTAATGCCAGAAGGGGAAGGAAGAAGACGAAGAAACAGCGGGAAAACATCGCGTGAGTCTGATTATCCCAAACCGCGTATCCACCAAGAGTTGGACGTTGCAGAAACATAAGGGTGCAGATAAGATGAAACGTCTAGTTCTCGTGTAACATCGAAATAGAAGTATGAGAAAGTTTCTTGCCCTTCCGTGTCTCCTGCTTGCCCTGGCGAGCCTTACATTGTGGGCTCAACCCACACTTACGAATGACGACGTCATTAAACTCTCCAAATCAGGCTTAAGTGAGGATTTCGTCCTCAACCTGGTCGACCAGCAAGGTTCGAGGCTATCGAGCGATGTCTCGCGCCTGGTGGAGCTCAAAAACGCCGGGGTTAGCGAACGTATCATCACGGCAGTCTCTAAAAAGAATGCTCCCGCCGAGCCGCTGACCACCGACGGAGTGTTGAGACTCACAAAGGCGGGCTTCAGCGACGGGTTTATCGTCGAGCTCCTGAACCGCTACCCGGGCAAGTTCTCCACGGACAGCTCGAGAATCGTCGAGCTCAAAAGGGCGGGGGTGAGCGAGAAGGTCCTCTCCGCGATGCTGGCGCAGGGTGGCGGCCGGACGTTGGCCTCCGGCACCCAAATCACCATACGTCTGATCGATCCGATCGACTCGGAAAAGAATCGTGAGGGAGAGGAGTTCCGGGCGAGCCTCGACGAACCAATCACAGTTGGCAACGATGTCGTTGCGCCTAAGGGGGCCGATGCCAGGGTCAAGCTGGCAGTAGACAAGGAGTCCGGCAAGTTCACGGGCAAGACCGAGCTCACGGTTCAGCTAGTCTCTCTCACCGTGGACGGCAGAACGATTCCGGTGACTTCGAGTAACGTCGTTGAATCAAGCGGCTCGCGAGGCGCGCGGACAGCCAAGACAGCCGGAGCGGTCGGCGCTGTCGGAGCGATTATTGGCGCGATCGCCGGCGGCGGTAAGGGAGCCGCAATTGGCGCCGGGGCGGGCGCTGCAGCCGGAGCTGGATCCCAAGTCTTCATGAAAGGGCAGCGAGTCCGGATTCCGTCTGAGACCGTACTCACATTCACAACGCAAGGCGACGTGAAACTGCCCTGATCGCGGGCAGGTCCATTTGAAAGGGGCTTGTTATAATCAGCCCCGATGGATTCCCCCCAAGAGGAAGAAAAGCGAGCTGCGGCGCGGCGCGGCGCCTCCTTCGTCGAGAACGGAATGGTCGTCGGATTGGGTTCCGGCTCGACTGCCGCTTACGCCATCGAATTCCTGGGAGAGCGAGTCCGGGCAGGGCTCGCGGTTCGAGCCATTCCGACGTCATCGCGATCGAAACAGTTGGCGGAGCGGGAGGGCATTCCGCTAATCGATTTCGGAAGCGTAACGGAGCTGGATCTGACGATCGACGGCGCCGACGAGGTTGACCCGCAACTCGATCTCATCAAGGGGGGCGGCGGCGCGCTGGTGCGGGAGAAGGTGGTCGCCTCGGCCTCGCACCGCCTGATCATCGTCGCCGATTCTTCCAAACAGGTACGCGTGCTCGGCGCGTTTCCGCTCCCTGTAGTGGTGGTTCCGTTTGCCGTTCCCAGGATTGCGCGGCTCATTGTGGAGATGGGTGCGTCCGTCGCGCTGCGAACGGATGAGGCGAAACAGCCATTCATCACAGACGACGGCAATCATCTTCTGGACTGCCGGTTCGACCCAATCCCTGACGCTCGGGCGCTCGCCAGCCGGCTCGGTGAAACGCCAGGCATCGTGGATCACGGCCTCTTTCTTGGCATGGCCGATCTCGTCGTCATTGCGAGAGGGGCAAATGTTGTCGAACTCAGGCGGGAGCGGCCGAAGTGAGCAAGCAGGCTTTCGATCGGAAGATCGAAGCGCTCGGTTCTCTGCGCTCCCATCCTGACGATCCAGCAACGGTCGAACAATTACGTAAGGCGCTGAAGGACCGCAACAATTACCTCGTGTCGAAAGCGGCAGCGCTCGCCGGCGAACTGGCGATCCGAGCGCTGGTACCCGACCTTGCGGCGGCTTTCGACCGCTTTCTGGCAAATGCGTCCAAGTCCGACCCCCAGTGTTGGGCCAAGAACGCGATCGCGAAGACACTCAAAGACCTGGGCCACGATGATCCGGGGATCTTTCTTCGGGGCATCTCGCACGTTCAAATGGAACCGGTGTGGGGCGCCCAGGTGGACACGGCGGCGACGTTGCGAGGCACGTGCGCGCACGCGCTGGTTGCGTGCTCTCTCAGCCGGCTCGAGACTTTGACGCACCTCGTCGACCTGCTCGCCGATCGCGAAAAGCCGGTCCGTGTTGAAGCGGCCCGGGCGATGGCCCAGCTTCCCGGTCCTGACAGCGTGCTCCTGCTGCGCCTGAAAGCCCTCGCCGGTGACCCAGAGCCGGAAGTGACCGGACAATGCTTTGTCGCGCTTCTTGAATTGTCTTCGCGCGATTCCCTGCCGTTTGTCGCCCGGTTCCTCGACGGAGAGGACCCTGATATGCGCGTTGAGGCTGCCGCCGCGCTCGGCCAGTGTCACGAGCCGGAGGCAGTCGATCTGTTGAAGGAGTGTTGGAACAAGCAGACGGATCCGGAACCGAAGCGGGCGATTCTGTTATCGCTCGGCACGTCGCGCCTGCCCGTGGCCGCGGATTTCTTGCTCTCAGTGCTCGAAAACGGTCGAGCCGACGATGCTTTGGGGGCTATCGAAGCCCTGGCTGCGGGACGTTTCCGCGAAGAGCTGCGCGAGCGGGTGAATGCCGCCGTCAATGCCCGGTGCGATTCCAAGCTGATCGCATTCTTCAACAAGAAATTCGGCACTTCGATATCATCGTGATCTATGCGCAAACCGCTTCGCTTGATCCTGTTCCTGCTTCCCTGCGCGCTGGCTGCGGCAGATCTGAGTTCCCAGGTCACCATTCGCAGGGACACCTACGGAGTCCCGCATATTCTCGGCGAAACGGAAGAGGCAGTTGCGTTCGGCCAGGGGTACGCTACCGCCGAGGATCACATCCGGGAGCTGGCCCGGCTGTACTTGAAGGCCCGAAGCGAAGAGGCAGCATGGTTCGGAGAGAAGTTCGCGGATGCCGACCTCGCGGCAAAAGAACTTCGCATGTACGAAATCGCTGAATCCGGCTTTGCGCACCTGGCGCCGTGGATGCAAATGATCCTCAACGGATACGCGGACGGCTACAATCGATACGTCCAGAAACACCGCGCGGAGCTTGCCGAGTGGGTCAAACCGATCACAGGCGTCGACGTGCTGGCGCACGCACGGCGCGTCGTAATCATGGAATTCTCCATGAATCTGCGGCAGATGAACAATATCGGCGCCAAGACCGCGTCGTCTTTGCCGCTCGACGACGGCGTCCGCGGGTCCAATATGTGGGCGATCGGGAAAGGCCGGTCAACCTCCGGGAAAGGCATCCTGCTAGGGAATCCCCATCTGGCGTGGAGCGGCTCGCAGCTCTTTCACGAAATCCATCTAACCGTTCCCGGCAAGATGAACATCAGCGGAACGACGCTCATCGGCATCCCGGGCGTGGCCATAGGATTCAACGAAAATCTAGGCTGGTCACACACCGTGAATCAGCATGATTCCGACGACGTCTACGAGCTGACGCTCGATCCGTCCGACCAGCACCACTACATCTACGAAGGGCACTCGCTCCCGATGCAGAAACGCGAGATCTCAATCCAAGTGAAGACCGCCTCGGGTACGGCGACTCGCAAGAAGGACGTTTACTGGTCGCATTACGGCCCGGTCCTGAAGTGGGACCGGGACAAAGCGTACGCCTTCAAATCCACGAACCTCAACGAGTACCGCTTCGTCGAGGAATGGACCCTCATGGACAAGGCGCGCAACTTGCCGGAGTTCCGCCACGCGCTGGACATGCAGGCCATCCCGATGTTCAACATCTGCTATGCGGACAAGGAAGGCAATATCTTCTACATCTTTAACGGGCGGTTCCCGGAACGGCCCGCCGGTTATGACTGGGCCGGCGTCATTCCAGGAAACACCGAGGCCTCTGAATGGAACCACATTCTTCCCGAGAGCCGGTTGCCTCAGTTGATCAATCCGCCGGGCAGTTACGTGCAGAACAGCAACTCGGCGCCCTGGTACACCAATCTGCACGCGATCATCGACCGCCACCAGTTTCCGGATGACTTGACTCAGAATTTCAACGGTTTTCGCACGCAGTTAGGCCTTGAGATGCTTGAATCGCGTAAGACGATCTCGCTCGACGATGTGCTGCATTTCAAATTCAACACGAAGCTGATGCTCGCGGACCGCGTGAAGCGCGACGTGGTGCGGCTGGCTCGGGGACGGACATCAGACGGCGTGAGCCTGGACGAGGCGGCCAAGGTGCTGGAGTCCTGGGACAATACCGCCGCGCGTGAAAGTAAGGGCGCGATGCTCTTCGTCACGTTCTGGACCAAGTACCGCGAAAAAGCAAAGCCCCTTTACGCAGTGGAATGGAACGAGGTTCACCCGGCTTCAACCCCGTACGGCCTTGGCGACGAAGAAGCGGCCCTGCATTCCCTCGCGGCCGCAGTGACCGAAATGAAGCGGAAGTACGGCGGCCTGGAGATCGCCTGGGGCGAGATCCACCGGCTGCGGCGCGGCAGCCTGGACGTGCCCATCGGCGGGTTGACGGACGATTTCGGCGCGTTTCGCGTCGTCGGTTATCACGCCGAGCCGGACGGCAAATATGTAGCCGTCGGCGGCGACAGCTACGTTCTGGCCGTGGAATTCACCTCGCCGCCGACTGCATATAGCGTAGTAGCTTACTCCGAATCGGACGACCCGAAGTCTCCGCATCTGAACGACCAATCCGCGCTTTTTGCCCAGGAGAAGTGGAAGCCCGCCTGGTTCACCGAAGAAGACATCGCCAGGCATCTGGAACGTTCATACCACCCCTAGGAACTGGGTCCACAGGTTCGAATTACTTGTGGGCCGAAACGGTCTGCTCACCGTCAGTATACGCAAGGTACTCCGTACCTGCGCCGGCGGCGATCTCTTTCAACTTGGCACGGCTGCCGCCTTCAACCGGACGGTGCGCAGAACCGTCGGGGCGCCGTGCCGGCGTGGCCCGGACGTTCAACTTTCTGCCGTCCACGGCGTTCACCTGCATTAACCGGAAGCTCAGCTTGCTGCCGCCCATCCCCAGAAACTTCTTCTTGCCCGTTTCCGCGATCGCGCCGGTAACCGGGGCGCCGTTGGCGATGACTACGGCGTTTTTGATTCGGAAATCGTCCACTGCGACGAAGCGGAGCGCCTGGCCTTCCGGCGCATCGGCTGGAATATCGTCGGCCAGCGCAACTCGAAAGGGCGACCCGTCGGGGATGGTGATGGAGACGGTCTGGCCGGCGGAGACCGGTTCTGGCGAAGGAAGCGGCGCGGGCGGTTTCGTGGTTGGCGCAGGGTGTTGCTCCGGCGCGGATGCCGCGGTGCTCGGGGCCGCAAGGGCTCGTCTGGGATGGTGCATCTGTTCAATCACTGTTTCGGGGACTCCTGCCTTGGCCAGGCGAATGATCTCGTCCGTGGAGAGATTGAAATTCGTCCTCGAGGAACGGATGTGGCTGAGGATCACACCCGTCGGCACCTTGGCCTGCAGCATTTCGAGAATGCTCTCATTGGTGAGCGTCGAATCGGACGGTACGGGCGCCGGTGTACCAGGCACGATCGGAGCCGGAGGCGGCGTCACGCGGAGCTCAACCGTCGGCGGGGCGAGCTTGCGGTGCGTCGTCCACCACCAGCTGCCGGCGCTGGCCAGTGCGATGATCAATCCGGCCGCGATGCTGATGACCGCCATGGGGGAACTCTTCTTATCCGCTCGAATCCGGTCCTTGTAAAGCATGCCTGAATCGGACTCGTGCTTGAGAGCGTTGAGGGCCATCTGCACGTCGTTCATCGTCTGCCAGCGATGATCCGGGTTCTTGCGCAGACAGCGCGTGATCACTTGCTCGAGCTGGGGTGGGACGTCAGGCGCGATCTCGGCAATCGGCTTGGCTTCATCGCGAAGTATGGCGGAGAGCGTGGAGAGCGCTGAGTCTCCGCCGAAGGCGCGTGACCCCGTCACCATTTCGTACAACACTACGCCGAGCGAAAAGATGTCAGAGCGCGAGTCCACTTTTTTGCCCTGAGCCTGCTCGGGCGACATGTAACTCACCGTTCCCACGATGGAGCCTTCCACTGTGAGTGGAGCGTCGGCGATGGTCTGGGTCGCGTCACCAACCTGGCTCATAGGGCCGCGGTCCGTGAGCTTCGCGAGGCCGAAATCGAGGATCTTGACCAGACCGGAATCGGTTATCATCACGTTGCCGGGTTTTAGATCGCGATGAACGATGCCCGCAGCGTGCGCGGTGCTGAGGGCACCAGTCATCTGGACGGCGTATTTGAGCGCCTGCGGGACGCGAAGACCGCCCTTAGGGATGAGATCGGCGAGCGTCTTTCCGGTGACATACTCCATAACCATAAACTCTGTCTCGCCCTCGGAGATTATGTCGTGAATAACGATGATGTGGGGGTGGTTCAACCCGGAAGCGGCCTGCGCTTCCTGAATGAAACGGCGCCGGCGCTCCGGTTCGGCCGCGCTATCGCCGGCTAGGACCTTGATAGCCACGAAGCGATTGAGACGCGTGTCCCGGGCCTTATAGATGTCGCCCATGCCTCCGGCGCCCAGCTTTTCGAGAAATTGATAGTGCAGTACAGTTCGGCCGACCATGGCTATGCCACTCTGAGAGCTTACTAGTGTGTCACACTCGGGAGGGCTATGTGGCGCGAATTTGAATTTTCACGCGATGATGTCCCGGATCACGTTCCCTGAAACGTCCGTCAGGCGGAAATCGCGTCCGCTGTACCGATAAGTGAGTTTGGTGTGGTCGATCCCCAGCAGATAAAGAATGGTCGCGTGCAGATCGTGTACGTGCACCGGCTTCTCGACCGCTTTGAACCCAAATTCGTCCGTGGCGCCGTAGATGGTTCCGCCCTTTACTCCACCGCCCGCGAGCCACATGGTGAAGCCGAATGGATTGTGATCGCGGCCGTTCTGCACACCACCGCCTCCGCTGCCGATCTCGACCACCGGCGTGCGGCCGAACTCCGATCCGCACACGACCAGCGTATCCTTCAATAGGCCTCGTGATTTCAGGTCCTTGATAACAGCAGCGAACGGCTGATCCGAGTCCTTTGCATTTTTGCGATGGGCTTCAATGTCGGTGTGCGCGTCCCACGGGTCGCCCTTGGCGTAATACACCTGCACCATGCGCACGCCTCGAGCCGCCAGCCGGACCGCTATCAGGCAGCCGCGGGCGGTGCTCCCGGGACCGTATAACTTCAAGGTCGCGTCGGACTCCTTGCGGATGTCGAACACCTCCGGAGCTTCCGTCTGCATCCGAAACGCCGTTTCCATGGCCTTGATGGTGGCATCTAGTTGCTGATCCTTGATCGACTCGCGCTGCATGCGCATGCGATCGAGCTTTTCCAGCAGATCGAGCTCGCGCCGCTGCTCATTCAAGCTGAACTTGTCGTTGTAGATGTACGAGATCAGCTTCTTCGGATCGAATTTCTTGTCGATCAGGGCTTCGGTCTGCCGCTCGACGACCTTGTCTGAAATGTACGTCCCCTGATGAATTGCAGGCAGGAACGCGTTGTTCCACAGCGGGGGCCCGACGGTGGTGGGCACGTCCGGGCACAAGACCACATACCCGGGCAGATTCTGATTCTCCGTTCCGAGCCCGTAGGTGAGCCATGATCCCAGGGATGGCCGCCCCGTCTGGCTGAAGCCCGTGTTCATCATGAGCATCGCAGGCTCGTGGTTGGGAATGTCGGTGTATACCGATCGGATCCAGCAGATGTCGTCCGCGACTTCACCCACGTGCGGGAACAGTTCGCTCACGTCCATCCCGCACTGGCCGTACTTCTTGAACTTGAACGGCGACATCATCAGCGCGCCGGTCTTGCGTTCGGTCGCGATGCTGCCGCCGGGTAAAGGCTTCCCGTGATACTTTTCGAGCGCGGGCTTGGGATCGAAACTGTCCACCTGCGACAGCCCGCCGTTCATGTACAGGAAGATGACGCGTCTGGCTTTAGGCTGGTAATCGAGCTTTCGCGTTTCGAACGTGCCATCGTCGCCGGCTGCGACGCCGGCTTTGGCCAGCGATTCCGCGATCATTCCAGCAAACGCCGCCATGCCGAATCCGTTTCCGATCCGGCAGAGCGCGTCGCGCCTGCTCAGCGGCATTCCAGCTTTGTGTCGGCCCATAATCACCGTCAGTTAATAAACAAGAACTCGCTCGAGCTCAACAAGACCTTCGCATACCGGCCCCACGCCGTGACTGGAAGCATCGGTTTCTTCTCTTCGGTCCCCGGTCGCCTCCGCCCCACGCCGGACATCATTCCGTCCGGCTGGAACTGCTGCGGCATATCGGGCATGGCTGCTTCTTCGTGGTCTTCACTCGGGGCGGGTTTCTCTGCTTTCTTATCCTTGGCCTGCTTCTGCTCCTCGTATTCTTTCATCGGCTCCGCCCGGAGATATTCCAGCCCGGTCAGGGTCTCTTCCGGCGTCGCCGGGCGGCCGAACACGAGCCGGTACATTTTCTGGATCCGGGCAGTGTTGTCCGGCTCGGAAGCCACGCGCTGGGCCAACAGCTCCGCCTGCTGCTGAACGAAATCGCTATTCATGAAGAACAGCCGCTGCAGGGGCACGTTGGTCGTGTAGCGTTTCTCGGCCGAAAGGTTCGGGCTCGGAAAATCGAACAATTGCAGGTAATCGTCCAGCTTGTACCGGCTCACCTTGCCGTAGACCGTGCGCCGGCGATAATCCGGCGTCAGGTCCGCCGATGGCCCGCCGATCTTCGTGTCCAGAACGCCGGCGGCCATCAAGATCGAATCGCGGATCTGCTCGGCATCCATCCGATGCCGGTTGGCACGCCAGTAAAAGCGGTTCGCCGCGTCTTTTTCGTAGTTCTCTTTGGAGTTTTCGTCGCTCAACTGATAGGCTGCGCTCAACATGATTTCGCGGTGCAGTTTTTTGATGGATTTGCCGTTTTCGACGAAAGTTTGGGCCAGGTACTCGAGCAGCTCCGGATCCGTTGGCCGCTCCCCTGTCACGCCGAAATTGCTGGGTGTGTCCACGATACCCGTCCCGAAGTGCCCGCGCCAAATGCGATTCACGATCACACGCATCGTGATCGGCTGCTGGACAATCTGCTCGGCAAGCTCCAGCCGGCCGCTGCCTTGCCTGAGCGGGACGGTGTCCTTCGTCAGAACCGAAAGGAAATGCCGCGGCACTTCGCCGCCGAGATTGTACGGGCTGCCGCGCACGTTCAATCGGGGCTCTTGCGGCTTTTCCACTTCCGCGACCCCGTGTACATATGGGAAATGCGGAGGCTGTTCTTTGCGCAGCCGTTCGATGTCCGCGCGCAGCGCATCGATGTGCGCCCGGCGTTCCGCGCTCAACTGCCGTTCAAGACCCCATCCGCGGAAGACCAGCAGGCCCGGTTTTTGCCGCTCCGGCGCCTGCATCGGATCCTCTCCGGTGGAAAGATCGCGTTGGAAGACGTCGGTCCACAGGTTCATCTTTTCGAGCGCCAGCGTTTTGAGCTCGAGTCCGCAGCCAGGGCAGAAATCGTCATTGGTGACGAACTCGTTGGGAAGATTGGCATGCTTCTTCTTTTTCGTTCCCGGCAGCGCCTTGGCCTCGATGATCTCGTTTTCCTCCTTGATCTCGTTCCTCTCGAACATGATGTCGACGAGACTGTTCTGGAACTCCTCGGCGAGTTTCTTGGCTTCCGACGCCGTTCCCTTGCGCTTGATCATCTCTTGCCACTTGACCAGATACTGATAATGCGAAGGCGGCTTAGCGAGAAACCGGATCCAGCGCTCCAGCAGCTCGTAATCGAGCTTCTCCTGCTCCACGACGGCGGGAATCTCGGCCTTGTTATCGCCCGTGACCCTCCAGGCAGCCTGCATGTATTTCGCGGCCTGGAAGGCGAGCGTCTCAGCGAGTTGCGTGCTTTCGGTGCTCATGAACTCGCCAACGAGCTTTTGCCGCGCCTCAATCTCTTTTTCGCGTCTCTTGAACTCGGCGGAGACGCTCTGCGGCACCTGCGGATATTCGTGGTAAACCGTATTCAGGAAAACGCCCGCAAGGCCATAGTAATCTTTGGCCGGGATGGGATCGTATTTGTGATCGTGGCACCGCGCGCACCCGACGGTGAGTCCCAAGAAACCGCGCGAAACGACGTCCACGCGGTCATGGCGCTCATCAGCACGCGTAATCTCGACCGCACCGTTGTCGTAGAACCAAGGGCCCTGACCCAGAAAACCCAGCGCCGGAAGCATTTTCCAGCGCGACTTCTCGTCGAGCAGATCGGCTGCCAGTTGCGCCTTCACGAACAAGTCGTACGGCATGTCATCGTTGAGAGCCCTGATCACCCAATCGCGATAAAGATATGCAAACGGATACGGATTATAACCGCGGCGCATCGGATCGAGGCTGCGGTAATCATCCTCACCGTAGCGGGCCACATCGAGCCACATCCTGCCCCAGCGCTCGCCGTAATGTGGCGATGCAAGCAGGCGATCCACCACTTTGGAGAATGCGCCGGGCGAGGTATCTTTCTCAAACGCCTCGATCTCTTCAATGGTTGGCTGCAAGCCGGTGAGATCGAGCGTCGCCCGCCGGATAAGAGTTCGTTTGTCCGCCGGCCTGACCGGCTTCAGGCCCTGCTGTTGGAGCTTTGCAAGAACAAAACGATCAATATTGGTGTTCGCCCAAGTTTCGCCGTCGAGCTGCGGAACCTTGGGTGTTTTCAGCGCCTGAAATGACCAGAATTCGCGCTGTTCCGGCGTGATTACGTATTCGCCCGCCTTTGCCGTCACCACAGGTTTCGGCGCATCCGGCCAGATTGCGCCGGCCTTTACCCAAGCGGTGAGATCTTCGATTTCCTGGCGCTTGAGCTGGCCGCCCATCGGCATCTTGAGCTTCGGATTTGTCTGCCGGACGGCTTGAATCAGGAGACTCTTTTCGGCATCCCCCGGCATGATCGCGGGGCCGGATTTTCCGCCCTTCAGAATGGTCTCGCGGCTATCGAGGCGGAGGCCGCCGAGTTGCGAATCCGTATGGCAGGAGTAGCAATTGGCGGCCAAAATCGGCCGGATACGGGTTTCGAAAAAATCGGGATTGTCCGCGCCATAGCTGACGAGTGCAACACTCCATAAAGCCATTCGCGCGGCAGACATAGCCCTCATAAAGTATACTGAGTTTCGCTTGCGACAGATCCTGTTTCTGTTTCCAGTTCTTCTTGCGGCCCAGTCGAAACCAGGGGTCAAGACCCCCGGCGTGCAGATTCCGATGGCTGCGCTCAAGCCGGACGCTGTATTTGAAGTGCCGGGGGCGCCGGATTGGATCGCAGTCGACGAATCGGTCTGGATCTCGAACATGCCGAAGAACAGCGTCGCGCGCATCGATCCTAAGACGAACAAAGTGTTGGACACGATCTCTGTGGGCAAAAAGCCCTGCTCGGGGCTTGCGATCGGGTTCGGCAGCTTGTGGGTTCCGAATTGCGGGGATCAGACGCTTTCCCGCATTGATCTGAAATCCGGAAAGTTAACGGCCACATTTCCGGTGGGCATCGGCGACTCCGAAGGCGGGTTGGCGGTGGGCGCCGAAAGCGTCTGGATGATGACCGACAAGAAAGGAACACTGGCCCGCATTGATCCCGCCGATAACAAAGTGGTCGCCGAGATCTATGTCGCGCGCGGTTCCTACACGGTCGCTTTCGGCGAAGGATCGGTTTGGGTGACCAGCACCGAAGAAAACCTGGTTAGCCGCATCGATCCAAACACGAACCTCGTCGTTGAGTCCATTCCGGTCGGAAGAGCGCCGCGTTTTCTCGCAGTGGGGGAAGGTTCGGTCTGGACCCTCAATCAGACCGAGGGCACGGTTTCGAGAATCGATCCCAAGACGAACAAAGTCATCGCTACGATCGAGGTTGGGGTTCCTGGATCAGGCGGCGATATTGCGACCGGCGA
>QHXU01000096.1:0-17009 GCA_003223065.1 Acidobacteriota bacterium | reverse complement strand
GTTTGGGTGACGTCGTTCGGGTTCCCGATCTCGCGTATCGATCCGGCCAGCAACAAGGTCGAGCAGCAGTTCGTTGGCGAAGGAGGCGACGCCCTTCGAGTCGGCGCCGGCTCGGTTTGGCTGTCAAACCTGAAAGCCGGGGTGGTGTGGCGCCTTGATCCGAAGCGGATCCAGGCCACGCTGGCGGAATGAAATCGAATCTACCAATCCCGGCGGAATGAATCCCGGCCGAATGAATCCCGGAAGGACTGACGCATTTCCCTGGCCGCCCGCTGGGCTTCGAGCCGCGCTTCCCGCAACTCTCTCTTCATCTCTCGGTTAGCGCGCCTTATCTCGTCGTCGGCTTGCGCCATGGCCCGTCGAAATTCTCGTGCAGCCTCGATCCGCGCCCGCCGGACTTCGCGAGCCGCCTCAATCCGTGCCCGTCGCGCCTCGGACGCAGCCCGCCGGGACTCCCAACGGTCCCGCCAGCAATCTCCAAAGATCGGCACGGCCAGAATCAGAAGCAGCATTAACAGAGCTAGTTTCATTCGCGTGCTCCTTCTCACGTAATACGGCGAATCGCGGCTTTGGTTTCGTTGGATACGGTTATTTTTTATCATTGAGCTAAGCCCTTCCCAATGACCAAGACCTCTCTGGATAAGAGCAAGATCAAGATTCTACTGCTCGAAGGCATTCATAACAGCGCCGTCGCATCATTCCGTGCCGACGGCTACACCCAAATCGAGTACCATCAAAAATCCCTCGCGGAATCAAAGCTTTTGGCGTCCGTCCGCGATGCGTACTTCATTGGCATTCGCTCGAACACATATTTAACGGCCGGAGTTTTGGAGCACGCCCCCCGGCTGACGGGTGTCGGGTGCTTCTGCATCGGCACGAACCAGGTCGACCTGGACGCAGCCCAGGAGCGCGGCATCCCCGTGTTCAACGCTCCTTTTTCCAACACGCGCAGCGTCGCCGAACTCGTCCTGGCCGAGATCATCCTGCTGATGCGCGGGATTCCGCACCGCAATGCTATGGCCCATCGCGGGGAGTGGGTGAAAAGCGCGGCCGGTTCGCGCGAGGTCCGCGGCAAGTGTGTGGGGATCATCGGCTACGGCCACATTGGCACTCAGGTCGGCGTGCTTGCGGAAGCCCTGGGGATGCAAGTAATCTTTTACGACATCGAAACCAAGCTAACGCTGGGCAACGCGCGGCCGATGCCGTCACTTGACGCGCTGCTCGAGGCCGCAGACGTTGTTACGCTACACGTACCCGAGACGCCGCAGACCAACCGGATGATCGGCGGGCCGCAGTTGGCGCGGATGAAGCCGGGTGCCTTGCTGATCAACGCCGCGCGGGGGACCGTGGTGGACATCGATGCGCTGGCCGCGGCCCTCCACTCAAAGCATCTGGCGGGCGCCGCCATCGACGTGTTCCCCTCCGAACCGAAGACCGCCGGCGAGGAGTTTGTCTCGCCCTTGCGGGGCTTCGACAATGTCCTGCTGACGCCCCATATCGGGGGCAGCACCGTGGAAGCGCAACAGAACATCGGCATCGAAGTCGCGGAGAAATTGATTAAATACAGCAATAACGGCTCAACCTTGAGCGCGGTAAACTTCCCCGAAGTTTCGCTGCCGGAGCATCCCGGCAAGCATCGGCTTCTGCACATCCACCGCAACCAACCCGGCGTGCTGTCGAAAATCAACGGCGTTTTTTCCGAGGAACAGATCAATATCGCCGGCCAGTATCTTCGAACTAACGCCAGAATCGGTTATGTAGTGATCGATATCGAGACCGGCGAGCGGGCGGTATCTTTACGCATCAAGCAGAAGCTGGACAAGGTCGCGGGGACTATACGAACACGGGTGCTGTATTGAACATAGCGGCGAAATCATCGATAACGTCCGATGATCGATCGCCAGCGAATTCCGGCGAGCGACAGAAATGACGTCAGACCGGCTAGCGCGCTCACTTTGGTACCCTCCACGTTGTTCCAGATCACCGGAACTTCGATAGCGCGATACCCCAATCCCTGGGCGATCACGAGGTCCTCGACATCGAAGCTGAACCCATCGAGCTGCTGGCGCGGAAAAATCTCGCGCGCGGCGCTGGCATGGTACAGCTTAAATCCGCACTGCGTGTCGCGAAAAGGCAAGCTCGTGAGCAACCGCATCACCACATTGAACAGGCGGCCCGACAATTCGCGAAACGCCGACTGGTGCACACCGACCAGAGACCGGTCGACCGCGCGCGAGCCGATCGCCACCTGGGCACCGGCCCGGTCCGCCTCCGACAGGAGCTTATCGAGTTCTCCGATCGGCGCGGACAAATCGGCGTCGGTAAACAGGATCCAATCTCCTTTGGCTTCAAGCATTCCGTGGCGAACCGAATATCCCTTGCCGCGATTACCCGGATTCCGGAGCAGCCGGATCGAGGGACTCTTGCGCCCCCATTCCTCCACCAGTTTTGCTGTCGCGTCGCGCGAGCCGTCGTCGACCACCACAACTTCAGCAAAGGAAAACTGCTTCTGCCCGAGATAAGCGAGGACGGCATCGAGCGTCGCCGGAAGCCGCTTTTCCTCGTTATAGGCGGGAATGACGATGGAGACCGAGAGCAAGAATGAATTGTAGCCGATCATCCTGCAGCAAGCAGGGCGCCCCAACTAAATCCTGCACCAAAAGCGGCGAACACCACCGGCATGCCGGGCCGGAAACCGGCCTGCTGCGACCATTCGGCGGCGGCGATCAGCATCGACGCGGAAGACGTATTTCCGTAGCGGCTGATGTTGGAAAAGAATCGCTCAGCCGGCGCCTCGAGCGTCTGCGCCACACGGTCCATCAGGTTTTGGTTTGCCTGGTGCATCAGGAAAACCTCGACATCTTCAACGGATCGGCCGGCGGCGGCGAGCGTTTCCTGGATCGACCTGGGAATCTTGCGGCTGGCTTGCATGATGACGCTGCGGCCGTTCATCTCTAGCGGCCCCTGGAACGGGAGGTGAAGATCGTTGGCGAACGCGCCGTCCGAGTGGAGGCTCGAAGCAACGATCGAAGCCGCTCCTTCACGCTCGCTGATAAGGCAGGCGCCCGCGCCGTCGCCAAAAAGTATCAAGACGTTGCGATCCGCCGAGCCCTGATCGACGATGGTTGACATCTTCTCCGAGGCGACCACCAGAACATCCCTGTACTGCCCGGCAAGGCGGTCCGCGAGCGCCATTCCGAACAGGGAGCCGGCGCTGGCCATCGGCAGATCCAGAGCCGGGACGCCCGCCAGTCCCAAGCCGGCCGCGACCGTCACGGCCGGGCCTGGGAAGCGGCGCTCCGCCGAGCCGCTTGCAACGATCAACAGGCCTATGCGGGACTGGTCTGTGCCGGCGCGCGTCAGGCAGTCTCTCGCGGCTTTTACAGCCATATCGGCGACCGTTTCTTGCTCGCCCGCATAGCGCCGTTCGCGGATTCCGGAGACAGAAACAATCCAGTCCGGTTCAACGCCCAAGCGAGCAGCCAGCATTTCGTTAGTGACGACCCGCGAGGGGAGGTAGGCGCCGAAGGCCCGCAGGAACGCCATGGGTTCAGGCGCGGTTGTCGAGATAAGCTTCGATCCGGGCGACCGAGTCGAACTTGCGCGGATTCAGGTCCGCGTCGGGGACTTCGATTTTGAACTCGCGCTCGATCGCGCTCACCATGTCGGGCAGGGCGAAGGAATCGAGAATACCGGATTCGAACAACGACTCATCCGCTCCCGGATTGACATCCTTATGGGCCACTTCGCGAATGATTTCGAGGATCTGGGCTTTACGGTTCATCACGGTGGGCTAACTTTCCCCGATTCTAACATGGGCTTATGGAGCACGAAGACGCATGGCATACTAGGAGGAATACCAGGATTGACGCACTCTTCGAATAGCGAACACGTTGCCGTTTTCGGCCTCGGTTATGTAGGCTGCGTGACGGCCGCGTGCCTGGCTCATCTCGGTCATCGGGTAACCGGAATAGATCGTGACGAGTTGAAGGTACGCAACGTCGAGAACGGGCGGGCTCCCTTTTACGAGCCTGGACTCGAGGAATTGGTGCGCGACTCCGTCGCCGGCGGCCGTCTCACCGCGACCATGTCCCACGAAGACGGATTGCGCGATGCCGACATTGCCCTGCTCTGTGTCGGTACGCCTTCGGAACGGAACGGCAACCTCGGGCTCGGCCAGTTGCGCCATGTGATTTCCGAGATCGCCGGACAACTGCCCGGCCGCACCAAGCCCCTGATTGTCGCCGTGCGAAGCACAGTGTTCCCCGGGACCTGCGAAGAGGTGGTCGAGCCCGCGCTGCGGGGGCATGCCGGGGTGACACTTGTCTCCAATCCTGAGTTTTTGCGGGAAGGGTGCGCCGTGCGCGATTTCATGGAACCGTCACTGGTGGTGGCGGGCGGCGCGAGTCGGCCGTCGGTGGAGCGCGTGGCGGCGCTCTACGATGCGTTGGATGTCCAACCTTGCCTTGTATCATTGCGCACGGCCGAAATGATCAAGTACGCCTGCAATGCGTTCCACGCGGTGAAAGTCTCCTTCGCCAACGAGATCGGCGCGCTGTGCGGCCAGCTCGAGATCGACGCCGGCGAAGTGATGAACACTTTGTGCCAGGACGTTCGCCTGAACATCTCCCGCGCCTACTTGAAGCCCGGGTTCGCGTTCGGCGGATCCTGTTTGCCCAAGGATCTGCGCGCCCTCAACTATCGCGCCGGACGGATGGATTTACATTTGCCGATGCTCAGTTCGGTGCTGCGGAGCAACACGGAGCATCTTAATCGCGCCATTCAGGCCGTGCTCGACATCCCGGCGTCGCGGATCGGCGTGGTCGGGCTCGCGTTCAAGGAGAACACGGACGACTTGCGCGAGAGCCCCGTGGTCACCCTCCTCGAGCACCTCATCGGCAAGGGCAGAGACGTTCGGGTTTACGATCCTCACATCAGGCTCGACAGCATTTACGGCAGCAACCGAAACTTCATCCTTGCGGCGATTCCGCACATTGGCCGGCTCCTCGATGGATCGCTCGAAGCGCTTTTGGCCTGGGCCGGCCACCTGGTGGTAACGCAAAGGCTGAGTGCTGAGATGAATGCTCAGGTTAACGCGAGCGGGATCCCCGTTCTCGATCTGGCGGGGAGCGGTGCGCCGGCTCCAACAGTGAGCGCCTCTTCTCATGGATAAGACGAGCGCCATTTATGTCGCCGGCCATCGCGGGCTGGTGGGTTCGGCGATCCAGCGCGAACTGGAGCGGCAGGGCTATTCCAACCTGTTGTTGCCGAGCCGCGCGATCAGGCAGCCGTGGAATCGTTCTTTGCTTCCGCCGAGCCCGAATATGTTTTCCTGGCGGCCGCGAAAGTAGGAGGCATCCTGGCCAACAGCATTCGCCCGGCGGAATTCATCCGCGACAATCTGGCGATCCAGACGAACGTGATCCATTCCGCCTGGCGCCACCGAGTCCGGAAGCTCGTGTTCCTGGGCTCGTCCTGCGTTTATCCTAAGTTCGCGCCCCAGCCCATCAAGGAAGAGTATTTGCTTACCGGCGCCCTCGAGCCTACAAACGAGTGGTACGCGGTGGCGAAAATCGCCGGGATCAAGATGGCACAAGCATATCGGCGGCAGTACGGGTTCAATTCGATCTGCGTCATGCCGACCAATCTCTACGGCCCTGGGGACAATTTCGATCTGTCGAGTTCACACGTGATCCCGGCGCTGATTCGTAAGTTCCACGAAGCCAAGACATCCGGCTCGGTCGAAGTAGTGGTCTGGGGCACCGGCGCGCCACGCCGCGAGTTTTTGCATGTGGACGATCTCGGGTCGGCTGCGGCACACCTGATGCTCCACTATGACGGCGAAGACATTATCAACGCGGGCACAGGCGAAGATACCAGCGTCCGCGAACTGGCCGAGTTGATCGCGCGCATTACCGGATTTCACGGCCGCATCGTGTTTGACACCAGCAAGCCTGACGGCACACCGCGCAAGCTGCTGGACGTCTCCCGGTTGACTGCGCTCGGATGGCGCCCGCGCATCCGGCTGGAAGATGGCTTGGCGCAGACGTATGCATGGTACGCTGCGCAGGCGCTTCCGTCGGCTGTGTAACAATGCGCATTTTGAACCGCAGCAAGAAAGAGCTTGCGCACCGGCTCCGGCAAGAGCTGGCCAATCTTGCAATGTCGGCTCGACCTCCGCGCCTGACCGCGTCCGTTGAGTTCAAGACTCCGCTTCCTGGCCTTCCGAATCCCTCTGAAGTGGCGGGCCGCCTTCGCGGGACCGCGTTCGCCGAGGATCTTAGGCGCCGCGCGGCGGAGATTCTGGCGCACCGCATGCCGCTATTCGACGCGAGCATCGACGCGGGTCCGGAAATCCACTGGCGGCGTGACGAATGGAGTGGGAAAGAGACCAGCCTGGTCTACTTCCGCCGCATTCCCTATCTGAATGCCGCCGCCGCCGGCGATCATAAGGTCATCTGGGAGATCAACCGGCATCAACATCTTGTGCTGCTGGCGCAAGCCGCTCTGCTTGAAGACTCCGATGCGCTGCTCCAGGAGGTGTGGCGCCAGCTTGAAAGCTGGATCGCGGCGAATCCTTTCCACCGCGGGATCAACTGGGCGAGCGCGCTCGAAGTGGCGTTCCGCGCGCTTTCCTGGACCTGGATCTTCCATCTCGCCGGGGACCGTATGCCGTCCGGGCTCCGGCCGCGATTTTTCGAAGGGCTCTACAGGCACGGGCGCCACCTCGCTGTGAATTTATCCTTCTATTTTTCGCCGAACACGCATCTTCTCGGAGAAGCAGTTGCGTTACACGCTCTCGGCTCGCTGTTTCCGCATTTCCCGCATGCGCGCCGCTGGAAGGAACTCGGGCGCCGGACTGTGGAAGAGCAAATGAAGCGCCAGGTGCGTTCTGATGGCGGGCATTTCGAGCAGTCCACCTACTACCACGTCTATGCGCTCGACATGTTTCTGTTTCATGCGATTCTGTCGCCTCCCTCTGATGAGTACCGCGATGGACTGGCACGCATGGCTGATTACTTGAACGCAGTGATGGGACCATCGCGCAGGTTGCCCTCGATCGGAGACGACGACGGGGGCCGGTTTTTTTACCCTTTCGGACCGCGCGATCAGTACGGCCGCGCGTCCCTGGCCGCATGCAGCACGTTTCTCGGCCGTTCGGACTGGACATACGAGGCGGAAGACCTCTATCCGATCGCCTCCTGGTGGCTGAGAGCAGCCGAAGGCGGCGTGCGGTGCGCCTGGAAATCCCGGTTTTTTGCGGATACGGGCATTGCTGTAATGATTTCGGGTTTCCATCACGTTGTGATGGACGCCGGCCCTTTCGGCCCATGGAGCGCCGGGCACAGCCATTCCGACACGCTGAGCGTGGTCGCCCGGTCCGGCGATGAGGAGATTCTCATCGATCCGGGAACGTTCACCTATACGGGCGACACTTCCTGGCGCGACCGGTTTCGAGGCTCCGCGTTCCACAACACGATTCGCATCGATGGAGCCAATCAGGCGAAGGCGTCCGGCCCGTTCGGCTGGAAGGATCTTCCGCAAACGCGAGTCCATTCCTGGACATCGACCGCGGAGTACGACGAACTTGACGCCGAAGTTCGTTTCCGCGGCTTCCTTCATCGGCGGCGCGTGCGGTTTTTGAAATCCGGCGAGCTGCAAATTTTCGATGACGTGGAGGGTCCGCCCGGGGAGCACGAAATCGAGCAATGGTGGCACCTTGGCTCGGAGGCGGCCCGGTCACGCCTGGTTGCGCAAGACCTGGTCGAAATCCCCGAAGGATGGCGCTCGCCCGTTTTCGGGCGGAAGGTTCGCGCGCCGGTTCTTTGTGTGCGGCGCAGAACGACATTGCCCTGCCGCCTGGTGGCCAGTGTCGCTCTCGATCGCGATCCGCGCCGTGCGCTTGCTAACGTAGAATGAATGTTGCCCTCCGGCCCAGCAGTGCTTTCCGTCGACGTCGAAGACTATTTTCATGTCGAAGCGTTCGCGGATATCGTGAATCGGCCCGACTGGGACAGCTATGAGAGCCGCGTAGTGGCCAACACGCACCGCTTGCTGGATCTGTTTGATCAGGTTCCCGTGAAGGCCACGTGCTTTATCCTCGGCTGGGTGGCCGACCGTCATCCCGGCCTCGTGCGGGAAATCGCAAGCCGCGGACACGAGCCGGCTTGTCACTCCTACTGGCACCGGCCCATTTTCCAGCTTTCCCCCGAGGAATTTCGAGAGGACACCTACCGCAGCAAGCAGGTCATCGAGCAGGCGGCAGGAGGGCCGGTCTACGGTTATCGCGCGCCGAGTTTCTCGGTTACGGACCGCTCCTGGTGGGCGCTCGAAATACTGGCCGAGCTTGGGTTCAAATACGATTCGAGCGTCTTTCCGATCCGCCATGACACCTATGGAATCCCCGGCGCCCCACGCGCGCCGTTTCGCACCGGAACACTGATGGAATTCCCTATGACGACATTTCGGCTGTTCGGCGGTTCGAACCTTCCCGTCGGTGGCGGCGGCTATCTGCGCATTTTTCCGTTCTGGTATACACGGATGGGCGTGCAGCGGGCATGGAAGGACGGATTGCCTTTGATTACCTACATACATCCATGGGAGGTCGACCCGGAACAGCCTCGCTTGCCGGGACGGCTGATTTCGCGGATCCGCCATTACACCAACCTCGGCAAAACGGCTGCGCAGCTTCGGCGCCTGTGTTCGCTGGCCGGCTTTCGTCCGTTCCGCGACAGCGGCCTGTTGGAGCCGGCAACGTGAGGAAAGACACTATGCCACAAGTGGCGCGGTTCTGGAACCAGATCGCCCAGGACTTCGATGCCATTTACAGCGGCAACAAAGGCCCGCTCGGCCGGGCCCTGGACCACTGGCTCCGCAAGGACATCTATCAGCGCTTCGATTGGGTGATGGATCGCTGCGGCGACGTGCGGGGCAAGAGCATCTGCGACATCGGCTGTGGATCGGGCCGCTTTGTTGTGGAACTCGCCAGACGCGGCGCAGCTCACGTGACCGGTGTCGACGTCGCGCCGGAGATGCTGAAACTAGCCCGCAATCTGGCCGCGCAGCAAAGCGTCGAAGCACACTGCGACTGGGTTCACGCCGACGTGATCGACTGGCGGCCCACCCAGACCTACGACATAACGATCGCGATCGGATTCTGGGACTACATCGCCGAACCGCCGGGACGCCTCCAAAAGATCCGCAAATTCACCACGGACCGGTTCCTGTCCGCCTGGCCCCGATTCTGGACCTGGCGCATGCCTGTGCGTAAGGTCCGGCTCCAGTACATCAGCGGTTGCCCGGTGTACTTTTTCCGCAAACCAGAGGTGTATCGGATCCTCGAGCAATCCGGTTTTCGCGTGGAGCGGTGCGACACCGTCGGAAAGTTGTTCTGCGTGGAAGCGCGGTCTACATAGGCGACGTGACCTGGCTCTTTTGGCTCTCGGTCGCCATAACTGTTTACGCCTACTTCGGCTATCCGCTGGTGCTGTTTGCGCTCGGGCTGGTGATCCATAGGCCGGTGCGGAAGGAACGCATCGAACCGTACGTTTCAATTCTCATTCCGGCATACAAAGAAGCGCGCGTCATCGCGCAGAAGATCAGGAATTGCCTTGCATTGGACTACCCCGCTCACAAGTTCGAGATCGTGGTGGCTTGTGACGGCTCGCCTGATGATACACCGCTGATCGCGCAAAGCCTCGCCGATGGCGTTCGAGTGCGAGTCCTCAACTTTCCGGTGAACCGCGGCAAGACCGAAGTGCTGAACGCGAGCGTTCCGCAATTGAAAGGGGAGATCATCGTTTTCTCGGACGCGGCGGCGATGCTCTATCGCGACTCAGTACGAAATCTGGTTGCAAATTTCGCGGATCCCCAGGTCGGCGCGGTCAGCGGAAAATACACCGTGGTCAAGGCGGAGGACGTAGCGATCGGCAAGTCAGAGGACTTTTATTGGAAGTACGAAACCTTCCTGAAGACGAAAGAGTCCGAGCTGTCATCGACTCTTGGCGCGCACGGCCATTTGCACGCGATCCGCAAAGAACTGTACGAGCCGCTTGCGCCCGACGCCATTAACGACGACTACATCATTCCGGTATCCGTGCTGGCGAAGGGATTTCGCGCGGTCTACGAGCCGGCCGCGATCGTCTTCGAAGAAGCGCAGGAAATGACCGGCTTCGGCCGGCGTGTTCGCATCATGGCCGGGAACATCCAGCAGATGCGCGAGCTGCGCGGGTTGCTGAGGCCTTTCCAAACGCTTCCGTTTTTCTTTTTCTTCTCGCATAAGATCGTTCGGCTTCTGGTTCCGCTGGCAATGCTCGCTGCGCTGGCGGCGAATCTGTTCCTGCTCGGTCTTCCGCTTTATAGGACGCTTTTCTACGGACAGGCGGTCTTCTACACTCTCGCCGGCGCAGAGGCGCTGTGGCGGATTCGACCCCGTTTCCTGGCTCTCCCTTACTACTTCACGATGGTCAATGCGGCTGTGTTCGTGGGGCTTTATCAGGTCTTGGTACGGCGCAAGGTGGCATGGAAATAGCCTGCACGCGCACGAGGGAATAGGTCGCGGCCCGAGTAAAATGTCGTCTGCAAGCTGCCGATGAGCGGAACGTGAGCCTCTCACCTCTTACCTTTACCGGCGTCAGCCAATTCTCCAGCGACCTACAAACGATCCTCGATCGCGCGGTCCAGATAGCGCAGATTCCGGTCAAGGCATTACAGAATAAAGACGCGGACGTGCTGCAACAGAAGGCGCTTCTGGGCGGCCTGAACAGCGCCGTCAGCGATCTGGCCGGCAGTCTCGTCTCGCTAGGAACCACGGCAAGCAATCGGGCGCTGGGCGCCACGAGTTCGAATCCCGCTGCGGCAGCCGTCGCCGTCACAGGCGCGAAAACTCCCACAAGTTATACGATCAACTCGATTACTTCCGCCGCAACGGCCGCTTCCGAGCGCACCGTGGCGAGCTTTGCCGATTCCTCCGCAACCCCGGTTTCCGCAACCGGAACCATGACGTTGGCGGTTGGGGCACAGAGCTACACGTTCACGCTCACCGATAACAACCTGGTGGCGTTGCGCGATCAGATCAATTCACTCGGCGCTTATGTGACGGCTTCGATTCTCACCACTTCCGTAGGCAATTATCTTTCGGTTGCAGCCGACTCCACCGGTCGGACAAACCTGCAGTTGTTCGATGACCCCGCGGGCGCCAATACCAATCTCTTGACGAACACCGGCCAAGGCACGAACGCCGTATTTCAGTTGAACGGTATCGACATCAGCCAACCCGGAAATGTGGTGAACAACGTCATCCCCGGCGTGACGTTCACGATCGCCGCGTCGAGCGCCGCCCCTGTGACGCTCTCGCTGGCCAGCGACCGCGGACAACTTTCCTCGGCGCTCGAGGACTTCGTGACCAGGTACAACTCGCTCCAAAGCCAGCTCAAACCGGGCGTGCTCAGCGGCGACACGGCCGTAATGCAGCTTCAAAATGTGTTGCGCCAGATCGTCTCGTATCGAACCAGCAGCGGAAGCGTGAAAACTCTGGCCGACCTGGGAATCGAGTTCAACAGCACCGGGCAGGCCTCCTTTAACCAGAACACGTTTGATGGGCTGACTGACACACAGATCAGCGATGCATTCCAGTATCTCGGCTCCACTACAACCGGGTTGGGTGGGTTTTCAACCAGCCTCAGCCAGTTCAGCGATCCGATCAGTGGCCTGATCAAGATGGAGCAGGACGGCATCGACCGTACCGACCGCAGTTTTCAGGATCAGATCGATACGCTCAACGATCGCATTAACGTAATGCAGAAAAGCCTTGCCGCGAGGCTCCATGCAGCGGACGCCTTGCTTGCCGGCCTCCAGTCCCAACAGCAAGAGCTCAACTCCACCCTGCAGAGCCTGAGCCTTGTGCTGTACGGCAAGAATCAAACCCCGTTCTGATGACACTCGGTCAGGCCACACAGCGGCTGCTGGACGCTGCTGCCGCGGAGGACTTCAAGGCGCTGGAAGAGGCTCTTGTGGCGCGTGCCGAGGCCATCGCCGTCGCGTCGCCCTCCGAACTGGCGGCTTCGTTCGAGGCAGGCGAAAAGGTCTGCCTTGCTCTGCGCTCTCTCAAATTGCGTCTCGGTGTCGAAAGCGCACGTCTGGCGCGGATTCAATGGGGATTTGCAATGGGCGGGCGCCGCCGTCCAAACATCGACTGCCGCGGTTAGCGACAAAAATGGGCCACGCCGGTAATTCCGGCGTGACCCTTAGGCGTATAACGGTCAGTGCGACGCTACTTCAGCAGCGCCAGGACTTGTTGAGGCGCGGAATTGGCCTGCGCCAGCGCCGCGATGCCAGCCTGCAGCATGATCTGCGATTTGGTGAGATTGGCCGATTCGGCAGCTAGATCCGCATCGCGAATCTGCGCCTCGGCGGATGCAAGGTTGGTCAACTGCGACTGTGTCAGGTTAATCGCGTAGTTGAACTGGTTTTGGCCGCGGCCGACGACGGCCTGCGCCCTGCCCAACGCTGCAATGGAGTTCGACAGCGCCGCTACGGCGGCCTGCGCCGAAGTGGTGTTGCTGATGTCGGCCGTGGACCCTTCTCCGTTGCTCACGGAGGTAAGCACCGCGCCGCCGTTGAGACCAGTCTCGCCGTCGGCCAAGCCGACGAACTGCCCGGTGGTGGAACTGGCAGGCGAAGAGCCCAGGCTGACCTTGAAGGTCGAGCCGGCGCTCAAAAACCGGATGCCCTCCACGCCATTCACGTTGCCGGACGTACCATCCTCCTTGAACGCCGCCAGTTGCTTGAGGGTAGCGTCGTTGGATGACAGGATCGCCGAGTTGATTGTGCTCACGGCCTGGTCCAGATTGTTGGCGTTGCTGGTGGTCAGTCCGATGTTGAGCGTATGCTGGGAACCGTTGTTGTCTACGGCTGTCAATGTAATGGTCTGGGCGTCCCCCGTGTTTCGCAGCCCTGTGAACTGGTACACGTCCGTGTTGGCGGCATTCTGGCTCTCCTGCGCGCCGGAGGAGTTGACATTGTTCTTCGCCGTGTACGCGCTTGCCGTCGAGCCGGCCGAAGACAGGCCGGCCGCGGGAGATGCTCCGAAGCCGAACGCGTCGCCGTTGCCGCCGTACAAATTGATGCGGAAGCTGACGCCTGAACTGGAAAGCTTAATCTTGCCGCCGCTGTTACTGGCAACCAGACCTGCTGCACGTAGTGCGGAGTTGGCCTGGAATGCGGCGTTCAGGGTATCGATAGCCGTTTGTTCCGTGGCGCTTCCCGTCAGGGTGCCAAGGTCGATAGTGGCGCCGCCGTTCAGTGAGACTTGAACGCCCTGCGTCTTGGCAGCGGAAGCGGCTGAGGCCGTGATCGAGCTGTAGTCGAAATTGCCGCCGCTTGCGGCCGTGCCGGTCGAATCAAGGTAGGTCCCAAAGCCAAGGGCGTTGCCGGCATCGCCCGCGGTCAATACCTCGAAGCTCTGCCCCGCGTGGCCCACGAACTGGATCTTGCCCGAATAGTTGACTGCCTGAATTCCGGTAGCGGCCAGCGGAGCATCGGCCGCGATCGCGGTGTTGATGTTGGCTACGGCCGACCCGATGGTATCCGTGGTCGCGATGGCGAGAGACAAGTCATTGGCTGCGGAGCCATTTAGGCCTGCGCCGAGAATCCGGATCTTCACTGTCTCGGCTGCGGCCGGCGCTGAAAATGCTGCGCCTGCGGTCGCCGTGACGTTGGCGACGTTACCCGTCGAGCCGCTGGAAAAACTGCCCAGCAATGCCGTCGAGACGCGATCGCCTCCCTGCACCTGGAACGCGGTGGATGCGGCGTTGAACGTCAACTGCTGCTTGCCGTTCGCGTCGGTGTTGATCGCCGCTGTGATGTTGGCGTTCTTGACCGCGGTTGCTTGCTGGCTGGCGCCGTTGCCGGCGTTCTGGATAGCCTGGTTAAGGGCGGCCACCAGCGTATTGGTGTCGGTAACGCCGGTCAGGTTCACCGCAACTTTCACTACGTTGTTGCCGTAGGTATCGGTGAAACCCGGGCCGGTGAAATAGAAATTTGTGGTGTTGTTAGAGATGGAGGCCAGATTGGTGGTGTTTGTGACGATGTCCTGCACGCTCGTGGCGCTGCCCGGGCCGATGTCGGTGTTGGAATTGCCCGCGGCGCGAACGCCGTTCAGCCCCAGGCTTTTTGCGTCCACGGTAGACTGGCTCAGATCGATTGCAATGGTCCCGTTGGTCGTGGCGCTGACGCCGTTGGAGGATTTGCCGCCCCCGATGAACACGTTCAGCGCGGTGGCGAACGTCCCGCCCTGGTTCAGGCCGATCGCCTGAGCCTGGCGATCGATTTCAGCGAGCACGCTCTGGAACTCCGAATTCAGCACGGAGCGGTCGCCAGTGAACGCGCCAGAGGACGACTGCGTAGCCAGCGTTCGGGCGCGATCCAGAAGCTGGGAAATATTGCTGATGCCGCTGTCAGCGATCTGCAATTGACTCAAGCCGTCGTTGGCGTTGCGGACGCCCTGCGACAAAACCGATTCGTCCGAACGAAACGAGTTGGCGATGGCCAGGCCCGCCGCATCATCACCGGATGTAACGATGCGTAAGCCCGAGGTCACACGATTAATGGTCTTCGACTGGAAGTCGCTCGTCACGCGCAGGTAATTCTGGGCCTGCAGCGACGTGATGTTGGTATTGATAGTAAATGACACAGATATTTTCTCCCTTGAATCCGCTCCCCCGGGATTCCTTTCGGATGTTTCTTTACAACCGCCTTATCGGTCCCGTGCCAGGATTCTTGAGCCGAGGAACGCTACACTAGGAGGAACTCATGACTAAAGAGAGGTCGCTGTGAAAGGCATTGTTTTGGCGGGCGGATCGGGGAGCCGTCTGTACCCGCTGACGAAAATCACCAACAAACATCTTCTCCCCATCTACGACAAGCCGATGATCTATTACCCGATCCAGACGCTGGTCGAGGCGGGAATTCGCGACATTCTGCTGGTCGCCGGTGGGCGCAATTCCGGAGATTTCCTTCGCCTGCTCGCCAACGGCAAGGAGTTCGGCCTCAATCACCTCAACTACACATATCAGGAGGGGGAAGGCGGCATCGCCGATGCGCTGGCCTTGGCCGAGCATTTCGCCGACGGCGAGAAGATCTGCGTGATTCTCGGAGATAACATCATCGAGGGCACCATCCGGGACGCGGTGGAGGCCTTCCGCCACCAGCCGCGCGGCGCCAAGATCATGCTCAAGGAAGTTTCCGACGCAGAGCGCTTCGGCGTGGCCGAACTGGACGGCGATCGCATCGTCGGGATCGAGGAGAAGCCCCAAAAGCCGAAGTCGCGCTATGCCGTCACGGGCTTTTACCTGTACGACGGCACGGTGTTCGAAAAGGTGCGGAAGCTGGTCCCTTCGGGGCGCGGTGAGCTGGAAATTACCGACGTTAACAACGCGTACATTCGCGAAGGCACCATGACGTTCGCGCACCTGGAAGGCTGGTGGACCGACGCCGGGACGTTCGATTCCCTGCTGCGGGCCTCCAATCTCGTCGCGCAAAGCGCGGCACGTGAGGCCAAATCGGAAGCCCGAGATGCAAGTTCCGTTGCTTGATCTTGGCGCTCAATTGCGTCCGATCCGGGAGGAAGTGCTGGCCGCCGTCGCTCGCGTCGTCGATTCGCAGAATTTCGTTCTCGGCGAAGAGGTCCAGTGTCTCGAGGAGCAACTGGCGGCTTACTGCGGCGCTCGCTACGCGGTCGGATGTGCATCGGGCTCGGATGCGCTGCTGTTGGCGTTGAAGGCGCTCGGCATCGGGGCCGACGACGAGGTGCTGACGGTCCCGTACACATTCTTCGCCACGGCCGGTGCCATTTCGCTCGCGGGCGCGCGGCCGGTTTTTGTCGACGTCGAGCCCGAAACGTTCAATATTGACCTCGGTCAGGCCGCCGAGGCGACCAGGACGCATCCAAACCTCAAAGCCATCCTGCCGGTGCACCTGTTCGGGGGCTGCGCCGACATGGAAGCGCTGCACCAAATCGCCGGGCCGCGGAACCTGCCGGTGATCGAAGACGCAGCGCAAGCGATCGGCGCCGAATGCCGCGGCAAGCGTGCAGGCGGAATGGGCGCCATCGGATGCTTCAGCTTCTATCCGACCAAGAATCTTGCCGCGTGCGGCGACGCAGGCCTGTGCACAACGAATGATGAAACACTGGTAAGCCGCATGCGCGCGCTGCGCATGCACGGCCGCACAGCCACCTACTACCACGATTGGATCGGCGTCAATTCACGTCTGGACGCGATGCAGGCTGCGATTCTCGCGGTCAAGCTGCGCTATCTGGACGCCTGGAGCGAGGCTCGAGTCCGCCACGCCGAACTTTACCGGAAGCTGTTTGCCGAATACCAGGTTCCGGTAATTCCGCCGCGCCCGGCCGCTCACCAAACGCGCCACATCTACCACCAGTTCGTGATCCGCTGCCCGCACGATCGTGATAGCTTGCAGAAATATCTCCAGCAGAACGGAGTCGGAGCGGCCGTTTATTACCCGCTGTCCCTTCACCAGCAGCCCTGCTTCGCTCATCTGGGCTACCGTGCGGGAGCTTTTCCGGTGAGTGAGGAGCTTGCGCGCACTACTCTCGCCCTGCCGATTTATCCCGAACTGTCAGCGGCTGAAATTGAGTATGTGGGATTGCGTCGTTTTACTCTTAGCGAGACCCCAGCGACGATCAAAAAATCAGCTTGGCGCCGAGTTGGATGGACCGGGCCCCGCCCGCGCCGGTGATCTTGCCGAAGTTGGTGCTGTTAATGTCCGTGCTCGGATCGTTCCACCGCGGCGTATTGATCACACTGAACGACTCGGCACGGAATTGAAGTTTCCATTTCTCGGCGATGTCGAAATTCCGGAACACCGATGCATCCAGGTTCCAGGCTCCAGGACCGCTCATGAAGTTTCTGCCAAGATTCCCGAATTCCGGCAGTCCGCCGTTTTCGGCGCCCGGCTGCGCGAAGCATTGCGTCGTGACCAGGGCTCCC
>QHXU01000095.1 GCA_003223065.1 Acidobacteriota bacterium | reverse complement strand
CCCGGCGCGCGAGACCACGGGTATTGTGGAAGCGAAATTTTGCCGGTGTTACGCAACTATGTAAAGAAACACCATCTTGGGCGGGTTTACAACGCAGACACGGGATTTCAGCTTTCCGCGGGGCGCGGTCCGTGCGCCTGACGTTGTTGCCTGCCTTCGCCGTGGCGGTCGCGGAATTTTTCGAATAGCGGCGCTACCGCGCCCAACCCGGCATTCCGTACGCGTAGAATACGGTCACCAATCCAATCACTACGGCCAGAAAGATGCTGTGTCGCAGTGTGAAGCGGAACAGCTTTCCTTCCTCGGCGTGCGGCATTCCTGTGGCTGCCGCGGCTACGGCGATACTTTGCAGGCTGATCATCTTGCCCATTACGCCGCCGCTCGAGTTGGCTGCCGCCATCAGGGCTGGATTCAGGCCCAGGCGATTCGCCGTGACAACCTGTAAATTCCCGAACAGCGCGTTGGCCGAAGTGTCGCTGCCCGTAAGGAACACCCCCAGCCACCCCAGCAGCGCGCTGAAGAACGGAAACAGCGCGCCCGTGGCTGCAAATGCCAATCCCAGGGTGGCGGTCGCGCCCGAATAGTTCATCAGGAACGCAAGGGCCAGGACACTGGCGATTGTCACCATCGACAGGAAGAGCTGCCGGGCCGTCACCAAGATTTCGCGGCCGAGCCGGCGCGGGGAGAAGCGGAGCACCACGGCTGCGGCGAGCACCGCAAACAGGCAGGAGGTTCCCGACGCGGACAGCCAGTTCAGAGCGTACATAGCAGTGTACGGCGAAGACTTCGCGGTAACGGGCGGGACGCGCAGCACCAGATTGTGCAAGCCCGGCCACGCAAACGTCAGGGTTGCACGGTTCAGGAGCGCTTTCACCGAGTCGAGACCCCATAACAGCACCAACACCACCAGTAACCCGTAGGGGGCCCACGCGACGATGATTTCGCCCGTGGAGTGGCGTCGCCCGACCGGCGGCTTCGCGCCCCCCGGCCTCCATACGTGCAGCAGCGCGACCAGTGCTCCGATTGCTGCCAGCGACCCTAGGATGTCCGTCAGATACGGGCCCAGGTAGTTCGACACGAAAAATTGCGCGCCGGCGAAAGCGATGCCACAGACGGCCGCGGCCGGCGCCACGGCTCGCAACGCTTTCATGCCGCCCATGACCAAGACCAGGTACGCCGGCACGAATAGCGAAACCGGCGCACAGATGCGGCCCACATTCGAGGAGAGCGCCGGCATCGGCAAACCGGTGACGGTCTGCAGCATGATCAGCGGCGTCCCGATTGACCCGAAAGCAACCGGAGACGTATTCGCCAGCAGGCAAATCCCGGCCGCGTAGAACGGGGAGAAGCCGAGTCCGGTAAGCATCGCGGCGGCCACGGCTACGGGCGTGCCGAATCCGGCGGCGCCCTCGATGAACGCGCCGAAAGCGAAAGCGATCAGGAGGGCCTGCAAGCGCTGATCGCCGGTGAGAGTCCCGATCGAATCCTTGATGATTTCGAACTTGCCGGTTTCCACCGTCAGGCGGTAAAGCAGAATCGCCGTGAAAACGATCCAGCCGATGGGCAGCAGTCCGTACGCAGCGCCGTAAGCTGCGGCGCTCGCCACCATCACCGCCGGCATGCGATAGACGAGGAGCGCCACCGCAGCGGCAGTCCCCAACCCGGCAAGCGCGGCGATCCAAGCTGGCTTGCGCGCAACGCCGAGCAGAAACAGCAGTGTGAAAACCGGAAGCGCGGCGACCAGCGCCGAAACAGGGAGACTGTTCGCTAAAGGAGCGTAGGTCTGGGTCCACATAAATGCGGGTACCACCATAGGTTACAGTAGTGGCGATGTCGCTTGGGCGAATCGATTACGTGATCCTGTCGGTCTACTTCGCGTTCGTGCTGGGAATCGGGGCATTGATGCGGCGTCGGGTCCATACCAGCGAGGACTTCCTGACCTCGCACCGTTCCGTGCCCCTGTGGATCACCAGCCTTGCATTCATAGCTGCGAATCTCGGCGCGCAGGAAGTGGTCGGCATGTGCGCTTCCGGCGCCAAATACGGCCTGATGACGGCGCACTTTTATTGGGTAGGAGCCGTTCCGGCGATGCTGTTTGTCGGTGTCTTCATGATGCCCTTCTACTACGGCAGCCGCGCCCGCAGCGTGCCTGAGTACTTGAAGCTGCGCTTCGATGAAAAGACGCGAGCGCTGAACGCCGCCACTTTCGCCGTGATGACGGTGTTTTCCTCAGGCATTTCGATGTACGCGCTGGGGAAGTTGTTCGAGCTGGTGCTCGGGTGGAGTTTCACGGCGAGCGTCCTGCTTTCGGCGGCGATTGTGCTTGTCTATACGTTTCTGGGCGGGCTCACCAGCGCGATCTACAATGAGGTGCTGCAATTTTTCCTGATTGTGCTGGGCTTTGCGCCGCTGGCCATTCTGGCCGTCAATAAGGCAGGCGGCTGGACCGGGCTCTCTTCGCGGCTGCCCGCAGTCATGACGCAGACCTGGCGGCATCTCGGGGACGCTTCCCAGAATCCGATGGGCGTGGAAGTGTTTGGGATGGTGGCGGGACTGGGATTCGTGCTGTCGTTCGGATACTGGTGCACGGATTTCCTGGTCGTGCAGCGCGCCATGGCGGCGGACTCGATGTCGGCGGCGCGCCGGACCCCTCTGATCGCGGCTTTCCCGAAGATGATCATGCCATTCATCGTGATTGTCCCGGGCGTCGCGGCAATGGCGCTGAGCCAGATGGGCCTCGGTTATGCCCTTCCGGCGAAGCCGGGCGGCGGACCTGATTATGACCTGGCGCTGACGACGCTGATGGCGCAGTTTTATCCGTCCGGAATTCTCGGTGTGGGTATCACGGCGCTGATGGCGTCTTTCATGAGCGGCATGGCGGGCAATGTTACCGCTTTCAACACCGTCTTCACCTACGATCTCTACCAGAGCTATGTTCACCGCAATGCTCCGGACCGCCACTATCTTTGGGTCGGCAGGTTCGCGACGGTGGGCGGTGTGGGGCTTTCGATCGCTACGGCCTATCTGGCATCGCTGTTCAACAACATCATGGATCTGCTGCAGCTCGTATTCTCGTTCGAGAACGCTCCGCTGTTCGCGACATTTCTATTGGGAATGTTTTGGAAGCGGACCACCGGCCATGGCGCGTTCACGGGTCTGCTGGCGGGGACCGCTGCGGCCGCGGCGACCCACGGCCTCACGGTGGCGGAAGGGAAAGGCGGCTGGATCGGGGTGGTGCACACGTTCCCGTCCACGATGGCGCAGAATTTCTGGATGGCGATCTTCGCGTGGTCGGTGTGCTTTACGGTGACGATTCTATTGAGTCTGGCGAGCAGGCCGAAGCCTGAGGAGGAGTTGCGCGGCCTGGTATACGGCTGCACCGACATACCCGGCGACCACTCGGAGCCTTGGTACAGGAGACCAGGGCCGCTGGCATTGATCGTGGGGGTGGCGCTGGCGATCCTGAATGCGATCTTCTGGTGAGCGGCGATGAACGATCTGCGAATCCCCATCGGCGCGTTCTTCCTGATCGCGGGCGCGCTGCTGGTTGCCATGCCCAGCGCCCGAGCGCCGCTTACGCAGGCGCCGGTGAATCTCTACGCGGGCCTGGTGATGCTGGTGTTCGGCGGAGTGATGGTTTGGCTTGCACGGCGACGGTCCTAGAAAAGTTCCAGACTCTATATCCGCGCAGCGCGCCGCCGCGGATCTGGCGGGCGCCGGGACGCGTCAACCTGATCGGCGAGCACACCGATTACAATCTCGGGCTGGTGCTGCCGATGGCCATCGATCTGGCGTGTTTTGTGGCCGCAGCGCCGGCGGGCGATGGCTGGCTGCGGGTGTACTCGGAGCAGCTCGGGCAAAGCTCACAATGGCGAGTGGAGGAAATTGGCTCGGCCGAGCCGCGAGGTGACTGGACGGATCGCGTCGTGGGCGTCGCGTGGGAACTGGCGCGGTGGGGAGTTCCTGTCTGTAGCCAGAACGTACTGATCGATTCGACGGTTCCGTTGGGTGGCGGTTTGAGCTCGTCGGCGGCCCTTGGCGTCGCGCTGGCGCTGGCTTTCGGCGGTGAGCGCGAGCCGCGCGAGCTCGCGCAACTGGCCCGCGCGGCAGAGATGGAATTCGTAGGCGTGCCGTGCGGCATTATGGATCAGTTTGTGTCCGCGCACGGGCAAGCCGGGGCGGCCATTCTGCTCGACTGCCGCTCGCTCGCATGGCGCGCCGTGAAACTGCCGGACGGAATCGCGGTCGTGGCGGCGAATTCCATGGTGAAGCACGAGCTGGGCTCCTCGGCCTATCGTACGCGCGTCCAGGAATGCGCGGCCGCCGCGAAAGCTTTGGGGGTCGCCAGCCTCCGCGATGCGGATATGGGCAGCATCGGCTGGCTCCAAGGCGCGCTTCTAAGACGGGCGCGACACGTGGTCAGCGAAAATGCGCGCGTCGGGGAGTTGGTCGAAGCAGCGTCCCGCGGTGACATTGTCGCGATGGGCCGCATCGTCACTCAATCCCATCGCAGCCTCCGTGACGACTACGAAGTGAGCTGTCCGGAGCTGGATTTTCTGGTTGAGACCGCGCTTTCCGTGCGCGAAGTGCTGGGGGCACGCATGACTGGCGGCGGATTCGGCGGCTCGATTGTCGCGCTGGTACGGAGCGGCGCCGCGGAAAATCTGGAATCGGCCCTGGTATCCGAATACCAGCGAGTGTGGGGGCGCACGCCGGAGATCCACGCTTGCCGGGCCTCCGCGGGCGCATCGCTGATATTTCCCTGAGATTTTTAGGAGCGGCCGCGCACTAACACAGCAAGCAGATGGAATGTCCCTCCGAACCGCGAGATAGGCGTTTCGCCTTCGGCGCTTCGCATGCATAGCGTCGATAGGTGGAACGCCTATTTCATTTACCCCGGGAAATAGCATACCTTGTAGAGTGAGTTGCCTTGTAGAGTGAGCTGAGGGTGCTGTGCGCGTAAAGGAACTGGCCGCCTGGCTGGAGGCCACCTGGGAGGGGGACGGAGAGCGCGAGGTGCGCCGGGTTGCGCCGCTGGAAGAAGCAGGCCCCGAGGATCTTGCATTTGTCACGCGAGGCCGCGCTCTAAAGCAGGCCAGCGCGTCACACGCCGCCTGCCTGCTGGTGCCGAGCGACTACTGCAATGAGGCACAGTCCACGGTCATCCGTACTGCCGATCCGCGCGCGGCTGTGGCGCGGGTGATTCCAAAGCTCCATCCCCGTGCGGAACCGCAGCCTGGCATTCATCCCACAGCCGAGTTGGGGCCCGGCGTGGTCATCGGTCACGGCGCTTTCATTGGACCTTTGGTAACGATCGGGGCGGGCGTTCACGTGGGTGCGGGAACATCGGTCTGCGCCGGGTCGGTGATCGGCGATTACACGCACATCGGAGAAAACTGCGTGATCCATCCGCGGGTCACCATCTACCGGGAAGTAAAGATCGGCAACCACGTGGTTCTGCACTCTGGCTGCGTGATCGGCGCCGACGGTTTCGGATTTGTGCTTAGCGGCGGAATCTACGAAAAATTCCCACAAATTGGCGGTGTGGAGATCGGCGATCGGGTGGAAATTGGAGCAAATTCGTGCGTCGATCGCGCGGCGCTGGGTGTGACGTCGATCGGAGACGGCACCAAGCTCGACAACCTGGTTCACGTGGGGCACAACTGCCGTATCGGCCGGCACGTTGTAGTCGCCGCCCAGACCGGATTCTCCGGTGGCGTCGTCGTGGAGGATTACGCGGTCATTGGCGGGCAGGTGGGCATTGGAGATAAGGCGCGCATCGAGTCGCGCGCCGTGCTCGGCTCCGGAAGCGGGATCCTGACGTCGAAAATTGTGCGCGCGGGGCAGGTCGTTTGGGGAACCCCGGCAAGGCCGCTAAAGGAGTATTTGGAGCAGCTGGCAATTCTTTCGAGGTTGGCAAAGAAGAGGCCGGGCGTCAGGAAAGAGCCGGAAGACGGAAGTCAAAAGCTGCCCTGAGATTTGGGAATCGGGCTCCATCAAACTTCGGCCGCGCGAGACTCGAGTTAATAAAATGCGGTCATGATCCACCGAGTCCTCTCAATCTTGGCGCATCCCGATGACGCGGAGTTCCTGTGCGCCGGAACGCTGATCCGTCTGCGCCAGATAGGCTGGGAGGTGCACATCGCGACCATGACGCCCGGGGATTGCGGCAGCCGCGAACTCTCAGGCGATGAGATTTCCCGCATACGGATGGAAGAGGCCCGGATGGCTGCCGCCAAAATTGACGGTACCTATCATTGCCTGGATTCACGCGATCTGCTGGTGTGCTACGATGCGCCACACGTCCGCCGCACTGTGGAATTGATCCGCAGGGTCAATCCCGATATCGTGGTCACGCATTCGCCACAGGATTACATGCTGGATCATGAGTTCACAAGCATGCTGGCGCGCGGCGCGTGCTTCGGCGCGCCGATCCCCAATTTCCACACGGGAGCTTCGCCGGCTGCGGTTCCGACCGCCCGCATCCCGCACCTGTACTATTGCGCTCCTATCGAGGGCATCGATATCTTCGGCGAGCCAGTGCCGCAATCGCTCGTGCTCGACGTATCGAGCGTAATCGAGTCGAAAGCCGATATGCTCGCCTGTCACCGGACCCAGCGAGACTGGCTCCGGGCACAGCATGGCATGGACGAATACTTGGACGCTATGAGGCGCCGGGCGGCACAAGTGGGCGCTCGCCGCGGTATGCGGTATGCGGAGTCATTTCGCCAGCATCGAGGTCATGCCTACCCGCAGGAGGACCTCCTCGGCCAGTTGCTCGGTAGCGATGCCGGCTGAGACCCGCTATATTCGCTTAGCCGCCCCACTGCCGATCACAAATTGTGCGATAATCTGGCCCGCATCAGGTCGCGCAAGACGCAGCGCATTTCTCCGCATCGACTCCAGACGCCCCGGTTCCTCCAATACCGATTTCACTTTGAACGCCAGCGTGTGCAGGTTGTCGCACCAGACGCCGGCACCCTGCTCCAGTAAATAGATGGCGTTCTTCTCTTCTTGCCCCGGAATCGGATTCACCACTACCCATGCCAACCCCTTGATCAGCGACTCCGACGTTGTTAACCCGCCTGGCTTGCCTATCATGAGATCCGACGCGGCCATGAGCTCATCCATCTCTGTCGTAAACCCGACCACCTTAACCACTGGCAGCGCGTCCGTTTCCCGGCGCATCACCATTTTCTCCAGCGACGCTTTCAGCGGGGCACTCTTTCCACAGACCGCAACGATCTGCACGCCCACCTTCGCTGCCATAAGCGACTCCAGCATGCGTCCCGCATTGCCCGCCCCGAACCCGCCCGCCGAAACCAGAATGGCCGGCAGATCCTCCCGCATTCCATGTTTGCGGCGCATCGCCAGCCGATCCTTCTTCTCTGTGAACCCCGGATGCGTCGGAATACCGCTAACCGTAATCGCCGCCGGCGCGATTCCAAGCGCCTCCAGATGTGCGCGGGCTTCTTCGGTAGCGACGAAGTAGTGATCCGATGGTGCCGCCAGCCACATACCGTGGACCTCGAAGTCCGTCACTACCGTGACGATGCGTGCCCGGCAGCGGCCTTTGCGACGTTCGCGATCCAGTAATGCCGTGGGTAAGAAATGCGTGCAGATTGCCACATCGGGATCATAGTCGCGAATCTTTCTCAGCAGTCTTGTGGCGCCAGCCTGCTCGAGTTTCTGGCGCACAACGTCCTTGTGGAAAGGCTTGTCCGTCGCATCGTATAACCAGCCGAGAATTCGGGGCGCACGGGCGACCATCTCGAAATATGCGTCGCGATACACCTTGCGAAACGCCGTCGGCATTAAGGTCAGGACATCGTGATTCGCGACCGTGACCGGCGCACCGGCGCGCTGGAGCGCTATTTCCACCGCCTCGGCCGCACGCACATGGCCGGCCCCGACCGATGCCGAAAGAGCCAGAATTCGCATTTCGTGAGCCATCATCTCACAGGCTGCCGTACGCAATGCCGGATTCGAGTACGTCACAATTAAGATGCGATGACAGGATCGGGCCGTAGCGTCCACCTTCAGCTCCTCAATTGGCTGGGAGCGCACGAGATGATCGTCTTGTTGGCCGTCACGGGTGTAGCGGCGGGCGTCTGGCTGTTTGCGATCCTCGCGGATCAGGTGGTAGTGGGCAGCACGAAAGCGTTCGACCGGACCTTGCTTTTGGCCATGAGGCAAAGCGGCACTCGCACTCCCCTTGGTCCACCTTCCGTCCAGGAAGCCGCGCGTGACATCACGGCGTTGGGTAGCGTCGCCGTGCTGGGTTTAGTGACCGCGATCACGGCTGGGTTTCTGGCACTCAGTGGAAAGAGGCACATGGCGCTTTTCGTGTGTGGATCCGTCGCTAGCGGGGTTATCGTCAGTACGATTCTCAAGGACTTATTTCATCGCCCGCGGCCCGATCTCGTTCCTTATGCGGCCAGCGCCTCGGGTGCGAGCTTCCCGAGCGCACATTCGATGATGTCGGCCGTGACTTATTTAACCTTGGGAGCGCTGCTTGCGCGATCTCATAAACGAAAGCGGCTCAAGGCGTATTCTCTCTTGCTGGCGATGCTGCTGACGTTCGCAGTCGGAGTGACTCGCGTGTATCTCGGGGTCCACTGGCCCACCGACGTACTGGCTGGGTGGACGGCCGGCGCGGTATGGGCGTTGCTGTGCTGGCTGACGGCCCGGTGGCTTCAAAATCGGCGCGCACTGGAGCGGGAGACGGAGCCGCCGTCATATATTTGATTCGCGCGGGCACTTGTAAATTAATCGTAAATAAAATGTAAAAGTTACTCCAGAGCCAGACACTTATTATGAGGCGCTCTAAGCTGGAATCCGGGACTTGAAGTGCGCCTTCCGCGGCTAGTCGTTCTTCTTTCCGCAATCTCCACACATCGGTTATGCGCACCGCGCAGGGATGCGCGGCGTACAACGACCCGGCCGTACCACAGCCGCGATCCTGATTAATTTTCGAGGAGAAAGAACATGATATATGTAACAAAGCGCTCTAAGAAGCCGGTAAATCGGCGATCGTTTATCAAGAAAGGATTGGGGGCAGGCACGGCAACGCTGGCCGCCGGGTTGCTATCGAGTAGCTCGTCGGGCAAAGAGAAAGACAAGGGCGAAGGCGGCAATCTCAGCAAGGGAGACGCCGCGATTCTGAGGTTCCTGGCCGCGGCTGAAATCCTTGAGAGCGACCTGTGGATACAATACAACGAGCTCGGCGGAGTTCAAGACAGCGAAGTCCCTGGGATCACTGGAGGAAGTGCGCCTTACATCGCTGCGCTTGAAGTGCTCGATGAGGATATGCCTCAGTATATTCATGACAATACCGAGGATGAAATTACGCACTTCCAGTTCATTAACGCTTATCTGGCTGCGAAGGGCGCGGCTACAGTCAATCTGGATCCATTTCGGACATTGCCGAGCAGCAAAGCGACAGGAGCTCTCCAGATCGGACGGCTGACGAACCTCATGCAACTTACTGTGGACACAAGTTGGTGGACACGGTATCGCAGCCGCGCTAATAATCCCGATCTCGATCCCGCTTTCGCTTTTCCCCAGGCAGTCCCGACTTTGAGCGTGGGGCAGCATCCGGCAATTCCCAGATCGGATGCCGACCTGTCCCCGACGGACCACATCCAAGCGATCGCCAACACGGCAGGATTCCACTTCGCGTTCATCGAACAAGGTGGCACCAGCCTATACCCCTCGCTTGCTCAGAGGGTCAAGAATTCGGAGGTCTTGCGAATCTTGTTGAGTATCGGCCCAACCGAGACAGCCCACTTTCAAACCTGGCATGACAAGGCAGGCAATGCGCCTGCGCTCACCGACCCAACCAATCCACAGTTGGTGTTCCCGGACCTCAACGCTCCTCCTGCGGGAGGGGAAGATTTCCAGACGAACCTGATCATGCCCGAGCCATGCCCATTCCTCAGCCGAAAGTTCCCGGTGTGTTCGATCATTCGTCCCACCCAGACAAAAGGGGCTGCAATGGGCGCTGCCAAAGCTCTTACAGCTGACGGATTATTCATCGGCCAATCACCGATGTTCTTTGAACTTCTGCAGGACCTGGCGGCGGAGGCCGACAACGCGGGTAGCGACGACGACTAGGACGCGTCTCTCATGACGCAATTGCACAGCAGTGCTTTCTACTTTTCCGCAGGTTGCAGGAAGACCAAGGTGTATCCGTTCAGATCGCGAATGCTGAACTGTCGGCCTCCGTAGAAGGGCTCGTAAATGTTCTCATCAAACTCGATCCCTTTATGATCAGCCGGCTGACCAGCCTGGTTTTGTGCCGATGTCTAGCGCTAAGTTCGGCTTTCCCGAAAGACAGCCTAACGCGAACCAGGCCTGGGTCGTTCGCGAGCAGGACTCGCAATGTTTCGACGTCCCCTTTAGCACAGGCCTCGAAGAAGCCGGCGATGTTCCGCTTTCAGGGCACGTATGGACCGTCGCCACGCGCGTCGAACAAGCCTCGGAGCACCGAAGGGGAGGGCGGTGGTCGACTATCCTATCGGCCAAGAGCTGACCTTTTCTACCGCGCCTGTTCCCACAGCCCGCAGATGTTCCCTTGTGGATCCATGATGGCGGCGACCGCTCCGGCGCCCGGCACCGACATCTTCGGCAGGGCCACCTGCGCGCCCAGCTTCGTCGCCTTTTCGATCGCCGCGTCGATGCTCGCCACGTCGACGTAATTCATCCACGGCTGCTGGGCATTCTGCCGCTGCATCACCGCTCCGTTGATTCCCGGCCCGTCCGACCCGGTGTCGCAGAGCCAGTAATCCACTCCGGGGATTGGAGCTTTCTGAAACTTCCAGCCGAACAGGCCGCTGTAGAATTTGGTCAGCGCCTCCGGCTGATTGGCGGGTATCTCAAAGTGGACGATGCGGTTGTTGGCCATCGAAATTCTCCCGTTGAAAAAAATGGACATGCGTCCGAAAATTACACGCTCAACGTTAGTTAGACAGCTTAACGAGCTTGGGGTAACGAACGATTACGCTCAGGCGACATGACCCTCACCTAATGGCCCGAAGCGCTCCTTCATCCACGCTCGCCACAAAGGCTCCTCACGTGCGGCAGTGGCGTACGCCCGATCGCCGTACAAATAGAAACTGACCGGCATGCAGACCTGGCCGCCCATGGCGCAGGCGTTCAGGAAGACGGCGCCCGGCGCCGGCGCGTCGAGCAGCAGGAGTTGGTAAGGGTGCGTGCCTTCCCGGATCGCTTCGACGACTCCGGCAAGCGGCGGCGCGCCCGCGCCTGTGTTCCGGCGCTGGCCCACACCGGCCGCGCCAAGGCCGAGCGAACCGGTCAGCGCGTCCCATGCCTTGGACTCGGGCTCGGGGGCAAAGCCCATCACTTGAAACGTGGAGCACGGCTGTCCGCGGAAGTGAGTGAGATACAGCCGCAGGATGCGGAAGAAGGCCGGCCAGCCGGATTCGATACTTTCGAGCTGATTGTCCCAATCGTCGCCGCTCGCAAAGAGGCTGTGAACGACACGTACCACGCAGGTGCCGCCGGAGCGCGCTTCAACGAACCACTCGGTGGCGAGCGCCGGAGCGTCCGGACCCAGGCCCTGGCTTTCGGCGGCGAACCGGCGGGGCGGTTCCCAGGCAGTGACGGTAGCGGTTGAGTCCATCCCTGGGCCAAAGTGGGCGGTAACGGCGCCGCCTTCGCGTTCTTGGACTTCCGTGGGGACGAACCAGGACGAGACTCCGGGACCTGTAGCGATGGCCTGCCAGACTTCTTCCGGTGTGCCGGGGACCTCAACTTCGACCTGGACCGATCGGCGTCCAGTCGTATCTTTTTTCACGCTCATGATGGCTCCTTAATCTGAGATTTGTACGGCAGAGGGTGTGCGACGAGCACGAGGCGATGCGCGCGGCCGCCTGGCGCCGATACATCGTGATAGCGCGAGACAAGTGTCATTACCGCTGTAGTGAGCTCGTTGCTGAAGGCGGCGCGATCCGCCGCGGACCTGAACCGGATCACCGTGTCCAGCGAGAGGGTTGGCAGGCGCTTGTCCGTTTCCGCAGAACGGCCGAGCAGAGCTTTGACCTCACGCACGGCGCGGGCCGCCAGGGCGATCAGGTAGCTCGCGGAAAGACGGTCCGGATTACGGTCCGGGTCCGCGGCGGCCGGGCCCAGCGCGCCCGGCGAGACGACGTAGGAGGCGGCGGTCGCCACCAGCAAGCGTTCCGTCAGACCGCCCCATTTGCGTTTCTTCGCTACCCGCACCAGCCGGTGCTCCTCCAGCGCTCGCAGGTGGTAGTTGACTTTTTGACGCGCAATCCTTAGGCGCGCCGCGAGCGTCGCGGCGGAAGCGGGCTCCGCCAATTCCGCAAGCAGCCGGCTTCGGACGGGTTCAAGGGCAACGACAGCAGCCGCCGGATCCTCGATGACTTCCACTGCCAGCACGGCTATATTAAATCATTGACAACTTTTATTGTCAATAGCTGCATTAAGCGTGCTTTTGATGGCGCCACAGTGTGGGATACTCTCTGCTGAAGAGGGGCCACGCGAGGTGGATGCAGCAGATTTTCGCCGGATTGCGTTGAGCCTGCCGGGCGCGGAAGAGGGCTCGCACATGGGTTCGCCCGATTTTCGTGTCGGGGGCAGGATCTTCGCTACTCTCGCCTCGCAAAAGCAGGGCTATGGCAACCTGATGCTGACGCCGGAACAGCAGGCGGAGTTTGTCGGAGAGCTGCCCAAGCTGTTCGTGCCCATTGCCGGCGGATGGGGCAGGATGGGAATGACCCATATTCGGCTGGCTGCGGCGAACGAGGACGTGTTGGCCGGCGCTCTGCGTACGGCATG
>QHXU01000094.1:30553-35095 GCA_003223065.1 Acidobacteriota bacterium | reverse complement strand
CTCATCCATCGCGACGGCGCCCAGTTTCTTGTAAAACTCGATGGCCGGCTGGTTCCAATCGAGCACTCCCCACTCCAACCTGCCGCAGCCGCGCTCGGTGGCAATTCTTGCCAGGTGCTTCAGCAGCCCCAGTCCGATTCCTTTGCCGCGCAGGTGAGGCTTCACGTACAGGTCTTCCAGATAAAGTCCTGGCTGAGCCAGAAAAGTGGAATACGTTGCGAAGAACACGGCAAAGCCCGCGCATTCCCGATCCCAATGCGCCAGTACCACTTCGGCCGCGGGCTGGTCGCCGAACAATGTCTCGCGCAGCCGCCCTGGGGTCGCGGTGACGACATGCGCAAGTTTCTCGTACTCCGCGAGGGCAAGAATCAGGTCCAGTATCAGAGGGAGGTCCGCTTCAGTCGCGGGGGCGATCCGTAACTTCGACATGCTCCTACAAGTCTATGCGGCGGATCCGGCCGAAGGTGAGCGGCTCTGTGGGAATATGCGGTATGCGATAAAAGTTGAATTACCAAATGAACACGTTTCGAATCGCGCTCGCCAACATCCGGTTTCCGGCGACTCCGGAGGAGTCGATCACGTTGGCCGAACAAGCCATCGCGCAGGCGTCCATCGAGCGCGTAGGCATCATCTGCTTCCCGGAATGCTTCACTCCCGGCTACCGTGGAATGGGAAAGTCGGTTCCGCCTCCCGACCCTGCGTTCCTCGAGCGGGCCTGGTCCGCTATTGCAGCAGCCGCCGCGAAGGCCAGCCTCGCGGTCGTTCTCGGCACCGAACGCGTCGTCGATGGCGCCCTGTTAGCCACCGCGCTGGTCATCAATCGAGACGGAACGATCGCCGGCTTCCAGGACAAAGTCCAACTCGACCCCTCCGAGGACCTTATCTATTCGCCCGGTTCCGGGAGGCGGGTTTTCCAAACCGGTCCCCTGACATTCGGTGTCGCAATCTGCCATGAGGGTTGGCGCTATCCGGAAACGGTGCGCTGGGCCGTCCGGCACGGCGCGCACATCGTGTTCCACCCTCATTTCCACGAGGCTGAGCCCGGCAGTTACCGGCCCTCGACTTTCGCCGATCCGGCGAACTCATTCCATGAGAAAGCAGTCCTGTGTCGCGCCGCCGAGAACACCTGCTACTTCGCAACTGTAAACTTTGCAAGCGCTGGGTCGCCGACCACTTCGGCCGTGGTGCGGCCAGACGGGACGCTGCTAAGTTACCAGCCATACGGTAAACAAGGTCTGCTTATAGCGGACATCGACATCACTGCGGCTACAGGCCTCCTCGCGGCGCGCTGCAAATCCATGTAGGAGTCAAATAAGGAAGCGTTTACGGTAGTTTGCCCAACCAGCCCTCGTAGGCCTCAAGGACGGTCTGCCCCCGGTAGACCGTTGAGGTGCCTTTCCCCGGATAGTATTCGAATCTTAGCTCCACCGGTCCATCCACGGACCAGGGTGTAAATTCGTGAATCCGCTTGACGGCACGGGCAGCCGAAGACTGGATCCGCGCCTTCGCCTCGGGATGCGAAAGGCTTAGCGTCGAGGCTTTACCCGCCAGACGCTTCACCGCCACGGTCTCCGCCTTCGGCTGATACTCGAGCAGTTCCGCGCACGCGGCCTCATCGCCGGAAAGCATGATAACAGGAATATGAAAATATCCGGCGATCGCGGCTATCTGGCCGATCTCACCCACCGCGCGGCCGTTGAGCGTGATGCGCTCGACACTGAAGCTCTGGGAATGCGCTAGAACTCCGTTCTTCGCGCCGGCCATGGCGTGCTGTCCCACGAAAAGGATGCCGTCATAGGCGCGGTCTTTCAGATAGTAATCGGCCGGTGTCGGCCGCCCCTGAATCAGGCGCGCCCGCGGATGGATGTCCTCGATGGATAGGCTACGGCTGCCATCGTGGCCATCCCAGATCACCACCTCACTCGCGCCGGCGCTGAGTGCGCCCTCCACCGCCGCATTGACCTCGCCCACGAGAAGCCGCCGCGATTCGTCAAAGCGCCGCTGTCCAGGCAGGAGTTGCTCTTCGGCGTTGTTCACGCCGCCCACCCCTTCCATATCGGTAATGATCAGAATCTTCGGCCCCTGCGCGGCGCAAACGCCCGCTAGGGTAAGCAACAGAATCAGTCTTTGTGTGTAATCCACGAGTTGTCAATTACATCAAACGTCGCTGTGCAAGTAAACCGTCTCAGCGCGACGAGGACTGAGGGTAAACGGCTGCTCGTTGATGATTTGTGCCGGTCCTACCGCCGCAGCGCGGCCGTTCCATACGCGGTTAGCGGCCTGTCGCTCTCAAGCATCTCTCTCTCCAAAGCTGAAGACATCGTCGATCCGGGTCTGCTTTCGCCCACCCAACCACCCTCTCCCCTTGAGCTCTTCCGCGTCAGATAGACTATATGGTAATCAGGCAAGTTTGGAGCGCGGAGAATTCTTTTCCCGAAAAGCATGACGTAGACTCTTTAACCTGCTCCTAAACCAAACCCGCTGCATCTATTTAGGGAGCAGCGAGAAGGCGAACGGCACTTGGCTCAGAGATTTCCAATCGTTGTTTTCTTATGCGCGCTCTTCGTAGCGCTCCTTACCACCGCGTGTAGCGCGCCGAAGGTGCAATCCGTCGGCGCCCCGCCCCCTGTCCCTGTTAGCGTCGCGGATGCCCGCCAGGAAGCTGCGCCCATCGAACTCCACGCGGTTGGCAGCGTCGAACCCTCCGTCACCGTGCAGGTAAAGTCTCAGATTGCGGGCGAGTTGTTCAAGGTCGATTTCGTTGAGGGTGGAAACGTCAACAAAGGCGACCTTCTGTTTGAAATCGACTCGCGTCCCTACCAGGAGACGCTGCGCCAGGCTGAGGCCGCCGTCGGAAGAGATACGGCGGTGTTGCGCCAGGCGGAAGCCAACCTCGCTCGCGATATCGCTCAATCCAAATATGCCGACGCCGATGCCGCCCGGTACGAACAATTGGCGAAAGAAGGCGTGGTTTCGCGCACCCAGTACGACCAGTCTCGCACCAACTCCGAAGCGCTCCGCGAGTCCATTCAGGCCGACCGTGCCGCCATCGAAAGCGCGCGCGCAACGCTCGAAAGCGACCGCTCCGCTGTCGCGGCGGCGAAACTCAACCTCAGCTACTGCCAGATCCGGTCGCCGATTTCGGGCCGGGCCGGCAACCTTCTGGTTCACGCAGGCAATCTGGTCAAGGTCAACGATGTTCCGTTGGTCGTGATCAATCAGATCACCCCCATCTTTGTCAGCTTCGGTGTCCCCGAGGAGCACCTCGCGGCCATCCGCGCCAACAGCAGCGCGCGAAAGCTGCATGTGCGGGTTTCGCTTCAGAACGACCCCGGCAAGACCGCCGACGGCGAGCTCACCGTGATCGACAATACCGTCGACACGAATACCGGCACGATTCGCTTGAAAGCCGTTTTCGCCAATGAGCAACACCTGCTTTGGCCGGGACAGTTCGTCAACGCCGTCCTGGCCCTCGACACCGTGGCCAATGCGGTCGTGATCCCCACGGAAGCGATTCAGGCCGGGCAGCGCGGGCCATTCGTATATGTGGTGAAGCCGGACCAAACCGTCGAGACCAGGGATGTGACCGTCGGCCAGACGAACGGACGCAAGGCGATCATCCGAAAAGGCGTCGCGGCGGGCGAGACCGTCGTGACGGATGGCCAGTTGCGCTTGTTCCCCGGCGCCCACATTCAACCCGTGCCGGCTTCTAAAGTCGACTCTCAAACGATGTAGTCATGAACATCTCCCGCATCTTCATCGACCGGCCGATCATGACCGCGCTGGTTACCTTCGCGGTCCTGTTGTTCGGATTCGTCGGCTATCGCGCGCTGCCCGTGGCGGCTCTGCCGAGCGTGGATTATCCGACTATCCAGGTGACCGCATTCCTGCCGGGAGCGAGTCCGGAGACCATGGCCTCCTCCGTTGCAACGCCGCTCGAGCGCGCGTTTGCAACCATCGCCGGCATCCAGTCGATGAATTCGACCAACTCTCAGGGCGGTACGATGATCACGGTACAGTTCACGCTCGAACGGAACATCGATGCCGCCGCGCAGGATATTCAGGCGGCCATCGCCAAAGCCGGCGGCCAGCTCCCGCCTACTATGCCGCGCCCGCCTTCGTACCAGAAGGTGAATCCCGCCGAGCAGCCGGTGCTCTACCTCGCGCTTACCTCGTCGACGTTGCCGCTGTACACCGTGGACGAATACGCCGAGACGCTTCTGGCTCAGCGCATTTCGATGACCAGCGGCGTGGCTAGTGTGCAGGTGTTCGGCGCCCAGAAATACGCCGTGCGCATTCAGTTGAATCCCGACGCGCTCACGTCCCGGAACATCGGCATCGATGAGGTGCAGCGGGCCATTCAACAAAGCAACGTGAACCTGCCCACCGGAAAACTATACGGCGAAAAGCAGTCGTTCACGGTTCAATCCAGCGGGCAACTGACCAATGCCGCGGCGTACCGCCCCATAATCGCCGCATGGCGGGACGGCATGCCGGTGAGGCTGGAGCAGTTGGGGCGCGTCCTCGACAGCGTGGAAACCG
>QHXU01000094.1:12508-30534 GCA_003223065.1 Acidobacteriota bacterium | reverse complement strand
GAGTGCGCGGCATGATTCTTGCCATCCAGCGGCAGCCCGGGACAAACACCGTGGAAGTGGTGGAGAACATAAAGAAGCTGCTGCCGGTGTTCCGCAGCGAGATTCCTCCCACGGTGGATCTTGCCATCGCATTCGATGCGTCCGACTCGATCCGGGGCTCCATCAACGACGTCAAGTTCACGCTGGTCCTGACCATCTGCCTGGTGGTGATGGTGATCTTCCTGTTCCTGCGAAATATCTCGGCGACGATCATTCCCGGCGCCGCGGTTCCGCTGTCCATCGTGGGGACGTTCGCCGTGATGTATCTGCTGGGCTACAGCCTCAACAACCTGTCGCTGATGGCGCTGACGCTTTCGGTCGGGTTCGTCGTGGACGATGCGATCGTGATGCTGGAAAACATCGTGCGCCATATGGAGCTCGGCTACACGCGTATGCAGGCCGCGCGGCTCGCCTCGCGCGAGATCGGGTTCACCATTATCTCGATGACCATCTCGCTGGTGGCCGTGTTCATCCCCGTGCTGTTCATGGGCGGCATCGTGGGCCGGCTGCTGCATGAGTTTTCGGTCACCATCACGGTCGCGATCCTGATCTCCGGGTTTGTTTCTCTGAGCTTCACGCCCATGCTCGGCAGCCGCTTTCTCCGCTATGATCACGCCGCCCGTCATGGCCGCTTGTACCGCGCTCTCGAAGCGGGTTTCAATCTGCTGGCGCGCGGATATGATTACACACTGAAGAAGGTGCTGCGGCATCAGTTCGCCACAGTCCTGTTCGCCTTTGCTCTGCTTGCCGGAACGCTGTACCTGTTTTTTACTATGCCCACCGGCTTCATTCCCAGCCAGGACAGCGGTTTCTCATTCGGCGCCGTGCTGGCCGGTCAGGACATTTCGTTCGAATCCATGGCCAAGCACCTCCGCGCTGTGGCCGGCATCGCGGCGCAGGATCCCAACGTCCGGAATACCGGCGCGTTCGTTGGAGACTCAAACCAGGGTTTCATTTTTATGAATATGAAGCCCCGCGCGGAACGGCCGCTTTCAGTCGACCAGGTCATCGAGGAGATCCGGCCCAAGCTGGCCTCGGTCCCTGGAGTAATCGCCTTCCTGCAGAATCCGCCGCCTATCACCATCAGCGGTCAGATCACCACCAGCGTTTATCAAATGACGCTTCAGAGTACAAACCTGANTCTATGAGTGGGTGCCGCAACTGATGGGCAAGATGCGCGCGCTTCCCGGTTTTCGGGACGTGAATAGCGATCTGCAAATCAGAAGCCCGCAGTTGATGGTGGATATCGACCGAGACCGCGCGCTCGCTCTCGGTGTTTCGCCCCAGCAGATCGAAGACGCCCTATACACCGCCTACGGCACTCGCCAGGTCTCGACCATTTACTCGCCCGCGAATCAGTACGCGGTCATTACGGAAGTGGAGCCGCAGTATCAGCGCGGTCCGGAAGCTTTATCCAAGTTGTATATTCGCTCGTCGCAGGGTCCGCTCATTCCGCTGGACTCGGTGGTCAAGGTCGTGCGCAGCGTGGGCGCCCTGAACATCAACCACTTCGGGCAGCTCCCGGCGGTCACGGTTTCCTTCAATTTGAAACCTGGGTTCTCTCTAGGCGAAGCTGCCGATCGCATTAATCAAGTTGTTCGCGAAATGCGGATGCCGGCCACCATCAGCGTCAACTTCCAGGGAACCGTGAAGGAATTCCAGAGATCCTTCCAGGGCCTCTCGATTCTGCTCATCGTCGCAATCCTGGTGATCTATATCGTCCTGGGCATTCTCTACGAAAGCTTCATCCACCCGATCACCATTCTTTCCGGACTGCCGTCCGCGGTCTTCGGCGCGCTGTTCACGTTGAAGCTGTTCCACAAAGAGCTTGACTTGTATGCATTCGTCGGCATCATCATGCTTTTCGGCGTGGTGAAGAAGAATGCCATCATGATGATCGACTTCGCCCTGGAAGCTCAAAGAACCGAAGGAAAAGCCGCGCGGGAGGCGATTTATACCGGCTGCATGCTGCGCTTCCGCCCCATCATGATGACCACCGTCGCGGCGCTGTTCGGCACCATGCCCATCGCGCTCGGGATCGGTCAAGGCGCCGACGCGCGCCAGCCGCTCGGGCTCGCGGTTGTCGGCGGGCTGGTCGTGTCCCAGTTTCTGACGCTCTACATCACACCCGTGATCTACCTGTACATGGAGCGGCTCCAAGCCCGGCTGCGGCCGGCCCATGGCGCTTCACAGCCGCAGGAAGCCGTGTCCCACTGATTTGGCGGACCGTTTATTGGCGCTGCCCGCCGAAGTGCATGTCCGCGAACTTCAGGAACTGATCCCAATCGAAGGCCGTGACCTCGTGTTTGCCGGTGCGGTAGTGGTATCCGATCGTGTGCATGATCGGAGTATTCAGCGCTGGCATTTGGTCGGTCTCGAGCCCCTGTCTTCCGAGTAATCGGTACACAGGACCAGCCGCCACGGCCGCCAGGAATTCGCCCTTTGGATCCGCCCACTGGTCGTCTTCGGCTCCGGTGACATAAACAGGCCGGGGCGCGATCAGCGCGATCAGCTCGTGCGTGTCCACGGGCATTTGATCCACGTGATCGTCATACTTCCTGAAATTGGCGCAAAACCAATGGGGGAAATTGAGGTTCAAATGTTTCACGGTCTCGCCATAGTTGCGGCGGGCGAGAGAGGCCCCGCCCTCCCCGCTGCAACTCGCCAGCACCATGGCGAACCGCGTGTCGCGCGCGCCGGCCCACAAAGCGGTCTTGCCCAACCGCGAATGTCCCATGATCGCGACACGCTTCGCGTCGACATCCTTATCAGTCTCGAGATAATCCATGGCCCGGCTCAGGCCCCATCCCCAGGCCGCGATCGCGCCCCATTGGTCGGCAGCCGGTTCCGTCTGCCCTGGCTGAAAGAACAAAGGCCGAATGCCATACGTCACGCTGCCGGCAAAGTCCGGTTCGATGTCGCCGTAATAGATCGTGCCGAAGCCGTAGCCCCGCGATAATGTCTCCTCCACTTGCCAATCCTTCGAAGAGCCGCGCGATGCGTCGGTTGCCGGATGCTTCGTTTTCTGCCTGCTGTCCCAAACGTCGCCAAGCTTAATGCCCGGGTCCTTGATCACAGTCTGGTTCCCGGAAAAGTTCAGCGACAGGATGACGGGAACCGGCTTGCCGGCGCCGGCAGGCAGGTAAAGAAGAAGGGTCTCTTTCCGTCCCGCTTTGGCGCCGTCGAAGTAGACGGCAATCTGCTTGCGGATCGCCTTCCCCCCAAGCGCGGACTTGTCCAGATCGATAGGCTCGAAGCTCGGCTTCTTCGGAGCGTCTGGACTGCGGCCGTAGACATTGGTCTCGAACAGGCGCACGATCTCCGGACGTCGCGTCTTGTACCAGGTTGCTGCGTCCCGGACCCTCTTCCCGTTTTCCATGACCAGCGGGTCCGGCAAGGTGTAGTTGCCAACCTTCGCTTCGTCGTAGTTGACCGGAATGCCGGAACGCACCTGGGGCGGCGTGGCCTTACTCGATGTGGCCTGGCCCGCTCCCAGGGTGCCGAGTCCCGCGGCGAAAACGATCAGGCGGGCGGACCGCCGCATTCCGCCTCTAGAAATTTCGTGACGATAGCGTGACATCTGAAAGGTTCTCCAATCTAACCGGATCATTGGCAAAAAGCCCGGCTGCGTACTCGGTGCCGATCGTCAGCCCGAGCAGCCGCGCCGCAGCTTTCTGTAAGTCAACATAACTCTTATTTTTGATCTGGCTTTCGTGGCAGTTCATCGCCGCCTCCCACTCCGCCGATACGTCACTGATATCGATGACGATGTCGGGCATAGGACCGACGTGCTGAGTAATTTTGTAGAAGTACAGGCTGGCGACGTTATGGACCGGCAGAGACGCCAACTCACCGAGGCCTCCGTAGCGCGCGAAGCGGCAGGCGTCTCGAGTGAGCCTCCCTGCGATGGAATGGTCAGGATGCTGGTTTTCTGCAGGGTGTGGCGCGAGGACGATCGCGGGCTTAAACTTTCTTATCTCAGCGGCGATTCTGAAACTATGTTCCGGAATGTACTGTAAATGGCAGTCTCCTCCGAAGTCCCGGAAATCGATACTGGCGCCCATCAGGCGCGCCGCGTTGCGCGATTCTTGCTCTCTGCTCTCCGGCGTGCCGCTCGAGCCGGCTTCGCCGCGAGAAAGGACAATGAGCCGCACCTGGCTTCCCTTCTTGATTTCTTTAATAAGAATGGGCGCGCAGCCGAACTCAATATCGTCGGGATGCGCTCCAATTGCCAAAATGTTCATGCTTGAGACTCTCTCGGAAGCGAGCCTCCCCACTCCTGGCTAAACTCCGCACACCGCCTCGTAACACCGCTCGTATAGCGGAATGATCATCGATGTAGCATAACGTGTCTCCGCGGTCCGGCGGGCTGCCGATGACATCCGTGCGTACAGCGCATCGTCCGTCAGCAATGACACAACCCTCGCCGCTTGTGCCGCGATATCGCCGATGGGGGCGAGGAAGCCGTCTACGCCATCCGTGATCAGCTCCGGAACTCCTCCGGTAAGGGTCGCCACGGGCGGCACTCCGCACGCCATCGCTTCGAGCGCAGCCAGTCCGAAGGCCTCCATCTCGCTTGGCAGCAGCAGCACGTGAGTCTCGGGAATCAGCCGTTCCACATGGTCCCGCTTGCCCAGGAAGGTCACATGAGCAGACACGCCGAGCTCGCGAGCCAGCGTCTCCGCCGGCCCGCGATCCGGACCGTCCCCGACCATTAACAGGTGAGCGTCTGTCGACCTCCGGACCTCATGCAGCACGCGAATGCAGTCCAGCACCCGCTTCACCGGCCTGAAATTCGAAACGTGGATCAATCGCTTCTCCTTGGGGCGCCGCGCCGGGTCGGGCCGGTAGAGATCGCAGTTGACAAAGTTATGGATCACCTGAATTGGCTTGGACACTCTGAAGAAGTCAACCGTCTTCGCTTCAAGGTACCGGCTGATCGCAGTGACGCCGTCCGACTGCTCGATGGAGAACTTAGTGATGCCAAAGTACGAGCGGTCCACGCCAACCAGTGTGATGTCGGTTCCATGCAGCGTGGTCACGAAAGGCAACCGCCGGCTTGAGGTCATTTGCTTTGCCAGCAGCGCCGCGATCGAATGCGGGATCGCATAGTGTACGTAGGAGGCCGCCACTTCCGCCATCCGCGAGGCCAGCGCAAGGCAGTACGGCGGATAATGAAACAGCGGATACGTTGAGACCTCCACCTCGTGATAATGGATTCGCGCAACTCCGGTATCGAGGCGGATCGGACTTGCGTAACTGATGAAGTGGACCTCATGACCGCGGCTGGCCAACTCCAGGCCGAGTTCGGTCGCGACAATTCCGCTGCCGCCGTAAGTGGGATAGCAGGTGATACCGATCTTCACATGGGCAGCGTAACATTCGGCGCACGTTCGTTTCATTCCTGACTGCACGGAGCATCGGTGCCGACTATACTAAAACCCTATGCGGCACACACTGAACGTGGTTCTCTTTCTTTCTCTGCCCGTCTGTCAGCATGCGGGCGTTGCGGATCATCCCGATGTGGCAGGCGCGCAGCGGCTGTTTGAAAGCTGGATACGCGGCCAGATGGCTTATCGCCAGCTGCCTGGAATCGCCGTCGGCGTCGTGTACGACCAGGAATTGGTCTGGGCGAAGGGCTTCGGTTACGCCGATGTCGAGAGCCGGACACCCGTCACACCGGCGACGAAATTCCGCATGGCATCGCACAGCAAGCTGTTCACCGCCACCGCGATCATGCAATTGCGCGATGCCGGCAAGCTCAGGCTTGACGATCCCGTCTCGAAATATCTGCCGTGGTTTAAGATTCAACCGGCTGAGCCGGACGATCCGCCGGTCACGATTGAAGAATTGTTGACCCACAGTGCCGGGCTGCCGCGAGAGGCGGGTTCTCATTGGATCACTTATGACTTTCCGACCGAGGAGCAGGTGCGCCGCTACGTCGTCGAGCACCGGGCGGCTTATCCGCCCGAGGTCCGCTGGAAGTATTCCAATCTTGGATTCGGGCTCGCGGGAATGATCGCGGAGGCGGTCTCCGGCGAGAAGTACGCAGACTATGTCCAGAAACATATTTTCCAGCCGCTGGGGATGAACGGTTCGAGTGTCGACCGGCAGGTCGACGGCCTTGCAACAGGCTACAGCCGCAGGATGCCGGACGGCTCGCGGAAGAAGATGCCGTTTGTGGACGCGCGCGGGTTGGCGCCCGCCACCGGAATTACTTCGACCGTCGAGGACATGGCGATGTTTGTCTCGCTTCAGTTCCGCACAGGCAGAGTTGGCGGCAGCCAGATTCTCAGCACCGGTGCGTTACGCGAGATGCACCGCGTGCGCGTGCTCGAAAACAACTGGACGCGCGGTAACGCGATAGGCTTTGCGGTGAACCGCGAAAGAGACAAGGTCTATGTTGGGCATGGCGGGTCGTATCCCGGGTACAAAACCCACACTCTGATCGAACTGGACAGTAAGGTGGGTGTGATCGTACTCACGAATGGGGACGACTCCGTCCCTGCCAACATTGCCGCTCACCTCATGCACACTGTGGGTGAGGCCGTGGCGAAGGCAGCCGCGCCTGCACCGAAGCCGGTCCAATGGGATCCCTCGTGGACCCGTTTCGCGGGACTTTATAGGGGGGACTCGGGCGACACCGAAGTTGTGGAGCTCAACCAGCGCTTCGTGATGATCGATCCGGAGGGCGATAACCCCGAAACGCAACAGCGCCTCGAGCCTCTGGGAAACGGCTTGTTTCGTCTCGAGAGTCCCGTCGGCGGCGGGCCAGTCGGAGAGGTGGTCCGATTCGTCGAACAGAACGGCAAAGTGGTGCGCATGTACACCGGCGATTACCGCGATCGGGTCATGCCCTGAAGCCTGAGCGCCTCGGCCGTGCTCTCGTGGGCGTTCGCACCTCCGTAACCGCGACTCCTTAAACCTGACCCTTGACACCGGCCGAAAACTGAGACATGTTTTCAGCCAGCGGAATAGGGTTTCGAGTTGGGTGAAACACATCCTTGAGGAGCCGGTCATGACCAAAGCCAAGCTAGCTGCGTATATCCTTGCCGGTCTGGTGCTCCTTGTGCTGTTGCCATCGTTGGCCTCGGCGCAGAGCACTATAGAAGGAATTGTGAGAGACACGACGGGCGCTATCATGCCCGGCGTGACCGTCACAGCCTCAAGTCCGGCGCTCATCGAGAAATCGCGTACGGTCGCAACCGACGGGCAGGGTCGTTACTCCATCGTCGACCTCAGACCGGGCACGTACTCGATTACCTTCACGATGGCTGGGTTCAACACACAGAGGCGGGATGGAATCGAGGTGCCGGCGAACGTGTCCGTGCCCGTCTATATCGAAATGAGCGTGGGGTCCGTCGGGGAAACAGTGACCGTACGGGCCGAAGCGTCGGTGGTCGACGTAGAGAATGCGGCCAACAAGCAGTTGCTGACCCGCGAGGTCCAGGACTCCATTCCCAACGCGCGCAACATGCAACAACTGGGCGGGCTGGTGCCGGGCATCCGGCTCACCGTTCCCGATGTGGGCGGCTCTCAACAAATGGAGCAGACCTACTTCACGGGCCACGGGGCCCCGCTGCAGCACACCACCGTCCTGTTGGACGGCATGAACATCAATTCCAACTATATCGACGGCCAGATCCAGAACTATGTCGACAACGCAATCATCCAGCAGTCGACCTACCAGACCAGCGGTATCTCGGCCGAAGTCTCCGCAGGAGGCCTGCTGGTCAACCAGGTTCCCAAGGATGGAGGCAACACCTTTCATTCCGACGTGTTTCTCGGCCTCAGCGGTGGCTCCAATTTCTGGCAGGCCTCCAACGTGACGCCGGACCTGGTTGCCCGGGGTCTCGTGGGTAACACCCGCATCAAACACATCGAGGACTTTGACGGTTCCGTCGGTGGACCCATTTTGAGGGACAAGCTGTGGTTCCTGGCGGCGGGACGCTACCAGAGCACGTACGGTATCGCTCCCGGTTCGTTTTATCCGGATGGGTCGCCCGGCATCGAAGACCAATACATCAAGCAAGGAACGCTCCGCCTCTCCTGGCAGATAAGTTCGAAGGACAAATTCTCCGGGACGTACGAGCGGATCCAGAAATTCAAGGGGCACGAACTATTCCGGGGAGGCGTGGTTGGCCGTCCCGACAACCCGGCAGTCTCGGCGCAGCGCCGCGGCCCGCCCCTCTACTATGTCGCCCAGGGCAAGTGGACGCGCACCGCCACGCCCCGGCTGCTGATTGAGGCGGGCTTCTCCACTGACGTAATACACTACAGCGATATTTACCAGAAGGGCGAGGAGCAGATCCCCTTCACTCCTGAGTGGTACGCCAAAACCACCCACCTCGACCTGGTCACCAACGTCCGCAGCAACGCGCCACAAATCCAAAACTATTTTTTGCCCGACCGCAGGAACGTCTCCGGCGCTGTGTCGTACGTAACCGGGTCGCACTCCATCAAACTAGGCGTCCAGGATGCATGGGGTAAAAACGACCGCGTGTCGTCTATCAATGGCGACCTGCAGCAGCAATACCAGAGTGGAGCGCCGTTCAACGTTCTGGTGTACAACACCCCCATCGCAGTAAGACAGCGTGTGGACGCGGACCTGGGAATCTACGCTCAGGACACCTGGCACATCAAGAAATTGTCGGTTACCGCCGGCTTGCGCTGGGAATATGAACGGTCCACCATCGAGCCGTCAGCCGTCGGTGCGGGCCGATTCATCGGAGCCCGCTCGTTCCCTCTCATTAACTGCACCACCATCAAGGGGCTCGGATGCTGGAAAACGTGGGCCCCGCGGCTGGGCACGGTCTACGATCTGTTCGGCAACGGGAGAACCGCGCTGAAGGCCGGTTTCGGCAAGTACAATACGCCCCAGGCCACTGGATATCTAAGCTCCATCAACCCCATGGCGCTCTCCACGGACACTCGCTTCTGGACGGATCTCAACCACGACGATATTGCGCAGGACAATGAAATCGGCCTCAGCACCAACCCCAACTTCGGGAAGCTCGCGAGCGTGCCGAAGTTCGATCCTCATTTCAAGCGCGAATACAATCTGCAGTACAGCGCGGGCATCCAGCACCAGGTCACCAACGGAGTGTCTCTAAGCTTCAACTGGTTCCGGCGCACAAATTACAACGGGACCTTCATTCAGAATCGCGCGGTCGATCCAACCGCGGACTGGACGCCGTTCACGATCATCAACCCGCTCAACGGCGAGCAGATCACGGCCTATAACCTGAACACCGGCAAGTTCGGGCTTCCCGCGGATCTGTATCAGACCAACGGGGACCAGAAAAAGCGCCGGAACACTTACACGGGCTACGAATTCGGCACGGTCGCGCGGCTGCCGAGAGGGGCCCACGTCTTCGCCGGGTGGACCATCGACCATATAACCGACATCGCCTGCGATGCGTCCGCGAACACAACCTTCGACGGCAGCAATATCACGAACGGCGCCTTGAATGACCCCAACAGCCTCCGATTCTGTGACGAGTCGGGCAGGATCCCGTTCCGGAACGAGTTCAAGGCCGCCGGCAACCTTCCATTGTGGTGGCGCTTTGAAGCGAGCATGGCGTGGCAGAACGACCCCGAACCTTTGAAGTACGTATCGTGGACCCTCAGCAAGACGACGAAGTATCCGGGCGACTGCGGCGTGCCGGGTTGTACGCCGGGCGCGCTGGTTGCCCCGAACCTCACCAATACCTCGTTAACGGTTCCCCTGGTGCCTCCGGGCTCCAGATTCATGGACCGGTTGAATCAACTGGACGTCGGCATCAGGAGGACTTTCGCTATCCGGGAACGCATCCATGTGCAGACCCAGGTCGAAATGTTCAACGTGAACAACGCCCATACCGTACTGCTCGAAACGCAGACGTTGGGTACTTCAGTCAAACCCTTCGTGGCCGGGGGCTTGGGAGGCACTCCACAGGCGCTCTTGCAGCCGCGTCTCCTGCGGGTGGCGCTGCAATTCAAGTTCTGACGTCTCGGTTATTGTCTGGAGGCTATGCGCCCTCGGCCCGTGCGGCGACTCCCAGTTGCTGCAACATCCCTAGGGCGTCCCAGTTGCTCCAGGTCTCCGCTATTTTGCCATTGGCAATGCGGGCGATCATGATGCCTGTCAGGTTCACCTGCCGGCCCGTGGGCGCGATACCTTGGAGTTCACCGCGGTGTGTGCCGCGAACCGTCCACCGCACGGCGACCAAATCTCCGTCGCCAATCAAGTCCCCCAGCGTAAACTTAGTGTCGGGGAACGCGGATGTGTACTTTGCGAGCAATTCCTTCTGACCTTTTGGACCCGGGCTGACCCCCGGATTGGCGGGATCGTGATCGATGGCATCGATCGCGATCAACTCATCCATAATTGCAGGCTTTCGCTGGTTCCAGCCCTCTTCGAAATATCGGCGGACAATCGCCTTGTTCTGAGCGGACATCCTGTGTCCTCCTTGCGTAGGATGACCACCAGCCTAACCGCAATCCAAGACGAAAAACAAGTCCGATTAATTCGGGCGAGCGCACTTCACGCGCGGCCTCAACTCATAGAGATCTCGCGGAGAGCGGAAGCCCGGTTTTTCGTGGCAGCGAAGCACCGCATATCTGGCAGTCCCATCCTTCCGCAGCCATACCACGATGAAATCGAACTCCGGATGGTAGTGCTCGATCACCGGCCAGAGCGATGTCGACAGCTCGAAGGTAAGGATCTCCGCCAGCAGGCCGGATCGGTTCGGAACGTAGTCAAACGCCACCGTAATGCTGTCTTCGTGGATCGCTGTCCTGGGACCGATGAAGACACCCCTGCCATGCTTCAAAAATTGTTCGTAGGCGAGCGAGGCTAGACTATCCCAGTCCCATAGGACATAGGTCATTTCCGCCTCGTCCAGTTCCTTACCTTCTAACCCCCCAAGTGCGGTATGCCTCAGGTACCGCGTAGCCAGGACTTCTCGGTCGTCTCCCGCCGTGTTCATTTCCGCCAATTGTACAGCGAAGTGAGCAAAAGTTCAAACGTTTTCTTTAGATAATGTTTTTTAATTTTGGGGACCGCCGCCGGCTGGGACGGCGCCTCTGGGACCCTATGAGCGACGGTATGTCGGATCTTAAAATCGGATAGGATTGTCGGAATTGTTCCGTTGAGTATTGCCGTGCATACTCGATCGGCCGCTGCGCTGTGCTGCGGCAGTAGCCGTAAGCATCCTGGCACGGCGCATCAAGCGCCGCGTGTCGCGCCTGGCGCGCTACTCGAGCATCATCGGGCGTTCCGCGCGGAATTACATCTTCTTTACATCATCCCGACGATTTCCTTTTAGTGGCTCCTTATTCTGAATCTGCAAGCAAGGTTAGGAAAGAGCGGTTCTGAAAGGGTTCGGACGCTCTTCTGGAACCGAGCTTCATAGACCCAAAAAAGGAGATCACTAACATGAAACGCGCATCTATCCTCGCAGCCTTTGCCGCTGCTGGTTTGTTCACATCCAACCCGTTGGCCGCCGAAGACTCTCACGTCGTCAGGTTCGAGCTCGTGCCGCCCAACGCGAAAATCGTCAACTGCCTCAGGGACCCCAGCTCTTCCGAGCAGCCGTCGGCATCCGTAACTGTGGTAAGAGGCGACCTCAATGACACCCTGCACCTGCACCTGGAGCATTTCAAGCCTGGCCTGGCTTTTGACATGTTCACCATCCAGCGCAGTAACCTGCTGAGCGACCGGACCCCCGATCCCAATTTCAAGAACTTCGGCCTCGCCTGGTATCAATCCGATCTTGAAGTCGGGAAAAAGGGCAAAGGCGATGTCGAGATCAAGACCATTCTGTTGGACCAGATCTTCGGCTTCGACCCGGACGTCGCTCTCCCCCCCACCAACACCTTTCACATCGGTTTTTGGTTCAACGACCCCAATGACGCCGTGGCTTGCGGCTTCAATCCGGCCAAACCCACCCCTTTCAATGGCGAACACAAAGCCGGACCGCTCGCGATGATCAGCGTGCCCGATGCCAGGACCGGCCTGGGCCCCTTGTGCACCAACCCGGAACAGTCGGGCAGCACATTCACCTGCAATCCGTAATTGCCTGGGAGGCAGCCGCAAGCCACCTGGCCCTCAGGTTAGGTGGCTTTTCGGCAGCTTCCGCACGGCGCGAACTGTGGCGAAGGGAATTTCGCAATCATGCGGAGAGATAAAGAGGGTAGCGATATGGTGAGGCTGAACCAACAACTTCTGGACCCGACGCGGAGCGGACGCGAAGCCGAGCAGCTCGAGACCAGCCTGCGCAGTAAGATCATCGGCCAGGATCAGGCGATCCGGCAGATCGTTAGCGTTTACCAAACCTTCCTCGCGGGCATGAATAGCCCCGGCCGGCCAGTCGGGAACTTCCTGTTCTTGGGGCCCACCGGCACCGGCAAGACCCGCATGGTGGAAGCCACCGCCGAGAGCCTGGTGGGGGATGCCCGCGCCGTTATCAAGATCGACTGCGCCGAGTTCCAGCACAGCCACGAAATCGCCAAGCTGATCGGATCTCCTCCTGGATATCTGGGGCATCGCGAGACACATCCCGCCCTGGGCCAGGATGCGCTCAACCGCTACCATACTGAGAACTTGAAGCTCAGCTTCGTGCTTTTCGACGAGATTGAGAAAGCCAGTGACGCTCTCTGGAACTTGTTGCTCGGCGTGCTGGACAAAGGGACTTTGACCTTGGGCGACAACCGCCAGGTGGACTTCTCGCGCTGCATCATCTTCATGACCAGCAATCTTGGCGCTTCGGAGATGGCATCGATCTTGAAGCCGGGCCTGGGCTTCGCCCCGCCGCCGGACAGCAGCGAGCCGGTTCCCGCCAGCCTGGCGGAAAAGGTATCGCGCGCCGGCATGGAGGCCGCGCGGCGCAAATTCTCGCCCGAATTCATCAACCGCATCGATAAGATTGTGGCCTTCCAGCCACTGGATGAGTCGGAACTACGGAGGGTTCTGGACCTCGAACTGGGCGTCCTGAGGCGGCGCTTCGCCGATTCCAGTCAGGGCACGCCCTTCGTTTTGTCTGTGACCGGCCGGGCCAAGGGATACCTGTTACAGGAAGGCACCGACGTCCGCTACGGCGCTCGGCCCCTGAAGCGCGCTATCGAGCGCTCCCTGGTGCATCCCATGTCCAGCCTGATCGCCACCGGGCAAGTGCGCCTGGGCGACTGGATCCGCGTGGATTTCGACCCGGAATTGCGGCATCTCACTTTTTATAAGGACGCCGAAGACGTGGCGCTTGCGGAGATGGCGGCCCTGGCCTCGGCTTCGACTGAACAACCCGCGCCGGCGATGGCGGTGGTGGCGCCTGCCCAAAGCTCCCGGGCGGCGAAAGTACGATCGATCCGGAGCATTTAGGGAGAGGCTGCAATTGGGTATTTGCGCCACGCGCTGCTACAATCAGCCTGAGAGCAAGGCCATGCAGTCCATCCTGGTGATCGATGACGATGAAAGCCTCCGCGACACCATTGCCGTCATGCTCGAGCAGGAAGGCTTTCAGGTTGCGCTGGCGGCGGATGGCCGTACCGGTCTTGATCGCGCCCTCACGCTCAAGCCGGACCTGCTGCTGGTGGATCTCCGGCTCCCTGCGCTTAGCGGAATGGAGGTCTGCAAGCAGTTGCGCTCCTCCAACGTTCAAACGCCGATTATCGTGCTCAGCGCGGTCGGCGACGAAGTCGACAAGGTGTTGTTGCTGGAGATCGGCGCTGACGACTATATCGTCAAACCGTTTGGCGTCCGCGAAGTGCTGGCCCGGATCCGCGCCGTGCTCCGGCGGACGTCCGCCGACGCCCGCAAGACTGTGGCCTTCGGTGACACCGAAGTCGATCTCAAGCGCCGCGTAGTCACCCGCCGCGGCCAGGAACTCAAGTTCACGCCCGCCGAGTACAACCTGTTGACCTATTTCCTGCAAAATCCCGACCGGGCGCTCACGCGCGACATGATTCTCAATTCAGTCTGGGGATACGCCTCCTTTCCGAATACCCGAACCGTGGACGCCCACGTGGTCAAGTTGCGCCAAAAGCTTGAGCAGGACCCCAATGTGCCTCGTCATTTCATCACGGTACATGGCGTGGGATATCGCTTCCTCCCCTGATAACGCGCACGGTTTTTACAAATTATTCACGGATCGCCTGTAGAGCGCGCGAGGTCCATGGGGCAGAATTAGGTCATGGCAATGACGCTGTTGGTTGTCGACGACGCTGAGTGGTCCGCCGTTACGCTCGAAGTCGCACTGCTCGCACTGCCGGATACCAGCGTCGTTCGCACGGGAGGCGGCCGGGAGGCCTGGAGTCTTATCGAAAAGCGGCCGGTCTCTGCCATCATCACCGACCTGCATATGCCGGGCATGGACGGATTCGAGCTGATCGAGCGGGTTCGCGCCACCGCGTCCACCGCCTCGATTCCCATCATTGTGGTCAGTGCTGACGGGACTCCTGAGACCCAGGACCGGGTCCGGCAGCTCGGCGCCGACACTTTCTTTGTCAAACCGTATTCGCCCGCCGCGGTACGGGAAAAACTGGAGCAGCTTCTGCATGACCCCCCATCGCGCGATTCTGTGTAGAGTGATCTTAATGCTGGCGTCGGCCCTTCCTGCGCTGCCGCAAACCAACCCGGACATGAAGACGATCCTGGAACGGCTCGACAGGATCGAGCGCGAAAACGACTCGCTCCGTCAGGAAATCCGCGCGCTCCGCGAGGAACTTCGCGCTGGCGTTCCTCCCGATACCGAAGAGCGGCTCTCCGTCCAGGAACGCCGCACCGCGGAGCAGGCTCAAACCAAGGTCGAGTCCTCGCAACGCTTTCATCTCCGCATCACAGGCATGGCGCTGCTCAATACCTTCATCAACTCGAAGCAGAACGGCGGGGTCGACTATCCCACCGTCGCCTTTCTCGGACGCGGCGCCGCAACCGGCGGCGCGAGCTTGCATCAGACCGTGATCGGGCTTGACTATCATGGCCCCCAAACGCTCTGGGGCGGCTCCATCCGCGGTTCTTTGTACGTGGACTTCTTCGGCGGCACCAGCCTGCCGAACAATCAGTTGATGCGGGTTCGCACCGCGGCCATCGAGTTGGATTGGGAGTCACGCTCGCTGATGGTGGGGCAGGACAAACCCATTTTCTCGCCGCGCAATCCGGATTCTCTGGCTCAAGTGGGGGTCGCGCCGCTGGCCGGCTCGGGCAATCTGTGGTTCTGGGAGCCACAGGCACGCTTCGAGCAACGCTTCAAGCTGGGAGATGAGTGGACGCTGCGGGCTCAAACCGGCGTCGTTCAAACTAGCGAATTTCTGGCCGACGTCCCCGCTTCGTTCGCCTCGTCTCTCGAACGATACCGCCCCGGCGCCGAGGCTCGTATCGAAATCGCGTACGCCGCGCAATCGGGCCGCCGGATCGAACTCGCTCCGGGCTTCCACTACAGCGCAACCCACGTCGCGGGCGCTTCCCTGCCCTCGGAGGTTTTCTCGCTCGACTGGCTGGTGGCTCCCTCGGATCGTCTCGAACTTACCGGCGCCGCGTTCACCGGAGAGAATCTTGCAAACTTCGGACTGGGCGCTTTGCGCCAGGGGTTCACCATCATCGGTCCTCGAAACGTGCTGCCCATCCACGCAAAGGGAGGATGGAGCCAGCTCACGCTGCGCGCGACGAACCGCCTGAGTTTCCACCTGCTCGGTGGCATTCATGATGGCCGGAACCGCGACTTGCTGCCCGGCGGCATCGCCGCCAACCACACATTTGGCGGCAACTTCTTCTATCATCTCGCTCCCAACGTCATCCTGAGCTTTGAGGCTTTGCAGGCGCGAACCAACTACCTCGGGCCCGGACTCCGTTTGAACAATCACTATGACCTGGCATTGGCGTACCTTTTTTGATTTAAGCGGACCTGAATTGCTCATACTTTTGGCCCTCCTGCCGGCTGTGCCAACGCCGGGCGCTACAGTCACCGGATCCATCCACTTGATTGAATCCCACGATCCCGGCGTCCGCAAGAACCATGACTACTCCGGTGTCGTGATCTGGTTGGAACGCCGCGCGGGAACGCCCATCCCGATTCAGCCGAAGACCGCGCAAATGGCCCAAAAGAAGAAGCGCTTCGTGCCTCCCGTGCTGGCCGTACCCGCGGGCAGCACAGTGTCCTTCCCCAACTTCGATCCCATCTTTCACAATGCGTTTTCGAACTTCGCGGGACAGGTCTTCGACGTCGGGCTGTATCCGCCCGGCACCGATCAGAAAGTGCGCTTCCGCCAGCCTGGGATAGTTCGCGTCTTCTGCAACATCCACCCCGCCATGAGCGCGGTCATCGTGGTGCTGAACACTCCATACATGGCGGTTTCGAATCTTGATGGGTCGTTTCACATCGGCGAGGTCGAGCCCGGTGAATATCGTCTCGACGTGTTCCACGAACGCGCAACGGATCAGACTCTTAGCGCCCTCACGCGCAATCTAACCATCGGCAATGATCCGGTCTTGCTGCCGCCGCTTGAGATTTCCGAAAGCGGCTACATCCAGACGCCGCACAAGAACAAATATGGGAAAGAGTATCCGGCTGTGATCGAGGACCGCCCCGCGTATCGCCCGGGAAAGCAGCCATGAATTCGGTGTTCTCCCGAATGTCGTTGCTGTGGAAGATTCTCCTCTCCACATCCGTCGCGCTCACGACACTATTTGCCGTCACTCTGGCGATCGTACAACGTCACGTGGTTCGCACCACCTATCGCACGCTCCAGGAGGAGGTGAACCGGAGCTTTCAAGTTTACGACTCGCTGTGGAAAGCGCAGGCTGAGAAGCTGGCCGCAATCGGCCTGGTACTCAGCCGCATGTCTGACGTGCGCTCCGCGTTCAGCACCAGGGATCAGGCCACTATTCGCGATACCGCCGGCGAACTGTGGTCTACCGTCTCCGATCAGAAGGCGCTGTTTCTGGTCAGTGATCCTGAGGGCAACGTGATCGCTTCCCTTGGAGGCGCTCCGGGTTCCTTCCTGAAAGAGAATCTGCCGGTGGTGAGCGCCTCCGCGCCCCGCTTCCCCCAGCAGACCTCGGGCTTCATGCTCAAGGAAGGGCGCCTCTATCAGATCGTGATCACACCCGTATATGTCGACTCGGTTCGCGGTGAGACTTTGCTGAATGTCCTTGTGGCCGGCTATTTGGTTGACCCGGCCGTCGCGTGGTGGTTCAAAGAGGCGACCGGCGGCAGCGAATTCGTGTTCCTCTCCAATCGTGCCGTCATCGCTTCCACGCTTCCGGAAGGCGTGCCGGCCCACCAGCAGGATTATGCGAGCGTCAGCAGGCCGCTGGTCAGCGTGGAAGGCAGCCCGATCGGTGAGCTGCGGATCTATCGCTCGCTTACCGCCGCGCGCCAGAACGTTGCCGCGCTCCGCCGCGATGTCTACCTGATTTGGCTTGTGGCCGTCGCGGTCGGCCTCGCTCTCACGTGGTGGCTGGCGCGCAAGATCGTCGAGCCTGTCAAGGAGCTGGACAACGCCGCGGCCCAGATCGCCCGCGAGAACTATGAAGTCCGTGTGCGCGAAGACGGCCGGGACGAACTCGGCAGGCTCGGCCGGACGTTCAATACCATGTGCGCGGCGCTCCAGTCGGCTCGCGCCAACCTGATTCGGCAGGAGCGCATCTCTACCATCAGCCGCCTCTCCACCTCCATCATTCACGACCTTCGCAACCCGCTCGCCGCAATCTACGGTGGCGCCGAGATGCTGATCGACCTCGAACTTCCTCCAGTCAAAGTGAAGCGTCTTGCGACCAACATCTACAAGGCGTCCGGCCGCATCCAGGAACTCCTTGCCGACCTTGCCAGCATCACGCGCGGGAGAATGCAGCCCGCCGAGCTTTGCAAGGTGCGAGAGGTGATCGAAGCTGCATGCGAGGCCGCGGCCCCGGCCGGAAACCAGGGTGTCGACATCCTCCTGGATGTGCCGCAGCATCTCGAATTGCCTCTGGAGCGCGCCCGAATGGAGCGCGTGTTCTCCAACCTGATCTC
>QHXU01000094.1:5012-12503 GCA_003223065.1 Acidobacteriota bacterium | reverse complement strand
GATCTCAAACGCTTTGGAAGCGACCCCTGCCGGCGGGAAAATCCGCATCGCGGGCAAGGAGACGGACGGCAGCCTGGTAGTCGCCGTGGAAGACACCGGCCCGGGAATTCCGCCGGAAATCCGCGCCCGCTTGTTCGAGCCGTTCATCACTTCCGGCAAGAAGGACGGTCTGGGCCTCGGACTGGCGCTTTCGCGCCAGACCGTACTCGATCACGGCGGCGACATGTGGATGGAGCCCGCCGCCGGCGCGCGGCTTGTGATTCGCCTGCCCCTGAAGAAGTCCTAGAAGGTCACTTTAAAAACGGAAGCCCTCCTGGCGCGTCTCTAAAGTAGCGTCGAATCAATCGAGCCGGGTAACCCTCATGTCCCTTTGAGCGCCCAAATAGTGAGTGACATGAAGCTTCTTCTCCTTGTCTTCTTACTTGCGTCTTCTCTTCTCTGCGGACAGACCACGGCGGGGCTGCGTGGCCAGGTCACAGACGAAAGCGGCGCACTCGTTCCGGGCGCTAAAGTAACGGTGACCGGGCCATCCGGCGTGGTCAAAACCGCCACTGCCGGCGGCGATGGTACTTACTCAGTCACTGGTCTTCTGCCCGGCAATTACACAGTGCAGGCCACGGCGCCGGACCTTACGCTTCCGCAGCCTGCGAAGATCACTTTGAAACCCGGAATTCAGACGCTGAACCTTCAATTGAAAGTTGCGTCAACCGTACAGCAGATAACCGTGGAGGAGAATTCCGGACCGGCTGTCAACACCGAACCCACAAACAACGCCAACGCGCTGATCCTGCGCGGCGACGATCTGCAGGCGCTTTCCGACGACCCCGAGGATCTGGAGGCCGACCTGCAGGCTCTTGCCGGACCGTCAGCCGGGCCCAGCGGCGGTTCGATCTTCATCGACGGGTTCAGCGGCGGCGAACTTCCGCCGAAGGATTCCATTCGCGAGATCCGCATTAATCAGAATCCGTTCTCCCCGGAATACGACAAACTCGGGTTCGGCCGCATCGAAATCTTCACCAAGCCCGGCACTGACAAGTTTCGCGGCTCGTTGTTTTATAACTTCGCCGACGATTTCTGGAACTCGCGCAATCCCTACGCCGCGCAGAAGGCGCCCTTCCTGCTGAAAGAATACGGCGGGAACTTGAGCGGCCCGCTCAATAAGCGCACGTCGTTCACGCTCGATGTGCGGCGGGATGCGATCGACAACGGAGCAATCATCAACGCGTTCACGCTCGACCCTCAGACGCTCGGCGTCTCGCACTTCACTGACGTGTTCGCGATTCCACAGCGCCGCCTTATGGTCACCCCGCGCATCGACTATCAGATCAACAACAACAACACGTTGACTGTCCGCTACTCGACCCTGAACTCCGATATTCAGGATTCCGGCGTCGGAGACTTCAATCTGATCTCTCGCGGGTACCATTTGGAGGCGAAGCATCAGACCGTGCAGGTCACCGAGACGGCGGTACTCGGATCCGCGATCAATGAGACCCGATTCCAATACTTTCGAACCGCCAATCAACAGATCGCCAACAACATGAACCCCGCCATCCAGGTGTTGGGATCGTTCAATGATGGCGGCTCGACGATTGGACGGAGCTTCGACACGCAAAACACTTACGAGTTGCAGAACTACACGACCATCGCTCGCGGCGCTCATTCCTGGAAATTCGGCGTGCGCGCGCGAGGGCAATTGGTCGACAACATATCGCCGCAGAATTTCAACGGCACGTTCACGTTCGGCGGAGGTCTGGCTCCGGTGCTGGATGCGAACAACCAGCCGGTGCTCGACTCTTCCGGCCAGCCGGTTCTCGAGCAGATCAGTTCGATCGAGCGGTATCGCCGCACCTTGCTCTTCGGCCAGCTCGGATACACGCCTGGTCAGATTCGAAGCCTGGGTGGAGGCGCGACACAGTTCAGCCTCTCCGCGGGAGTACCGGCACTTTCGGTTCATCAGATGGACCTCGGCGCATTCGTAGGCGATGACTGGCGCGTGCTTCCCAATCTCACCGTGAGCCTGGGCTTGCGTTATGAAACGCAGACCAACATTCATGACTGGCGCGATTTCGCCCCGCGCATCGGGATCGCGTGGTCGCTTGGGCGCGGTGGTAAGAATTCGCGCCCCAAGACCGTCATCCGGGCCGGCTTCGGAACATTCTACGATCGCTTCCCACTCACCAACACGCTCACCGCGCAGCGTTATAACGGAATCGTCCAGCAGCAATACGTCATTGCGAATCCGGACTTCTTCCCCGGCGTTCCGCCGGTTTCGGCGCTGTCAGGCTTCCAGTCGACGCAGGTGATCGAGGTCGTCGATCGCAAGCTTCGCGCACCCTATATCCTGCAGTCCGCGCTTACGGTCGAGCGCCAGTTGCCGGCAAACACCACCGTCGCGGTTACGTTCGCAAATGCTCACGGGCTGCACATGCTGCGCTCCGAAGATATCAACGCGCCGTTGCCGGGAACCTTCAACCCGGCGGTGCGTGGCAGCGGTGTGTTTCCGTTCGGAAACCCTCAGCCGATTTTCCTGATGACGTCCTCCGGCCGGTACAACCAAAATCAATTGATGTCGAATGTGAACTCCAGGGTGAGCCAGAACATTTCGCTGTTCGGTTTCTACGTTTTCAACCACGCCAACAGCAATACGGATGGCGTCAACACGTTTCCTGCGAACCCGTACAGTGATGCGGGCGAATACGGCCCGGCGATGACCGATATCCGGCATCGCTTCATGCTGGGCGGATCGGTCAACACAAAATGGAACATACGGCTGAGCCCGTTTGTCACCGTCATGTCCGGCCAACCATTCAACATCACCTCCGGAACGGATCTTTACGGGACAACGCTGTTCAACGGGCGCCCTGGCTTTGCGACGGATCCGGACAAACCCGGCCTGCTTCAGACGCCATACGGCCCGCTCGATCCTAATCCTTCGCCGGGCGAAACGCTGGTTCCGCGCAACTACGGGCGCGGACCCGCTCAATTCATGGTGAACCTGCGACTCTCGAAAACGTTCGGATTCGGCGCCGAAAAAGAAGGCTCGGCCGGTCCGCCGGGAGGGGGCCGGATGGGAGGCGGTCCCGGGCACGGGCACGGCCCTGGTCCTGGCATGGGGGGTGGAATATTCGGTAATCCATCCACCAACCGGCGCTACAACTTGACCATCTCACTCTCCGCGCGCAATCTGCTGAACTACAACAATCCCGGGCCGATCATTGGAAACATCACGTCGCCCCTTTTCGGTCAGGCCAATCAGCTCGGGAGCGGCGGCTTTGGCGGTCCGGGCGGATTCGGCGGTCCCGGTCACGTCTCTTTCTCCGAAAACGCGAACAACCGGCGGCTGGAGCTCCAGCTCCGCTTCACCTTTTAGCCGAAGAGCCTGATCCGCAACACAGTCTAGCAACCTTTCGTCAACCTGACTGCTATACAAAGGTACAGAGCGTGCTGTTGAAGGACGGTGCGTTCCGTGTAACGAAAGGAGATTGACAGACCATGCGGCCCCACCGATGGATTTTCCTGCTCGTGTTCATATTCGCCTTGGTTACGCCCAGCCCGGCGGAGGATGCCGCCGGCACGCTGGCACGCATCCTCGCGGATAAAGGTGTTATTGCTGCTTCGGAACTGGCAATGGTTCAGGCGGCCGATCCTGAAAAACGGGTCCAGCTTCTCGCTTCCATACTTGAGGAAAAAGGAGTCCTCAGCCGGGCCGAAGTGGCCAGGTTAATGCCGCGCTCCGACGCGTCTGACTCCAATCTTGCCGCACAATTGCGGCCCGCGGTGTATAAGCCCGACCCCGCTCCACAGGCTGTAAGCGGTCCAAAACCAGCGGAAAGCGCTCCTGCGGTTACGTCGCAAAACCGGTTCCCCGTAACTATTTATGGAACGCTCCTGACGAACGCGTTCTATAACACAGCGCTGACCAACATCGAAGATATACCGTTGTTTGGCGGCAAACAGGGCTCCGACCCGCTCGGCAATGACAAGAATTTCGGCATGACCCTGCGGCAAAGCCGGTTCGGTTTGCGTTACCAGGGACCGAAGGTCGCCGGCGCGCAGATCGGTGGACAGTTCGAGTTCGATCTGCTTGGAGGAAAGGCCGCCTTCGGCAACGGAATCAATATGGATCTTTTCCGCGTGCGCCTGGCGTTAGGAAGGCTGGATTGGGAAAACTTTTCCCTGGTCGCCGGGCAGGATTGGTCCATTTTTGCCCCGCTCAACCCCACCACCTTCGCGGAGTACGCAATTCCTGGCTTGTCCGCTTCGGGCAATCCGTGGATTCGCATGCCGCAGTTTCGCGCAGAGTTTCGCCAATCGTTCTCCGATAGGACCCGCGCCCAATTGCAGGTGGCAGCTATAGATCCGGATATGGGCGACTATCAGACCGCCACTTTCTCAAGCTCGCGAACGCCGGGGATCGGCGAGCGCGGCCGGGCTCCAGGCGTGGAGGGACGGCTGGGCGTGACCACGAAGGTTGACGACCGCGATTTTTCCGTCGGGCTGAGCACTCACTACGCACATGGAAAGAACGCCGGAACCATCGGGAGCACCAACCTGCAGACGGACGTGAATTCCTGGGGTGTCGCCCTGGATTACTCGCTTCCGTTTCTCAAGAAGTTCAATATCACGGGCGAGGCCTTTGACGGGCGGGCTCTGGGTATCTTCAGCGTCAATTCCGGACAAGCGATCCTGCCGGTCGGCACTGTCGGCGAGCATGGCGTAGAGTCTCGCGGGGGCTGGATGCAGGCGCAGTTCAACCTTAACCCGAAATGGCAGGTAAACCTGGCCTACGGCATCGACCTCGCCAATATGTCTGAGCTGCGCACCGGCGACCGATCGAGGAATCAAACCTACATGGGGAATTTGATGTACAAATTCTCGCCGCAGGTGACTTTCGCGTGGGAGTGGCGCCGCTTCCTCACCGACTTCCGGAACCAACAATTCGCGAACGAACGTGGCGATCACGCCAATATGGCGGTCGCGTATACCTTCTAAGCGGCGCCCGGGTTTACGGACTTGACACGTACTTTTCCCGGGATTCTAATATAAGCGACACAACAGAAGGGAGCCTCTGAGTATGCAGACGACTCGAAGAGCCTTCTTCAAGGTCGGTACCGGAGGCGTTGTGGCCTCCGTTCTTGGCTTCGATCTGAAGCCCGCATTTGCCCAATCGAGAGAATTGAAAATCGCGCGGACCACGGAAACGCGGTCTACGTGCCCGTACTGTTCGGTCAGTTGCGGCGTCATCATCCACACCATCGGGGACAATGCGAAAAACGTCACCCCGCAAGTGGTGCACGTTGAAGGCGACCCCGATCATCCGATCAATCGCGGCACCCTCTGTCCCAAGGGGTCCTCTCTCATGCAGGACATCCTGAACGACAGACGGCTTGTGAAGCCGCAGGTCCGGCGGCCGGGTTCTGATCACTGGGAAGACATCGGTTGGGATCAGGCGATTGAGGAAATCGCGCGCCACGTGAAAAAGACGCGCGATGATACATTCATTGCGGCCGACGCTCAGGGCCGCACCGTCAATCGTTGTGAAAGCATCGCCTGGACGGGCGGCTGCACCGACACGAACGAGTTCAATTATCTCGCCGTGAAAACGATGCGCAGCCTCGGGCTCTGCTATATCGAGAATCAGGCCCGCGTTTGACACGGCCCCACTGTCTCCAGTTTGGGGCCCACATTCGGACGCGGAGCAATGACGAACGGCTGGATCGACATCAAGAACACCGACATGATGTTGATCATGGGCGGCAATCCGGCTGAGGCGCATCCGTGCGGCTTTAAGTGGCCGATCGAAGCCAAGCGTCAACGCAACGCGAAAATGATTGTCGTCGATCCGCGGTTCACCCGGACCGCCGCGACGGCGGACCTTTATCTTCAAATCCGGGCGGGATCCGACATCGCCTTTTTGGGAGGCTTGATCAACTACGCGCTCGCGAACCAGCGCATCAACAAAGAATACCTGGTGAATTTCACGAACGCCGCGTTCATCATAAAAGACGGATTCAAGCTCCCCGAAGACGGCCTCTATTCCGGCTTCGACGCCGGGACCCAGACTTACAATAAGTCCACTTGGAATTACGAAGAGGGCGGAAACCTTACCGGGAAAGCGGTCTCGGGCGATGGTCCGGCCGCCCACGATGCCGCCGCCGCCAAACCGGCGATTGCCGCGGTTCTGCCTCCGAACGTCGCCTATGACACATCGCTCGAACATCCGCGCTGCGTATACCAACTGCTCAAGAGGCACTACTCGCGCTACACGCCTGAGATGGTGGAGCGCATTACCGGGATTCCGAAGGATCAGTTCCTCAAAGCAGCCGACTTGTTTACTTCGGTCCGAAAAGACGGCGACACCAAGAAGGTCGGCACCATCATCTATGCGGTCGGCTGGACGCAGCATACGTTCGGCACGCAGATCATCCGTACCGCAGCGATGCTTCAGTTGGTGCTGGGGAATGTCGGCCGTGCCGGCGGCGGCGTCAACGCGCTGCGCGGCCACTCCAATATTCAGGGCGCCACGGATATCGCCGGAATCTTCGATAATCTGCCGGGCTATCTCAAAGTCCCGAATCCTGCCGACAAGGACTTTGAGGCGTGGATAACTCGTATCACCCCCAAGGCGTCCAAGCCCTCCGCGTGGGACTCGTATAACTACTGGTCCAATACTCCAAAATTCGCGGTCTCATTGCTTAAGTCGATGTACGGCAACGCCGCGAAGAAAGAGAACGGCTGGGCGTATCACTACTTGCCCAAAGTCGATCGCGAGTATTCGTGGACGCACATCTGGGACGACATGTACACGGGGAAGGTGAAGGGCCTCTTTGCCTTCGGCATGAACGGCGTCGCAATCGGGCCGAACTCGCAAAAGAACATCGACGCTCTGAAGAAAGCGGGTTGGCTCGTAGTCTGCGAAATCTATCCGGATGAGACCAGCGAGTTTTGGCGATCTCCGGGGATCTCTCCCGACGAGATGAAGACCATCCAGACGGAAGTCTATCGTCTTCCTGGCGCGGGCTTCGCCGAAAAAGACGGCACGTTCATCAACTCCGCCCGATGGCTGCAATGGAAGTGGGCCGCTTTGCCTCCTCCGGGCAACGCCAAGGTCGATCAGGAAATCCTCGCGCGCATCTTCCTGAAAGTTCGCGATATGTATCAGAAGGATGGCGGTAAGTTCCCTGATCCGATCCTGAACCTCACATGGAACTACTCGACGCCCGCGAATCCTTCGCTATCGGAAGTGGCCAGGGAACTGAACGGCCGCGCGTTGGGCGACGTCACGGACCCGGCGACCAAACAGGTCATGAAGGCCGGCCAGCAGTTGCCCGGATTCGCCTGGTTGCGCGACGACGGCTCCACTGACTGCGGAAACTGGATCTGGTGCGGCTCCTGGACCGAAGCCGGACCGTTGATGCAGCGCCGCAGCACCGACGATCCCTCCGGCCTCGGCATTTATCCGAATTGGGCGTGGTCCTGGCCGATGAA
>QHXU01000094.1:0-5000 GCA_003223065.1 Acidobacteriota bacterium | reverse complement strand
CGCGTCATGTACAACCGTGCGTCCTGCGATCCATCGGGCAAGCCCTGGGACCCGGAACGCCGTCAAGTGTGGTGGAACGAGGCCCAGAAAAAGTGGGTCGGCTTTGACGTGCCCGATTTCAAGGCGGATTCGCCGCCCCAGGATCACATGGGCCCGTTCATCATGAATCCGGAAGGTGTCGGCCGTATCTTCGTTCCGCTCGCCGGTCTCGCCGACGGACCCTTCCCGGAGCATTACGAACCCATCGAGAGTCCGGTCGCGAACCCGCTGCATCCGCAGCAGTCCAACAACCCGGTCGTCAAGAGGTACACGACCGGCATGGACAAATACGGGACCGTGGAGCAGGGCTTCACGGTGGTGTGCACCACATACCGGTTGACCGAGCACTATCATTACTGGACTAAGAACAATCCGATGAACGTGCAGCTCGTTCCCGAACCGTTCGTCGAAATCCCGAACGAACTCGCCGGCGAGTTGAGCATAAAGGGTGGAGACAGGGTCAAGGTGTCCAGCGCCCGCGCCACCTACATCGCCAAAGCGATGGTGACTCATCGCATCCGGCCCATGACGATCGACGGCAAAAAGGTATATCAAATCGGCATCCCAATTCACTGGGGTTATCGAGGCATCCAGGAAGACGAAGGAAAGACGGCCCGCACCGCGGCCAACCTGCTTTCACCCACCGTCACCGATCCGAATGCCTACACGCCGGAGTTCAAGGGCTTCCTGGTCAAACTCGAGAAGGCTTAAGGCGATGAGTAACGGAACACTGCAGATCAAAGCGATCTCCGGTCACGCCGGCCCGGTCCCCGGACGGGACACTTCGCGCGACTACGACGTCTGCAAGCTCATCGATGTCACTACCTGCATCGGTTGCAAAGCCTGCGAAGTCGCGTGTGTGGAATGGAACGGTTATCCGTTCCGCGAGACGGTCTTCGACAACACGTATCAGACGATGCCGGATCTCGAGTGGAACTACTACAACCTGATCCGCTTCAATGAGCACATCGCCGAGGACGGCACTTTCAGCTGGCTGATGCGCAAAGACCAGTGCATGCACTGCGCCGATCCCGGCTGTCTGCGCGCCTGCCCCGCCGACGGCGCCATTGTGCAGTACTCCAACGGCATCGTCGACTTCCAGCAGGAACACTGCATCGGCTGCGAATATTGCGTCACCGGCTGCCCCTTCAACATCCCGAAATTCAATAAAGAAACCAAGAAGGTTCACAAGTGCACGCTCTGCTCGGATCGCGTCGGCGCGGGGCTCGAGCCAGCCTGCATCAAAGCTTGCCCCACCGGCTGTCTCCACTTCGGAAGCAAGGACGACATGAAGGATCTGGCCGCGAAGCGGGCCAGCCAATTGCGCGAGCACACTGCGTACAAGAACGCCGGAATCTATGATCCTCCGGGCGTCGGCGGCACTCATGTCATCTACGTGCTGCACGACATCAATAACCCCGAAGCGTATGGCGGTCTGCCCAAGGATCCTCGCGTTCCGCTGCTCGTCCGCGTCTGGAAGCGTCCGCTCAAATGGCTGGGAAATCTGGCCATGACCGCCGGGGTTCTGGGCGTAGTCGCGCACTACATCCGCTACGGCCCTAAGGAAGCCGTCGAGAAAAAGGAGACCCCAAAGTGAGCAGCGAGGCGATGCCGCTTTCTCCAGCATCGGTCCCGGCCGGTGAGATTCAGCGCTACACATTCCAGGAGCGTCTTTGCCATTGGTTCAGCGCCCTCACATACGTGTACTGCCTTTTGACCGGGCTGGCGTTCTATACGCCGTACCTGTTCTGGATCGCGGTTTTGCTCGGAAGCGGCGCGACCTCCCGTTTCTGGCATCCCATTGTCGGCCTCGGCTTCCTGGTCTCCATACTGTGGATGCATTCGCTCTGGCGCCGCGACATGACCATCAGCGGCAAAGACAAACAATGGCTGGACCAGGTGAACAACTATGCCACCAACCGCGACAACCTCGTACCGCCTCAGGATCGCTTCAACGCCGGGCAGAAACTGTTCTATTGGGTGATGTTCTGGGGCACGATTCTGCTGCTGATTTCGGGACTCCTGATGTGGTTTCCGGAGTACATCTCGTTCCGGGTGGCCTGGATCCGGTCCCTTGCCGTGCTCACTCATGAATGCGCGGCGCTGATCACCATAGGAGCGTTCATCATTCACGTGTATATGGGCCTGTTCCTGGTGCCGGGCAGTGGCAGAGCGATGGTCCGTGGGCATGTTCCCGCAGCCTGGGCGCGGGTGCATCACCGGCTTTGGTACGACCGTGTCGCAGGCAAGCCCTCCTCGACCTGATGGGGGCCACCTTCGACGAGCGGGCTGCTCGCGCCGCGGAACTTGCCGGAAGCTGCCCTGCTGCGCGTAACGTTCTGGACTTCTACCGCCGGGTGGCGCTTTTTCAAAAGCCCGTATTCGAGGATGTAAGCGCCAGAGGCGAGACTGACGTGCGCGTTCTCCTGCGCCACTTCCCGGCGCTGATGGAGTTGGTGCGCCACACGGCCCCTGAACCGCTGGTTCATTTTGCGAGCCGGGAGCTCGAGAGCGCAGCGGAACAGGAGGAATTGCTTGTGACGTGTTGGGAGCGTGATCCCCCGGAGTCCGATGAAGCGCGTTTTTTCGGCCGGGCGCTTCTTCAGCCTTATGGCGAATATCTCGCGACCAGAGCCTCTATCTCATTCCAATCGGATGCCCCAACCTGCCCCTTCTGCAATGCCAGGCCGGTGGTCGGCGTTTTGCGCGGAGAGGGCGATGGAGCAAAGCGCTCGCTTCTCTGTTCCATCTGCGCGACTGAATGGCCGTTTCGCCGCGTACTTTGCCCGAGCTGTGGATCGGAAGACAAGGACCAGCTTCCAGTTTTCACGGCATCCGATTTCCTTCACGTGCGCGTGGAAGCGTGCGACCGTTGCAAGACCTACATCAAGTCCGTGAATCTGACTCGGGACGGCCGCGCCGTACCCGTTGTGGACGAGCTGGCCACCGTGGCTTTGAATCTTTGGGCTGACGAGCACGGATACACCAAGCTTGAATCGAACCTTCTCGGGCTGTAGCTGCTTGTAATCCGCTCCGGACTCAAGTTATATAGTAACCATCCATCATGAGGAGGTTCTAATGTCCGCAGGAACAGGTTTCGTTGTGTGGACTCGACTCGCCTGCCTGGCTGCCGCAATGCCTCTCGCTTTTGCCCAGCCGCAGATCAGCTCCGGCTTGATGAGCGAACTCCGCTACCGCTACATCGGTCCGGTGGGCAATCGCGTAGTGGCGGCGGTGAGCGTCCCGGGCGATCCTGACATTTACTATGCAGGTGCAGCCTCGGGCGGCATCTTCAAGTCCACGGATGGCGGTGTTCACTGGGAACCCATCTTTGACAGGGAGCCGGTTTCCTCCATAGGATCCCTCGCAATCGCGCCTAGCGATCCCAACGTGATTTGGGCCGGGACCGGCGAATCGTTCATCCGCAGCCATATCTCCGTCGGCGCCGGGATCTATAAGTCCGTGGACGCAGGCAAGACCTGGACCTTGATGGGACTGGAGAAGACGGGGCGCATCGGGCGTCTCCTGATTGATCCGCGCAATCCCGACCTCGTCTTCGCATGCGCGCTCGGCCACGCCTACGGGCCGCAGCCGGAGCGCGGCGTCTTCCGCACCAGCGATGGAGGCAAAACCTGGGACAAGGTGCTCTCGGTCGACGAGAATACTGGCTGCTCGGATCTAGCCATGGATCCGAACAACCCGCGCATTCTTTTTGCCGGCATGTGGCAGCTCGAGATTCACACCTGGGGCCGGACGAGTGGTGGCCCGGGCAGCGGTTTGTACAAATCGGCCGATGGCGGAACCACCTGGAGACGGCTCAGCGGCAATGGGCTATGGGCTTCCCAATCCGCCCTTGGGCAAGATCGCGATAGCCACCACGCGGCGAAATTCGAACCGCATTTATGCCTTGATTGAGACCGGGGACGGCGTCCCGTGGGAAGGAAAACCCACCCAACGCGGGCAGCTCTGGAGCTCAGACGATGCGGGCGAGCATTGGCAGCTCGTGAGCTACGACCGGCAGCTCCGCGGGCGCACTGCTTACTACACCCGTTGCGCCGTTTCGCCCGACAACGAGAACGAAGTCTACTTCCTCACCGCGGCTTTTTCGAGGTCGCTTGACGGAGGACACACCCTCACAAACACGCCCGCCGCTCCTGGCGGCGATAACCACGACATGTGGATCGACCCCACGAACGGTGATCGCATGATCGTGGCTAATGACGGCGGCCTCGGCATCTCGGTCAATCGCGGGCGCACCTGGAATCGCGTGCAACTCCCGATCGCCCAGATGTACCACGTAACGGTCGACAATCAGGTCCCCTATTTTGTCTTCGGCAACAAGCAGGACGGCAGCTCCTATCGCGGCCCCAGCAACAGCCTCGCACCCGGGGGCTTCGGCGGTGGTGGCGGCGGAGCCGGTACCGCGGTCGGCCCGATTTCCCGCAGCGTCTGGCATTCGGTTACCGGCGGCGAGAGCGGTTTTGCGACGCCCGATCCGGTGGACAGCAACATCATCTGGTCCACTGCCAGCGGCTCGGGCAGCGTCGGAGGCATCGTGACCGTCTTCGATGAGCGCAACCATCAGGCCCGCAACGTGGAAGTGTGGCCCGAGCTTACCTCCGGCGCGCCCGCCGCGGAGGTCAAATACCGGTTTAACTGGGAGTTTCCCATCCTCATCTCCCCCCACGATCATAACCGTGTCTATGTCGGCAGCCAGTACGTCCACATGACCACGGATGCCGGCCACAGTTGGAAGGTCATCAGCCCGGACCTGACCCGGAACGACAAGAGCCGGCAGCAGATTTCCGGCGGTCTGACTCCCGACAATATCGGCGTCGAATATGCCGGCGTGGTCTTCGCGCTTGCAGAATCGCCGAAGGAACCGGGCCTGATCTGGGCCGGCACCAATGACGGCCTTGTACAAGTCACGCGCGACGGCGGCAAGAATTGGATCAACGTCA
>QHXU01000093.1:18666-22847 GCA_003223065.1 Acidobacteriota bacterium | reverse complement strand
AGCGATGCACGGCCTCCGGCAGAGCCGCGATCTCCTCTTCTGCCTCAGGCACCAATTCGCAGGCGAACCATAATCGTGCCAGCAGGAAGGCCACCACCTCCAGACGACGCAACGCCGGCGAATGCCACTGTTTCCACAAGCGCCAGAATGCGCCATCGTGCTGCGTATGCAGAAAACGCGCGATCTCCCAAACGTGAAACGGCCGAATGTTGCCCCGCAAAAGGTGCCGCACAAGATGTAGCGAAGCGTATCCGAGCATGTCAACCAGCGCGAGCCGTTTTCCATCGCGCCGGTCCCAGAATCCCTCGAGGCTGCCGGGGCGCAGCCGCTCAGTCCGCGCGTCCCAAAAACGGAAATGCACTTCCGCTGCCACTGGCATCTCAGGATCAAAATAATCGCCGCGCCATTCCCAACCGGTCCTGCGCACCATGGTCGGAAGGTGATCCATGGCCAGGCCTTCCATTCCGCGGATGGGCTCGTAGCCTAGGGAAAGCAGTGCGTCACGAGCCGGTCCGTGCTCGGAAGGCGGCACGTACAGATCAAGGTCGTACTGCACGCGCAAGCGGAGATCATCGATGAATGCCGGCGCGTGGGTGAACCCTTTCAAGACGACGTGCTCGAATCTCGGAGCGATCTCCTGGTACGCGGCGCGGACGCGCTCCACGCGCACGGTGTTGCGGGCGAGCGCCGCTTCGACATGCTCGCGCACCGGAGCGGCGAGATCGAAGCGCGACAGCAACAGCGTCAACTGCGCGCGGTCTGCGAATTCCATATCTCCGCGCGCCAGGCCGGCAAGCGAATGCGAGCGTCCGTCGAAGCGAAATGCGTCGAGGATCGCGCGCGCGCTATCTCTCGAGCGCATCCACCGCCGCCCCGAGATCGGAGTATTCGAGCGCTTCGACCCGGCTGGCGGCCAGCAACCCGAGCAGATTCGCCTGCTGCTCCGCGGCGACCTCCGGATTCCACCAGTAAAGGACACGCTCGCCCCAGGCGCGCGCCTCGGCCTTGTCCAGCGATTTGAGGCGCGCAGGACCGCCGGCGGAACGGCGCAGAAAGACCAGGCGATGGACCCCGGCGCGTGGCTTGGCCGTGATCGACGCCACCGCCCGCGTCCGGATTTCGATTGATGGCTTGCCGTTGCCGCGGACAGTGACAGCGTGGCCGGCGAGTTCCGGAAATATCCCCGACGCCTCCGGACGCAATCGGATCTGGTGCGCGTTGCCGACTACTTCCCGTTTGCCGCACCGGATCAGGTACGTTGCGTCATCCGTCACGTAGGTCCATCCCCTGCGGGCGCACGCATAGGCCAGGGAGCTCTTTCCCGCTCCCGAATCGCCGCACAGAATCACCCCTCGTTCATTGCGCACGACGCATGCGCCGTGAATCGGCGTCAAGTACAGAGATGCGATCAACTGATATGCCATCGCTTCCAGAAAATAGTACCGGAGATAGGCGGTGTCTTCGGCTGCGGAAGCGGTAATCCAGGCCGTTCCCATGCGAGCGCGCGTGTCACAAATGCCGAAGTTCCGGGCATCCGCCACATAAGCAAACAGATGATGATGACCGTGAAACTGCGTGGAAGCCGGAAGCGCTCCGTTTGCCTTCGAAACTTCAATCCACAGACTAACCGGCGGCTTGTCAAAGCCGGGAGCCCAAACCGCCCATTCGGCGTCCGCCGCTTGAAACACAGCCTCCGAATTTGTTGAAAGAAACAGAGGAAAACCGAGTGGATAGAACGTTTTCTGCAGGCGGAGCGGATCCAAAGTACGCTGTAACAAGGATTCTATCATGCGCATCCACGTTCATATGAAGATAGAAGTATACTCACGGCGTGGGAAGACGTCAGGAGCTTGAATAGAGTGCGATCCCGATCGAAAAAAGTCGTTTTCTTTTTCCCCGCTTTCTCGAGCACGGAAGCGACGGCGCCGCTCGGCATTCTCGCCGTCTCGACCCCGCTTTTACGTGCCGGCTACCAGGTCTGCCTGATCGATTCCACAATCACTCCCAATTTCAAGAAACGCGTGATCGAGGAGTTGAGCGACGCCCTGTGCCTGGGAATCTCGCTGGTCACCGGCCCGATGATTCGTGAAACAGTGGAGATCGCCCGCGAGACCAAGCGGCTGTATCCGGATCTGCCGGTTGTGCTCGGCGGCTGGCATCCGTCGCTATTGCCGGATCAGACGTTGGCGGCGCCGTACGTCGATGTAGTCGTGAAAGGGCAAGGTGAAGATGCGCTGCTGGAAATCGTGCAGCGGATCGAGGCGCGCGAGTCCTTCGCCGGAATCGACGGCGCCGGTTACAAGGAAAACGGCCAGCTGATATTTAACCAGCCTCGCGCCATGAAGCCCATTACGGCGATGCCGCCCAAGGCGTATCATCTGGCGGACTTCGACGCGTACGAGCGCGTGTGCGGCCGGCGCTGGGCGAATTACATTACCAGCCTCGCCTGTCCATACAACTGCGCTTACTGTACGAACGCGGGCGTGTATGGGCGCAAATGGAACGCACTCCCGCCGGAGCAGGTCGGCGAGGAGTCGACGGACCTGGCGGTGCGCTACCGTCTGAGTCTCCTGTGGTTCGTCGACGACAATTTTCTGGTGGATCGCGAGCGCGCGCTCGGCATCGCCGAGGAACTGATTCGCCGAGGCTCGAAGTTCGAATGGAGCATTCAGGCGTCCACGAATCTCGTGGTCCGGTTCTCTGTCGACGAGTTGAAGCTGCTGCGCCGCAGTGGCCTGACCCAGATGCAGCAGGGCGCCGACAGCGGTTCGCCCAGGGTCATGCACCTGATGAACAAGGATTTTCAAAAGCTGGAGACCATTTACGAAGCCGCGGAAAAGCTCTCGGCGGCGGGCATCCGGCCGTCATTCAACATGATTTTCGGCTATCCGGGCGAAGAGGCGAGCGACCTGCGCCAGTCGATCGCGCTGATCATGGACATCTGCCGCAAATATAAGGGCGCTGAGTTCTGGACGAATATTTTCACTCCGTATCCAGGCGCTCCGGTGATGGAACACGCCTTCGAGCTCGGCATCAACGTGCCCACAACACTCGAAGGCTGGTCCGACTTCTTCCCTCGCTATACCGTGCTGCCGTGGCTCAAAGGCAAAAAACATCGCGAAGTGCAGACCATGCGCGAGTATTTGCGGCTGGCCTTCAATCGCGTGCCCGTGTCACGATTAGAGAAGACCCGTTTCAACCGCATGGTGCACAACTTGATCAGCTTCCCGGCGCGCTGGCGCCTGGATCACAATTTTTACAAGTTCCCGGTGGAGTTGTGGGTGAAAGATGTGGTGAACCAGGTTATCTCGCCGCCCAAGCCGAAGGTGGACGCCAAGCAACTTTCTTCGGAACCGGTAACCTGCTGAGGGTATGGCGTGGACGACATACTGCTAACGCATTCCAATCACCTCTATTCGGACCGCAAGCAGGTTCGGAAGATGCAGCCCTACCCGCCGTTGCAGACGCTGATCGCGGCTGCGCGCCTGCGGGAATCCGGCTACTCGGTAAAACTCTATGACGTAACGCTCACCGCCTCGCCGGATCAGGGATTTCAGGAGGCGCTCGAAACGCATCGTCCGAGGATGGTCGCCGTCGTCGAGGACAATTTCAACTTTCTCACGAAGATGTGCCTGGTCCGCAATCGCGAACTGGCGTTTCGCATGTGCGTTGCCGCGCGGAAGGCCGGCATCCCAGCCGTTGCGAACGGATCGGATGCAATCGATCGCGCCGCGGCGTATCTCGATGCCGGCTTTGAGATGGTGCTGACCGGCGAAGTGGAGGCCACGCTCGACCAGGTCGCGCGGCATCTAGTCGCCGACCAGGGGCCTCGCGACGGAATCGCCGGAATCATGTACCGCGACGCATGCGGGATCCGCCGCACGGCTCCGCCTGCGCTGATCACCGACCTCGACTCTCTGCCTGACCCAGCTTGGGACCTGGTTGATGTCAGCGCCTATCGCGACGCCTGGTTGCGGGCGCACGGATATTTCTCGCTGAACATGGTTTCTAGCCGCGGCTGCCCTTACAAATGCAACTGGTGCGCAAAGCCGTTGTTCGGATCGGGTTATCACGTCCGCTCGCCGGAGCGTGTCGCAAGGGAGATGCTGCGGCTCAAGCGCGAGTTCGCCGCCGACCATCTGTGGCTCGCCGATGATCTCTTCGCTCTGTCTCCGCACTGG
>QHXU01000093.1:5728-18630 GCA_003223065.1 Acidobacteriota bacterium | reverse complement strand
TCCGTTCAAGATGCAATCGCGCTGCGACCTGATGACGCGCGATACCGTGGGCGCACTGCGGCGGGCCGGCTGTGTGGAGGTCTGGATGGGCGCGGAATCCGGATCCCAAAAGGTCCTGGACGCCATGGATAAAGGCACCCGCGTCGCGCACATCTACGAAGCGCGCGCGAACCTTCGCCGCCACGGGATTCGCGCCTGCTTCTTCCTCCAATTCGGCTATCCCGGCGAGACCTGGCGGGACATCGAGCACACGATTCAAATGGTGCGCGAAACCGGCCCGGATGACATCGGCGTTTCGGTTTCCTATCCTTTGCCCGGAACAAAGTTCTACGAGCGTGTGGCGGCCGAGCTCGGCGAGAAGAGAAACTGGTCCGATTCGGACGACCTGGAAATGATGTTTCGCGGCGCCTATTCGACCGAGTTCTATCGCGAGCTGGCCGGAGCGCTGCATGAGGAAGTTCGCGGCGGCAATCCGCGCTGGGACCGCGTGCGCGAACTGGAAAAAGCGTCCGCGAGGTCCGCGCTGCCATGGACCTCCTGCTGACTCACGGCTATTTCCTGGCAGAAGATCCCAAAGAGCGCGAGATCATGAAGCCATATGCGCCGCTGGGGCTTCTCTATCTCTCCTCGCATCTGCGCGCGCGGGGCTTCGATGTGGAGATCTACGATTCCACGTTCGGGTCGCGTGAGGATCTGCTGCGTTTGCTCGAACGCGAGCGCCCCCCGGTGGTGGGCGTATACGGCAATTTGATGACGCGCCGCAATGTGCTGGCCATTACCCAGGCGGCGAGCGCCAATGGTTGCCGCGTGGTGCTGGGAGGGCCTGAGCCGCCGAATTATCCGGACGAGTATCTTGACGCCGGGGCCGACGCGATCGTGACCGGCGAAGGTGAAGTCTCGCTCGAAGCGCTCTTGCGGGCGTTCGCCGGCAGCGGCAATCTGGCGTGCGTGCCGGGCATTCACTACCGTGACGGAAACGGCTCGGATGCGCGCACCGAGGCCGCGCCCTTGATTCCCAATCTCGATGCTCAGCCCTGGCCGGATCGTGAGCGCATTGACATTCCCCGGTATCTGGCGGCCTGGCGCCAACGGCATGGCATCGGCTCGGTATCCGTGATCACGGCGCGGGGCTGCCCTTATCACTGCCGCTGGTGCAGCCACTCAACCTACGGCAAGACGCACCGCCGAAGATCGCCCGCCGCCGTCGCCGAGGAGGTCGCTTGGATCGCAGAACGCTACCAGCCCGACATGTTGTGGATGGCCGATGATGTCTTCACAATTCATCCCGGCTGGATCCAACAATACGTTCGGCAAATGGCGCGGCGTGGACTGCGGATTCCTTTCGAATGCATCACCCGCGCAGACCGGATGAATGCTCCCATGGCGGAGGCTCTGGCGGCGTTGGGATGTTTCCGCGTCTGGATAGGTTCGGAAAGCGGATCGCAGAGAATTCTCGACGCGATGCAGCGCGGCGTGCGCGTGGACCAGGTTCGGGAAGCTGTGCGCCTGCTACGTGAGCGTGGCATCGGCACCGGCATGTTCCTGATGTGGGGGTACGAGGGCGAAGATCTTTCCGATATCGAAGCGACGGTTGAACACGTGAAAGCGTGCCGGCCGGATGTATTCTTGACCACCGTGTCTTATCCCATCAAGGGCACGCCGTACTTCGATGAAGTTGCCTCGAAACTGGTACGCGTCGGCGAGTGGTCCGCTACAACCGATCGCGACCTGCGCATTGCGGGGCGGCACTCCAGGAGGTTTTATCAGTATGCTGACCAGCTTCTGAAGAGCGAATTCTCAGGGTCGGTAACTGAGGCCGATGCGGCCCGCCGCGGATTGCGTGAGACGTTCCATGAGGTCGACGCCGTCGAGGAGGTTGACGCCTGATGCTTGCTGCGGAACGGCAGCGCTTCCTTGAGGATTATTCGCGTATCCGCCAGGCGGAGGGGCGCGGCTCCGACGACCCGGCATACTATCTGGCGTTGCCGTACCGCGATCTGAGCGGCCGTCTCGCCTCGCAGTGGTCCATACGCGGGCGTACTTACCGCTATTTCGAGCGGCATATCCTGCCTCGGATGGAAGGCGAGACCCGGCGGCCGCTCGACCTGCTCGATCTGGGCGCCGGCACCGGATGGATGTCCTATCGTCTGGCGCTGCGCGGCCATCGTCCCGTGGCGGTCGATATCCTGACAGATCCGCGCGACGGGCTCGGCGCGTCCGCGCATTTCCTCGCGCGGCTCGAGAGGGGATTCCCGTGCATCGATTCCGATTTCGATCGGCTTCCCTTCCCCGATGCGCGGTACGATGCGGCGCTCTACAACGCATCGCTGCACTACTCCGCCGATTACAGCAAGACGCTCGCTGAGGCGCGGCGCTGCCTGCGGCCAGGCGGGCGGATCCTGGTCTTCGATTCGCCGGTTTACCGCCTGCGCGAGCATGGGGAGCAGATGCGCCGCGAGCGGCACCAGCAGTTTCTGGCGCAGTACGGTACTGCCTCCGATCACATCTCGAGCATCGAGTACCTGGATCTGGCGACAATCGCCGCTCTCGCCCGGGAAATCGGCCTCATATGGCGCGTCCATAAGCCCTGGTACGGTCTCCGCTGGCATCTTCGTCCCTGGAAAGCGCGGCTCAAACGAGCAAGGCCGCCCTCCCGATTCTGGATCCTTGAAGGTAAACTGATCGACCGATGATCCTGTTCTTCAATCCACGCGCCACAAAGCCGAAGAACCGGCGCTACCCGCTTTCTGTCCTCGCGCTCGCGGCGATGATCGAGGGTAAGGAAGAATACGCGATCATCGACGGCAATATCGATGATGATCCGCGCGCATCCATCGATCGCGTCATGCGCGAGCGGGCCGCCCGCCTGCTTGCCGTCACGGTGATGCCCGGGCCGCAAATGGTCGCCGCGCTTCCGGTCTGCCGCTGGTTCAAGGACGCGTACCCGCAGGTGCCCGTGGTGTGGGGCGGCTATTTCCCGTCCCTCTATCCGGACGCCGCCCTGAACGCAGGCTATGTCGATTTTGTCGTGCGCGGCCAGGGCGAGGATACATTTGTCGAGCTTCTCGCCTCGCTCGAAAACGGGCGGCAATACACCGGCATCCGCGGCCTGTCGTTCAAGGACCAGTTCGGATTGCACGTGCACAACCCGGAGCGCCCGCTGCGCTCGCCCGGAGACTTCCCGGCGATGCCATATCACCGGCTTGATCCCGAACAGTATCTGCGGCCCACTTTCTTGGGCTCGCGAACCACGGTGCACCAGGCGAGTATCGGCTGCCCGTACCAGTGCAATTTCTGCGGAGTCGTGCCCTTTTCCGGTGCGCGCGAAAAGGTGGAACCGCCGGCCCGTACGGCGGCTATCCTCGGACAGCTCCGTCGCGACTACGGTGCGAACGCGGTGCAGTTCTACGACAACAATTTCTTTCTTCGCGAGGACCACGCCCGCGAACTGGCGGAACGGATGATCCCGCTGCGCATGCACTGGTGGTGTGAAACTCGCGTGGACGCCGTGTTGCGCTTCTCCGATGACACGTTGCGCAAAATCCGCGAATCCGGATGCGTGATGATTTTCTTCGGCGTCGAATCGGGCTCCAACCGCAAGCTCAAGGAGATGAAGAAAGAGATCACGGCGGAGCAATCGCTCGAGCTTGCGGCGCGCATCCGGCAGTTCGATATCGTCCCCGAGTTTTCGCTGATTTTCGGCGACCCGCGCGATTCCGAATCGGATTTCCACGAGACCGTGGCGTTCGCGCGCAGAGTCAAGCGTATCAACCCGGACGTAGAGATCGTGGTGCAGACCTATGTGCCCGTGCCGCAGCGCCGCGGCCAGATGTACGGCAACCTGGACGGGTTCGAGTTCCCCACAACGCCTGAGGAGTGGGCCACCGAGCGCTGGTTCAACTTCGCCATTCGAAAAGACCCGGAGCTTCGCTGGCTGCCGCCGGAGTTGCGGCGCAAGATTCAGGGCTTTGAAACCGTGATGAACGCCCGCTGGCCCACCGTGCAGGATTGGCGGCTGCCGGCGTGGGGACGTTGGATGCTGAAGGGCCTCGGAAGCTGGAGGTATGCGCTGGGCGCGTTCGATAATCCGTTCGAGTTACGTTGGGCGCAGAAGCTGGTGCGCCTGCGCCAGCCGCGGCTCGAGAGCCTATGAGGCAGGTCATCTCGCCATGCGAAGCGTACCGGCGTTGGGCAGAGTCTTTCGATTCGACTGACAGCCCCATCATCGCTTTGGAATCACGGCATCTTGCTTCTCTCTTGGGCGACGTCGCGGGGAAGCGACTGATCGATGTCGGCTGCGGCACCGGACGGTGGCTGGTCTGGACCAGCGAGAGAGGCGCGCGTGTCGCCGGGGCGGATTTCTCGCCGGAGATGTTGCGCGCCGCCACGAATAAGCCGGGAATCGCGGGTAGGATCGTTCAGGCTGACGGCCGCCGTCTTCCTTTCCGCGATGCGTCCGCCGAAGTCGTTCTGTGCACGCTCGCGCTCGGCCACATGCAGCCGGTGCGGGAGGCGATGGCCGAACTCGCGCGCCTGGCGGCGCCGGGAGGCATGGTCATCGTCTCCGATTTTCATCCCGAAGCGTTGCGCCGCGGTTGGAAGCGAACATTCCGCAGCGGTCCCGAAATTGTCGAGATTGAGAGCGAACCCTATGCTCTGGCGGATCTTGCCAACGACGGACTCTGCCTCGTGGAACTGCGGGAGTTTCGATTCGGCGAACCGGAGCGCCCGCTGTTTGAAAAGGCTGGAAAGGGCGCGATGTTCGCCGAAGCATGCGCTTTGCCGGCGATAGTGACAGCGCGATTTCTGCGGCGAGCGCCGTGATTCTCCGCGGCGCGCGGGTTGCGATCGGCCCCCGGCAGTCCGCGGAGCTCGATGTCGAAATCGCTGGGCGCGCGATTCGGAAGCTTGGCCCGGCCCGAGGGAAGGATGCGCTCGATCTCTCGGGCCACATTCTGCTGCCCGGCCTTATAAACGCGCACGACCATCTTGAGTTCAATCTGTTCCCCCGCCTGGGCAGGGGCCCATACCCAAACGCCACGGCCTGGGCCCGCGATGTCTATCGTCCTGATGAGCCTCCCGTGCGCGATCACCGCCGCATACCGAAAGCCGTGCGGCTTTACTGGGGCGGCCTCAAGAACCTCGTTAGCGGTGTGACCACGGTGTGCCATCATAACCCGTACCAGCCGGCCGTTTTCAACGCGCGCTTCCCCGTGCGTGTCGTGCGCGAGCTGGGGTGGGCGCACTCCATCCAGTACAGCCCGGACCTCTGCGCCCGTTATCGGCGAACCGCAGGCGTCCAGCCCTTCGTGATTCACGCCGCGGAAGGCACGGACGCGTCGGCTCGTGAGGAGATTTTCACGCTCGATCGCCTGGGCGTCCTGGGGTCGCGCACCGTGCTCGTGCATGGCGTGGGATTGGACCGTTCGGGTTGGAGATTGATTAAGAAGCGTGCCGCCTCGCTGATCGCGTGTCCTGCATCAAACCTGTTCACCCTCGGCCGGACGCTCCCGCAGAGCGCCTTCCGGATGGGCGTGCCGATCGCGCTCGGCAGCGACTCGGCCGTCACGGCGAGCGGCGATCTTCTCGATGAGTTACGCCTCGCCCGGCGCTTGTGGCGTCTGAGCGCCAGCCACCTTTATCGGATGGTTACAGACATCCCGGCATCCATTCTGCGCCTTGGCGACGGACAAGGCGCCCTTCAGGAAGGCGGTGTCGCGGACCTCATCGCAGTGCGTACCGGCGCGGCTACACCCGCCGAGGCGCTGCTCGCAGTCCGTGCCATCGAGTTGGTTGTGATTAGCGGGCGTGTTCGTCTTGTGTCGCAGCGCCTGGCTTCGCGTTTACCGCGGGAAATGGTAAGCGGATTGCAACCCCTGCTCATCGAAGGACGCGGGCGCGCGCTGGTCGACGCCGATGTACAGGCGCTCTACGGCCAGGCGGCGCCGGTATTGGGTAGCTCTTTGCGGCTCGCCGGAAGAGCGGTTCGATTTGTGACGGTGTGACAGTGTCCGATCAGCGCTTTGATGAACCGTGAACATCCGTGCGCGGTAGAAAGAATGAGCATGTCATTTATTCCCACTGCCCGGCGGAAATTAACTTCAATAGCGGGATCGTATCATGGCCGGACCTGATTCTCGCAAGGTAATACTGTTTCTTCCCTCCTACGACGGAAAGATCTTCGGACCACCCTTAGGGCTTCTAAGTCTCGCCGGTTCACTTCGCGACGCAGGTTACAATCCGGTCATCGTTGACGGCGCGCTCAGCAGAGACTACCGCCACATAATTAACAAAAACCTTGCCGGCGGCCTGTGCTTCGGCGTCTCATTACTGACGGGACCAATGATCAGCGATGCCATCGAGATTGCATCGCTGGTAAGGAACCTGCGTCCAGAAGTGCCCATCGTTTTCGGAGGCTGGCACCCGAGCCTGCTCAGCGGCCAAACGTTGCGTGAAGACTTCGTCGATATTGTGGTCCGCCATCAGGGCGAGAAGACGCTCGTCGAGATTCTCCAAAGGCTCGAAAGCGGCGGCGGCTTGGAGCGGGTCGACGGTTGTTGGTTCAAGCGCAACGGGCAGATCATTCAGAATGCCGATCGTCACACCATACCGTTATACGCCTTGCCGCCTCCGGCATATGACCTGATCGATTTCGACGCCTACGAGCGCGCAATCGGCGAGCGCAAGCTCCCGTTTGCGACGAGTATCGGCTGCCCGTACGCCTGTAGTTACTGTACTGACGCGGTGTTCTACAATCGGCGCTTCAATCCATACCACGCCGAACAGGTGGTGCAAGAGCTCGCCGATCTGGCCGGGCGGCATCGCATCACGGAAGTTTCCCTGGTCGATTCAAATTTTCTTGTCGATGTGCGCCGGGCGCTCGCCATCGCGCGAGGCATTATCGAGTCTGGCGTGCGGTTTCGCTGGACTTTCCAGGCCTCTACCGACCTGCTCTGCCGGATGACGGACGAAGAAGTGGAGCTGCTCGCGGCGAGTGGTGTGAGTCACATCGGTTTCGGCACTGAGTCCGCTTCATCCGAAGTCCTGCAGTTCATGAATAAAGGTCATCAGCACATTCCCGACATGTATGAAGCAGCCCGAAAGTGCGGGCGCGCGGGAATTCGGGTGACATTCAATCTGATCTTCGGGTTTCCAGGCGAAGAGGACCGGCACCGCCGCGAGACGCTGCGAGTCATGAGCGACATCGCGGACAAATTCGAAAACGTGAGCTTCTCGCCGAATATTTTCACGCCGTATCCCGGCATCCCTGTGTGGCCGCAACTGCGTAAAATGGGTCTCCGCGATCCCGAGTCCCTAAAAGCCTGGGCCGATTTCGCCCTGGGCAGTAACCACCTGCCCTGGCTGCATGGGAACGTTTTCGAAACGTTGCAACGCAGCATTTCATACTTCCTCCTCGACGCGCAGATCAGCCGCGCGCAACGCAGATGCCAATCCCGCGCTCTAGGAAAGCTGCTGCGGTTCGCGCGGAAGCCCGTGCACTGGCGCCTCAAGCATTCCTTCTTCGACTGGCCGCTCGAGCTCTGGCTTTCGATGGTGAAACGCTGGCTGGTGGTCCGTCGCTCGCTCCTCACAGGACAGCCGCTCGGCCACCAACTTGGGGGAGCACGGTAATGAGTAATGCGGATGTTGTTTTCAGCCGCCTGGCCTCGCGTTACGACGAGCTGTGGACTCGCACCACGATCGGCCGCCTGCAGAGGGAAGCCGTGTGGCGGCGTGTCGACCCCTTGTTCCAGCCTGGCGATTCCGTCCTGGACCTCGGCTGTGGCACGGGCGAGGACGCAATCCATTTCATGAATTCGGGTATCCGCGTGCGCGCGATCGATGCTTCTTGCGGGATGGTACGCATCGCTCGCAGCCGCGGCGTGGACGCGAGCGAACTCAGGATCGAAGAACTCGAACTCCTGGAAGGGTCCTATGACGGCGTAATATCCAATTTCGGCGCCCTGAATTGTGTTGAAAAGCTGGACGCGATCCGCACGCCTCTGGCAAGACTGGTTCGGCCCGGCGGTCATTTGGCCGTCTGCATGATCGGAGCTTTTTGTCTTTGGGAAACGGCCTGGTATCTCTTGCACGCGCAGCCACGGAAAGCCTTCCGCCGATTGAATCAAGGCGGCGCTGTTTCCTCGCTCCGTGTGCGCGTATATTACCCATCTATTAGCCGCATTTCGGGCGCGCTTCTGCCGGATTTCGAGCTCGTGCGATGGTATGGTGTCGGTATTTTCGTGCCGCCTTCCTACGTCAACGGATTACCGGAGCGGTTATTGACGTCATTCGCGAATATCGACCGGTATATCGCGGACCTGCCGCCGTGGCGGGTACTTGCCGACCATCGGCTCCTGATATTCGCCCGGAAATGACCGAGCCCGGGCCGTCGCTCCCGCCTGCATCCCCAACTTCGGCTTGCAATTCTTAGCCAAATGGCGTACGCTTAATAGCCAAGAGGCCAAGATGGAAATACAGGCGATTGCGGAGATACTGGGCGGGCGGAAAGTGCTTGGGAAAACGATCAAGCATGCTGGCGACCTCGCGCATCTCGTTCGAAAAGGTCTACCAGCCGGATCGGTCACGGCACTTGCCGAGAAGCTCCATTTGGGCCACAATGTCTTATCAAGAAAGCTCGGCATTCCGCAACGCACGCTGACTCGCCGCCTCAGCCAGGCATCCCTTTTGACGCCGGCCGAATCCGATCGCACATTCCGTATTGCGCGAGTATATGCGCACGCCGTCGAGATGATCGGCGACGAGGATAAAGCTATTGAATGGATGAGCACCCCGAACCGCGCATTGGGTGGCGAAAGGCCTCTCGATCAACTCGACACCGACATGGGCGCGCGGATGGTTGAGGACGTTCTCGGCCGCATCGCCTATGGCGTCTACAGTTGATGCGGTTCTGGAGGATCTGCCGCCGGCGCTTTGCTGCCGAGGCTGCGAGTGGGGAAGGCGCTCGTCTCTACGGCGGTCGCTGGAACAGCCGAGGGGTGCGTGTTGTCTATGCCTCGGCTTCATTGGCGCTCGCCGCAGTGGAGACCTTTGTGAATCTGGAACCGAATCTCCGGCCAGCAGATCTTGTTTCGATCGAAGGCGAGATCCCTGAGGCGCTTGAGATTCGCAGACTCGAACCGAAGGTTCTGCCAAAGGCCTGGCATGAAACGCGAGATGAATCACTGCGCCGATTCGGCGACGATTGGATTCGCGGTGGGCAAAGCGTGGCTCTGCTCGTTCCATCCGCGGCAATACGCGGAGAATGGAACGTGCTGCTTAATCCGGCTCACGTTGACTTCTCCAGGGTCGAATTCCACGATCCGGCGTCTTTTGAATTTGATGTCCGCATGTTCCGGTAGCCCTGTATACATCGGCGCCGCCTCCAAATTAAGCCGTCATTTGTGGCCGGCATTGGTCGAAAGCGCAATAAATCATTTCCCTTTACGGGCCGGGCGCACCATCGCATGCTCGCCGCTTGCGGGCCGCGTTGTAGGATTGGAAGTGAACCGCTAGTGATCCAGTCGTTGCCCATCCTGGTTCTATACCCCCACAGCCGCTGCAACTGCCGCTGCGTGATGTGCGACATCTGGAAGACCGATCGGGCCGAAGAGATCAGCGTGTCCGAACTCCAGCGGCATCTCGCCGATATCGAGCGTCTCCGCGTCGAGTGGGTGGTATTCTCCGGCGGCGAGCCTCTCATGCATTCCGATCTGTTTCGTCTCGCGGATTTGTTGCGCTCCCGAGGCATCCGCACCACCGCGTTAAGCACGGGTCTGCTGATCGGGCGGCACGCGGAACAGATCTGCGAATCCATCGACGACATGATTGTTTCGCTCGACGGTCCTCCCGCGCTTCACGACGCGATTCGCCGCGTGGCCGGCGCATTCAATATGCTTGCCGCAGGCGTGCGGGCGCTGCACGCGTGCCGCCCCGGCTATCCGGTGGCTGCGCGCGCCACGGTCCAGCGGGGAAATTTCTCGAAGCTCCGCCAGACCGTGCAGGCCGCGCGCGAGATCGATCTTCAATCCATTTCGTTCCTCGCTGCGGACGTTACCTCGGAGGCGTTCAACCGGCCAGGAGGCTGGCCGCCCGAGCGCCAGGCCTCGGTCGCCCTGGCGGTGGACGAGCTTCGCGTCCTCGAAGCGGAGATCGAGGCGCTCATCGCGGAAGAGTGCGGCCGCGGATTCGTCGTCGAAACGCCGGAAAAACTCCGCCGCATCGTGCGGCATTTTCGCGCCCATTTGGGCCTCGAGGAGCCGCAGGCGCCGCCCTGCAACGCGCCGTGGATCTCCGCCGTCGTCGAATCCGACGGTACGGTACGCCCCTGCTTCTTTCACCGGCCGATCGGGAACGTGCGCGAACACTCTCTCGCAGAGGTTCTCAACAGCCCCCGCGCGATCGAGTTTCGAGCGGCTCTTCGCGTATCGGAAAATCCGGTTTGCCGGAGATGCGTGTGCTCGCTCTATCGAGCGTGAAGGCCAGCTCTGCGCGCAGCCGCAGCCATAAGTAGGCCAGCGCAGCGACCTGAACGAGCGTGGTCGAAAGCGCGATGCCGGCGATTCCCATCCAACGCATCAGAAGCACATCGAGCACCAGGTTCAACGCTACGCTCAATACCGCTGCGCGCGGCAGGAGATAGTTTAGCCTCATCGAAGAAATCAAGCGCAGCACCAGCGCCATCACCAGCGCCGCGGGAATCTGCAGCAGCGAATAGCGCTGTACCGTCGCAACCAGTCCGGTGGCGGCGCCCGTGAACTGGCCACGCTCGAAGAACAACCGGACCAGCGGCTCGGAGAATGCAATCAGGAAACCGATCACCGGCAACGCCACTCCAACAATAATCACGGCGTAGCTGCGCAGGCTGCCGCGCACGTGGTCCCAGTCCTGGCTTGCCGTCAGCCGCGAAAAGTGCGGCAGGATGGCCGTGGCGACAGCTCCCGGTCCGATGGCGATAAGCACCATCGTGACCCGCGTTCCATAATTCAACGCGGCCACGCTTCCCGCGCCGAGCATGGTCGCCATGGCTTGGTCGATCAGCGTCACGCCGCCGAGCAGCAGCGTGCCCAACACCACTGGGCCGTACTGTGCAAGAACGTGATCGAGAGCGGCGTTGCGGCCATACCAGCGCGGTACGACCGGAAATCCAAGCCGCGAAGCGCCCGCGCCGAGCAGAACCGCCTCGAGCACGCTTCCGGCGAGCGTTCCAGCGGCAAGCGACTGCACGCCCCACTCGTGTCCGAATCCCAAAAGAAACAGGATCGTTACCAGTGGCGTCAGTGCGGGCGCCGCGGCCGCCAGAGCAAAATGTCCCTCCGTATTAAGAATGGAGCGCCAGGTGATGGTCAACGCGGTGATCGGCACGATGGGCAGCATCGTCAGAAACAACGAACCCGTGAGCGCCAGCTTAGGCGCGCTGAAGCCGAGCGCGAGCGCGTGCAAGATCCACGGAGCGCCTGCCACAAGCACCAGCGCCACCAGCGAAAGCAAACCCACGGCGGCCGCGAGCGCGCCCTGGTAAAGGCGATTCGCGGCCTCGCGCCCCTCCCGATGACTCACTTCGATGAACGCCGGCACCAGCGCCGGACTGAGGGAGCCGGCCAGTATATCGGAGACAAACGACGGCAGCAGGAACGCGATCAGGTAAGCCTCCACGCCATCGCTCATGCCGAACGCGCGGGCGGTCAGCACCACCTTTGCCGCGCCCGCCATCTTTACGAGGGCAGTGTACGCGCCAACCGTCGCCATCTGGAACAGGACGCGCCAGGAAAGTGGGCGCCCTCGACTCGAGACCATACCCCGTCCCTCAAGGCTAGCAGAATACCGGACTCGCTCCAATGCTAGACTCGCTCCAGACATGCGGGTCGCGATCGTACACTACTGGCTTCTGGGCATGCGCGGGGGCGAAAGGGTCGTGGAGGCGCTCTGCCGCCTCTATCCAGAAGCCGATCTCTTCACGCTGTTCTATGATTCCGAAAAAGTCTCGCCGCTGATCCGCTCGCGCCGCGTGACGGCATCGTTCTTGAATCCGCTGCGGCGGTTTTACCGTTCGCTGCTGCCCCTTATGCCCATAGCGCTCGAGCATATCGATCTGCGCGGCTATGACCTGGTGATTTCGAGCGAATCCGGTCCCGCCAAGGGCGTGATCACCGGCACGGGGACGCATCATGTCTGTTACTGCCACACCCCGATGCGCTACCTGTGGGACCTGTATCCCGAATATTTGCACGAATGGACTCGATCGCGATTGAAACGCGCGATGATGGCGCCGTTCGCGAATTATCTTCGCCTATGGGACTTTGCCGCCGCGGCGCGCGTCGATCAATACATCGCCAACAGCATAAATGTGCAGCGCCGCATTCAGAAAACCTATCGCAGGGATGCGCACGTCATCTATCCACCTGTGGCCGTCGAAAAATTCCAACATAAGCCACCTGAAGACTATTATCTGATCGTCAGCGAGCTGGTCCCCTACAAGCGTATCGATGCCGCGGTAAGAATTTTCTCCTACTCCGGGCGCAAGCTGCGCATCGTAGGCGACGGGCCGCAGTACCGCGCGCTGCGCCGCGCCGCGGGCCCGTCCATCGAATTCTGCGGCCGCGTTTCCGAGGAGGACCTCCGCTGGCTGTACGCCCGTTGCCGGGCGCTCCTCATGCCGGGCGAGGAGGATTTCGGCATCACTGCCGTGGAGGCGATCGCCAGCGGCAAAGCCGTGATCGCGTTGGGGCGCGGCGGCGTGCTCGGGATCGTGCCGCCGGAAGGAGCGTTCTTTTACGATTCGCCGCGCGAGGAATCGCTCGCCGGCGCGATTGAACAATTCGAGAGGGCTGAGGCCAACCTCCCCGCCGGCGTACTCCAGGCTGCGGCGGCACGCTTTTCCGAAGCTGAGTTCGAGCGCCAAA
>QHXU01000093.1:5140-5691 GCA_003223065.1 Acidobacteriota bacterium | reverse complement strand
TGAACAACCTCGACCCGGAGGTCGCGGAGCGCCCCGACGAGATGATTGTCTACGGTGGCACGGGACGAGCCGCGCGAGACTGGCCGTCATTTGACGCCATCGTCCGGTCGCTTCAGGGTCTCTCCGATGACGAGACGTTGTTAGTAGCCTCCGGCAAGCCGGTCGGCATCTTCCGCACCCATGATGACGCCCCGCGCGTGTTGATCGCGAACGCAAACCTTGTCGGCCATTGGTCGAACTGGGAAGAGTTCCATCGCCTGGAGCGGATGGGCCTCACGATGTACGGGCAAATGACGGCCGGCTCGTGGATCTATATCGGCAGCCAGGGGATCGTCCAGGGAACTTTCGAGACCTTCGCCGCGGCTGCGGCGAGGCACTTCGGCGGATCGCTCGCCGGAAGACTCATCGTTTCGGGCGGCATGGGCGGCATGGGTGGCGCGCAACCTCTCGCCGCGACCATGAACGGTGCGTGCTTCCTGGGAATCGACGTCGATCCGAAGCGCATTGAGAAGCGCATCGAAACGGGCTATTGCGATCGGATGACGGCCGGC
>QHXU01000093.1:3906-5021 GCA_003223065.1 Acidobacteriota bacterium | reverse complement strand
ATTCCCGAACTTGCGCGCCGCGGAGTTGTGCCCGACGTCCTCACGGACCAGACCAGCGCACATGATCCCCTGAATGGCTATGTCCCGAATGGCCTCACGCTCGCCGGCGCGCTCGCGCTCCGCTGTTCGAATCCGGATGAGTACGTGCGGCGCTCGTTGGACGCAATGGGCGAGCATGTCCGCGCCATGCTGGCACTGAAGCGGATGGGTGCAGTGACGTTTGACTACGGCAACAATCTGCGAACCCAGGCGAAGCGCGCCGGCGTGGAAGACGCTTACCAGATCCCCGGATTCGTGCCCGAATACATTCGGCCGCTTTTCTGTGAGGGCCGCGGTCCATTTCGCTGGGCCGCGCTTTCGGGGGATCCCGAAGACATTCGCACTACTGACCGGCTCGCGCTCGAACTCTTCCCAACGAACCAATCCCTGAAGCGTTGGATGAAGCTCGCCTCCGAAAAAATTCATTTCCAGGGATTGCCCGCCCGGATTTGCTGGCTGGGATACGGAGAGCGCGCCGAGTTCGGGTTGGCCATGAACGAGCTGATTCAGAAGGGCAAGATCGCCGCGCCGGTCGTCATCGGGCGCGACCACCTGGACACGGGTTCGGTCGCGTCGCCTTATCGGGAAACCGAGGGCATGCTCGACGGCTCCGACGCCATCGCCGACTGGCCCTTGTTGAACGCGATGCTCAATGTGGCGGCGGGCGCATCCTGGGTTTCAATCCACAACGGAGGCGGCGTCGGGATCGGCTACGCACAGCACGCGGGCATGGTAGTGGTGGCGGAAGGAACTCCGGAGTGCGCCCGGCGCCTGGAGCGCGTGCTCACTACCGATCCCGGCATCGGCATCGTGCGTCACGCCGACTCGGGCTATGAGCGTGCGCGCGAAGTCGCTCGCGAGCACGGCATTCGCATTCCCATGAACGAATGATGGGCACGCTGGCCGTCGTCGGTTGCTCTGAACTGGTGACGCTCGCCGGCCCGGAGCGGCCGCGTATCCGCACAGAGATGCGCGATCTGGGCATAATCCGCGACGGTGCGATGCTTGTCCGCAACGGTTGCATCGCGCTTACGGGCTCGCGCCGCGAAATTGAAGCGGCCATCGAACCGGACACG
>QHXU01000093.1:590-3896 GCA_003223065.1 Acidobacteriota bacterium | reverse complement strand
TTCATCGACGCCCATACCCATCCTGTCTTCGCCGGCAACCGCGCCGATGAATTCGAAAAACGGGCGGAAGGCGCGACATACCGGGAGATCGCCGCCGCGGGAGGTGGAATCCGCTCGACTGTTCGAAAGACGCGGGCGGCGCCCGAAGACGAACTTCTGGCGGCCGTGTCGCGCTACGCGCAGTGGTTCCTCCGTAGCGGCACGACAACGATCGAAGCTAAATCGGGCTACGGCCTTTCGATCGACGATGAACGAAAACTTCTGCGGGTGATCGCGCAGATCAAGCCGCTTCGCGCCGTACCCACGTTTCTTGGCGCGCACGAAGTGCCGGATGAATACCGCGGCCGCCGCGCGGAGTACGTCACACTCGTGATTGAGGAAATGCTGCCGGCAATCGCTGCATTGGCCGAGTACTGCGACGTCTTCTGCGAACTGGGCGTGTTTCCCGTTGAGGATGCAAGGCGGGTCCTTCGTGCCGCGCAGGCGCACGGCCTGGGCGTCCGGCTGCACGCCGATCAACTCGAAAATTCCGGTGGCGCCAGGCTCGCAGCCGAGCTCGGCGCCGCAACGGCGGACCATCTCGAGCACACCGATGCGGCCGGGATCGAGGCCTTGCGTGAAGCGCGAGTCCAACCCGTGCTGCTTCCCGGCTCGGTTTATGCGCTCGGATCGCGCCGCTACCCCGACGCGCGCGCCATGATCAACGCCGGTCTCGCCGTCGTCCTCGCCACCGATTTCAATCCGGGCTCATCCCCCACCCCCTCGATGCCCATGATCCTGTCGCTCGCCGCGACCCAAATGAAGATGACGCCGGACGAGGCGATCACTGCGTCCACGGTTAATGCAGCATATAGCCTCGGCCGCGGAGGCGAAGTCGGCTCACTCGAACCCGGCAAACGTGCCGACTTCGTGATCCACGACTGCGCCGATCGCCGCGAGCTCGCCTATTTTTTCGGCCTTCAGCCCGCGCGCGAAGTCTACATAGGGGGAGAGCGTGCTCTCTGAGCGTCTGGAGAAAGTCGAGCGGCGCATCGAGACCGCGTTGCGCCGCGTTGGCCGCACACGCTCCGAGATTACTCTTGTCGCAGTCACAAAAAAATTCTCCGCCGATGTGATCCGGGAAGCCTATGCTCAGGGCCTGCGGTGTTTCGGAGAAAACTACGTGCAGGAGTTCGAGGCGAAGTGTCCCCACCTGGTGGATCTCACCGGCGCCGAGTACCACCTGATCGGCCATCTCCAGTCGAACAAAGCGCGTCCCGCGGCGGAGTTGTTCCAGGTGATCGAGACAGTGGACTCCGAAAAGCTCGCCGGCCGCCTTGACCAGACCGGACGGCCGCTCGAAGTGATGATCGAAGTCAAGCTGTCGCACGAGGGAACCAAAGCCGGCGCCGAACCGGAGACACTGTCGCCGCTCATCGACGCCATCCGCAGTTGCGCCAACCTGCGGCTCACCGGCCTCATGACGATGCCGCCGTGGAGCGACGATCCCGAAGTTACACGGCCGTACTTCCGGCGTCTCGCCGAGCTCGCCCGCAAGCACGGATTACCGAAGCTCTCGATGGGCATGTCCCACGACCTCGAGGCCGCCATCGAGGAAGGTGCGACGCATATCCGCATTGGGACCGCGTTATTTGGGCCGCGGCGGCGAGATTGATGAAAGTCGGTTTCTTTTCGCCGCTGCCTCCGGCGCACACGGGCGTGGTATGCGTCGGCGCTCGTCCAGGCTCTGCGCCGCCACGGCAGCGTGGGCCTCGATTCGGCGGACGCCGACGTCGCACTCTACCATCTCGGCAATAACCGCCTGCATCGGACCATCTACGAGAACGCGCTCGCGCGGCCGGGAATTGTGGTGTTGCATGACGCCGTGCTCCAGCACTTCTTTCTGGGCTGGCTTGACGAAGCTCATTACGTGGAAGAGTTCGTCTACAACTACGGCGAATGGATGCGCGGCCTCGCCGGCGAGCTCTGGAAAAACCGCGCCCGCTCCGCAGCCGATCCATGCTACTTCAACTATCCCATGCTGAAGCGGATCGCAAGCGCATCGCGGGCCGTCATTGTTCACAACCCCGCCGCCGCACGCATCGTGAAACGCCATGCGCCCGAGGTCCGCATTGCCGAGATCCCGCACCTTTTCGTTCCGCCGGGACTACCCTCCGCGGTGGACACTTTGCGATTCCGATCCGAGGCAGGCATTGGCCCGAGAACGCTGCTCGTCGGCGTGTTCGGACATCTGCGGGAGTCGAAGCGATTGCCGGTCGTGTTGCGCGCGATGGAACGTGCCTGGCGTCTTGGCGCCGACGCGCGCCTGCTGGTGGCCGGGGCCTTTGCGTCGTCCGATGTCGAGCGTTCGATCGCGCCCCTGCTCGTTGACCCTCGCATTCTGCGCGCCGGCCATCTCCCGGAGAAGGATTTCTGGCGCTATGCCGCAGCGACCGACCTTTGCATCAGCCTGCGCTTCCCCACTGCGGCGGAGACTTCCGGCATCGCGATTCGCATGATGGGCATCGGAAAGACGGTCGTCTTCACGAGCGGCGTGGAGATCGCCCGCATTCCCGAAAAGGCCTGCTTGCGGGTCGACCTGGGCGCTGCGGAGGAGGAGATGCTCGCGGGTTACATCCTGTGGCTGTCAAGCGATCGCGAAGCAGCCGTTACAATTGGACGCAACGCCGCGGCGCACATCGCGAAGGAACATGCCATCGATGCCGTCGCGAAGCAATACTGGGAAGTCCTCTCCGCGTATGCCTAATACATCGTGATCGGCTTGGTCTCCGTGCCGACCCAAATCGTCTGCGTGACGGATTCCCAGGGCGGCAGCGTGACAATGCGCGGTTTCAGCAGGATCAGCGTTTCAGTCGAGTCCTTCTGGACCGTATTCTGCCGGAACAGGTGGCCTAGCAAGGGGATGCTCGAAAGCCCGGCAATACCGGTGTATGATGCCGTGTAGTTCGTGCCGGCAAGTCCCGCGATCACGGCCCATTCACCGCTGTTCAGCCGCACCTTGCCAGTGAACTTACGGCTGGAGATCACCGGAATTCCGTTGGGACTGCCGGTGCCGAGCACTTTGAACTCGGCGTCGAGATCAAGCGTTACTCCGCCCTGCTCGTGCACAGACGGCGTCACCTTCAAAACCAGGCCGAGGTCTTCAAAGTTTATCGTTGGCGGCGGCGCAAATACCTGCCCCGTCCCCGTAGCGTGTCCGTAGTAACCATTGGTGATGATAGGGTACCGGTCGCCGACGTGGAGCGTCGTCGCCTGTCCGTCCAGCGCCACCACTTGGTACTGCAGCACCGTCGAAGCCGAATTGCG
>QHXU01000093.1:0-551 GCA_003223065.1 Acidobacteriota bacterium | reverse complement strand
AAAAATGTAGCGCCGCCTCCGAACGTGAGGAATCGTGTGAACCCGGCGGGAATCGGTGGCTTGTTATGCATGAACGTACCGAAGTTGACGACCGGCACCGAAGTTGGCAGACTCAGGCCGTATCCGAGCGACGAGTTTTTCGCCACTTCGAGAAAATCGACTTCAACTTCCACTTGCGCCCGCAAACGGGAAAGATTAGCGAAGATCAGGCGCGCGGCGTTCACTTTGGCGGCCTGATCGCGCAGGTATACGACGCGTTTGACCGGATCCACGCTAACGCGGCGGATCTCGAGCGTCTGTTGCACGGCCGTGAGGATTTCCTGCGCATCCTGGACCGACATACGCTCCGGTATTGGGACGGCGATGGACATGGCAGGAGCCATTTCCGCGCGTTTCTGGGGCGTGTCGCGAACCACCAGCGCGAGACGCTGGTTGACCGGCACCAGGAATGAGTTCGCCGCCGCTTCAAGCATGCGCAGCGCATCCTCGAAACCCACGTCCTGGACGCGGAAGCTGAACGGCGGCGGCGGTTGATAATCAGCCTCGAAAAC
>QHXU01000092.1 GCA_003223065.1 Acidobacteriota bacterium | reverse complement strand
GGCATTGCGGAACTCATACAGCTTCTTGCCCGCCGAACCGGCATAGGAGATCTCCCACACCGTATTGAAACCCAAATCTTGCTGGATACCGAAATTCCAGTGCTGCACGTAAGGATTGCGGAAATTCGGATCGAGTGAAAACAGCGACGGCGCGGAGGGGTTGATGAAAACGTTGACCGGCAAGCCTTTCGAGAGCTGGTTGACGAGCGGGTTCGGCGTCGAGAAGCTGACGGCCGGGTAGTTCGCCTCGATGTAGAACGGCGGGTTGTTGCCCATATTCGGGATGCTCAGCGGCCCGGCTTCATAGGAAGAATAAAAAATCCCGTACCCGGATCGAAGCACTGTCTTCTTCGTTAACTGGTAGGCGAACCCCACGCGAGGCGCGAAGTTGTTTCGGTCCTGCGGGACCAGCTGCCGCGGCGCATTGCGGTTAACCGTCACCTCGGGAAAGAAGCTCGATGGCAGCGGATCATTGCGGCCTTTGGGAATATCCAGTGCGCCAGTGGCGATATTGTAGGTGGCCTCTGCGTCGCGGCGCTCTAATGGCTGTGAAATGTACTCATACCGAATGCCGAGGTTGAGTGTGAGCTTGCTCGTGACCTTGAAGTCATCCTGGACATAGAAGAAGTAGCCGGGCTGCTGGAAGGTATCGTTGATGAAAGAGCTGATTAGGGCGTTGCTCGACCGGCCCAGCGCGAAGTCCGCGAAACCGAGTCCGGAATTGTTACGGTCCTGCGCGTCCCGGGTGAAGTTGCCGTTGTACGTAAAGCGCCCGCGCGATTCGGGCGGCTGGAGAATGCTGAAATTGACAATCGGCTTCCACTCCACGCCGAGTTTCATGGTGTGGCCGCCCTTGATCAGGCTCACGTTTTCGATGAAATGGTAAACATTCTCAAACTCGGCGGTCGGCTGGAAGGTTGCGCTGCCGAAGTTGGTCAGGCCGCTGACAGCAAAGCGCGGCAAGCCCCCGTTACCGGTCGTGAACGGGATCCCCGGAATGCCAGCCTTCGCCGAGAGGTTATCGTTAGCGTTGAATTGCAAGCGCTCGGTACGCAGCCGGGTGTATCCGGCGCGGAACTCGTTAATCACATGCGGCGAAAAGATGTGGGTCTCCTCGAACACGCCCTGCCGCGTGTTATTGGTCCAATCGCCCGATGAGAATGCTGCGCCGGAGAGCGGCGGAGGGATCGAGGCTGGAGGCGTCAGCATTTGGTCCGACATGCTGAAGCGGGCGAACATGCTGTCTCTCTCGGAGATCCTGTGATCGATGCGCAGGTCGCCCTGATCCGTGTCGTTCGGCTCGACCGGATTGCTGAGATAGTTGTTCGCCACGCCTTTCAGAGAAACCGATCCCGGCACGTTGGGCGACGGCATGAGCGTGATCAGGTTCAGTGAAGCTGAATCGAAGCTAGCGAGCGGAATCTTGTTGTTCGCAAACGGCTGGCGGACAACCTGGCCGTTCAGGATCATGGTTGAATCCGGGTCCAGAACTGGAACGAACCCAGAGAAATCGCCACTGCGCCATGGAAGGGGCGCCAGCGTCGCCAAGAAGGTGTGGGCCGTTCGAATCCGCGTGCCCTGGTAATCGGCGAAGAAGAACGTCCGGTTCTTGCCGTTGTAGCCCGGAAGCAGCAGCGGCCCGCCAACCGCCGCCCCGAACTGGTTCTCCTTGAAGGGCGGAGTGGGCCCGGTCGGCGCGTCGAAGAAATTCTTGGCGTCGAGCTTGCTGTTGCGCAGAAACTCGAACACGCTGCCGTGAAATTCGTTGGTGCCGGCCTTGATCGTCACATTCAAGACTGCGCCCCCTGAACGTCCGAACTCAGCCGACATCGAGTTGGTCTGCACCCTGAACTCCTGAATCGCATCGGGCGAGGGGCCGACGACGAAGCTCGCTTCATTGGTCAGGTCCTCTGACAGGCTGTTGTTGTCGATGCCGTCGAGCAGATAGTTATTCTGATAGGGCCGCACGCCATTTGCGCTGAAGCCGCCGGTCCGCTCATCCCTTGCGCCCGGGGCGGTGGGTGCCGTACCGGCCGTCAGCACCGCGAGTCGCGTGAAAAATCGGCCGTTGAGAGGCAAATCCACAATTTTCTGGCTCTCCACCACCTGGCCCAGATAGGAAGTGTCGGTCTGCAGGGCCGGGGCGGCTCCGACGATTTCCACGGTCTCGGTGAGGTCCCCGACCTCCAGCACCACATTGACGCCAATACGATCCTGCACGTTGAGCGTGATACCGCCGCTCACGGATTTCTTGAAACCTTGTGCCTCGACAGTTACCGAATAGTGGCCGACCGGAAGAGGCGTCACTACGTAGTTGCCCGAGGAGTCGGTAGTCGTTTTGGTCGCGATACCGGTATCAACGTTGGTGACGCTAACGGAAGCGCCGGGTACCACCGCTCCGGTCTTGTCAGTCACCGTGCCGACGATGGAGCCGGTGGTAGTTTGGGCCGTCAAAGGCGGCAGGCCGAGCGAAAAGCAGGTGCAGATGACTAGGATTTCAAGCCGATTGGCTCCCATATGTTACTCCTCTACGGAACCTCGACCGATGCAGATGATTGATTCTCACTCCATCCTGTACCCGTTTTCAAGTAAAATCTTCCCGAAGTACAGGTGGGGCGGGATCGAACCAGCCACACACCCTGACATCGGCGCATCAGGACGATACGAATCGGGTCTGATCGCCCGGCGGGTCCCGTATCGCTTTTCTGCGTAGGACCAGCGCCGAGACCCTCCTGGCGCTCGTGATTCCCTCAAGGGGCGGACCTGAACAGGTGATCGCGAGTCTTCCCGGTTTATCGCTCCCGCAGAACCATGAGCACAACGCCCGACAGAACCGCCGTCGATACCAACAGCAACACGCCCGCCATGTAAGTTCCCGTCCGGTCCGTCAGGAACCCGACCATGTAAGGTCCGACGAATCCGCCTATGTTGGCCGTCAAGTTCATGAACCCAAAGCTCGCCGCAGCCGAGCGGTCGCTCAGCAAGCGCGTAGGCAAGGCCCAAAAGGTCGGATAGTAACTCATGATGCCTATGGACGCAATCGAGAAACTGATCACGACCAGCAGCAGATTCTCGGCCGCCCATTGACTCAGGGCAAGACCCACACCCGCCGCAATCGCCGCCGTCGCAGCGTGCCACTTTCGATCGCCCGTCTTATCGGAATGCCATCCGCAGATGAGCATCGCCGGAATCGCGCACAGGAATGGGATCGCCGATACCAGGCTTACTTGCATCGTTGTCAGCCCCGGTAACTTCTGCACCATCTTCGGCAGCCAGATGTTCAAGCCGTAGCTGCTCGTGTTGATGCAGAAATACGATAGGGTGAGCGCAAGCACAACCGGTTGCCGCAGCGCTTCCGAAATGCTCATATGACCGCGGGCGATCTTTTTCTCGCACAACTCACGGTCGAGTTCACCGCTGATCCACTCGCGCTCTCGCGGCGCGAGCCAGAGTGCATCCTTCGGCCAGTCAGTCAAATAGAACAGGGTTACGACTCCGCCTAGAAATGCAGGGATACCTTCGAGAATCAGCAGCCACCGCCAGCCGGATACGCCCAGCCAATGGATTCCCAGCAGAAACCCGGCGATTGGCGCCCCGACGGCATTCGCAACCGGAATCGCCGCCATGAACATCGCCACTGCCTTGCCGCGGTCCTCCTGTCGGAACCAATGCGTGAGATAGACCACCACGGCGGGAAAGAACCCGCCTTCCGCCAGTCCAACCAAAAAGCGTATGATATTGAACTCTGCGGCGCTACGAATCAGCCCGGTGAGCGCTGCCAGCATCCCCCAGGAGATCATGATGCCCGCAATCCACTTCCGCGCGCTCCATGTCTGCGCTAGCATCGCACCGGGAATCTCCAGCAGACTGTATCCGAAGAAGAAGATGCCCGCACCGAAGCCAAACACCTCGTTCGAGAAATGCAGTTCGCGCGTCATTTCCAAACCCGCAAAGCTCACGTTCACGCGATCTATGTACGCCGTGATGTACAGCAGAAACAGGAATGGAATCAGCCGGCGCGAGATTTTGCGCCGCGCGCCGGCTGCGAGGCCGTCAAGGACCGGCGTCATCGGTTAATCGCGACCAGAAGTTTGTGCATATTCGTGAGCCATCGAGCTGATGGCCATGAATGCCGTGTTGCTCGTTTCTGCGAATGTAGCATCATTGAGCGGTATGGCCGCCGTCAACAAACAGCGGGCTGCCAGTACAGAATGAACTTTCATCGGATGCTAGGAACAGAATCGAGTATGCGATTTCACGTGGTTCGGCCGCACGTTTGATGAACTGCAGCGGCGCCCAATCTCTCGCGACTTCTTCCCTCGTGAGCCTGGCTTCAGCGGCCCGTCTCTCTACAATCGAAGTCCATACCAATCCCGGGCAAACGCAATTGACCCTGATATTGTCGGGCGCCAGGTCCATTGCGGCACATCGCGTGAGTTGAAGAACAGCTCCCTTGCTGGCGTTGTAGGTGACAAAGTTAGGCTGTGCAACAACGCTGGAAACGCTTGCCACGTTTACGACGGTCCCGCCTCCGATCTTTCTCATTTCTGCCGCGGCCATGCGCGTCATATAAGAGTAACCGAATACACCGACCTCCATGATTCGTATCCAGTCCTCCCGTGTCGCTTCGAGGCCTTTAAGCACGAAACAGGCAGCGTTGTTGACCAGGACATCCAGGCGTCCGAACGTCCGAACACATTCGTCGACCACATGCTTACACTCCGGCTCTTTCCCAACATTGGCTTCGATAAATCGAGCCTTTCCCTGCTGAGCACCGATGCTGCGGGCAGCTTCTTCACCCGCGGCAACATCGATATCCGCCATGAGTACGCGGGCTCCTTCTTCGACGAAGAGTTGGGCCGTGGCCAGCCCGATCCCGTGCGCGGCTCCGGTTACGATGGCGACTCGATCGCTTAGCCTCATTTGCCTTCCTGTTTCAGGATGCGGACGCAGCGCCGCCGTGACCACCTGCTTTGAAGGTGGATTCCAGCACCGGGCGCAACCGGTCCTCGGCATCATTCAATGGATGCTGTATCGCTTGTTCTCGTAGTCGCCGGAAGACCGGATAACCCTGTCTTTGTTCCGCCAGGAATTCACGGGCGAATGTTCCAGAGCGGATGCGATCCAGCGCTGCTTGAAAATTCTGTTTCAAGTCGTCGGAGGAGAGCTTGCCGAAGCTGGTCAGCATTCCGTACTGACTCGTCTGGGAATGGAACTTCATCTGCCGGAAGAAGCCCGTATGCACCATCTCCCGGAAGACTTCGGCGCCTTCGCCCGAGCCGTACAATTCCATGACGACTGCCTCCGGCGAATAGCCGCGCTCAGGCCAAAGCGCTTGTTCGCTAAAGAGGTCGAGTTCGGTCTCCTCCTGAAACGTGGACGGGATGACACCTGCCCGTGTGGCTCCAATGCCCTTGGCAAAGGCCAATGCCGTGTCCCAGGCGGTTTTCGTTGCATCCTGCCAGACACCAACAAATGCAGGCACGCCTCCGCCCAGCTCGAAGGACCGCCGCACTTGAACCCCGATCATCCTGGGAGCGACCAAGATGACGTCGACCTCGGCCGGGGGGCGAATCAAACCGAAGTGAATGTTGTAGCCGTGCGCGAAGTCCAGCGCCTGCCCAGGCCGGAGATTGGGAGCTATCTCTTTGGCGTACACATCCGGCTGGAGCTCATCCGGAATCAGAATAGGAATAATGTCACTGCGCCTGACTGCCTCAGCGATGGTGACGACTTCCATGCCGTCCTGCTTCGCCTGGTCCGCATAGGAGTCGCATGGATTGCCCACAATGACGGACACTCCGGAATCGCGCAGATTCAGCGCCTGTGACCGGCCTTGATTCCCGTAGCCGACAAATCCAACTGTCTTGCCTTCCAAAAGAGATAACTCTGCGTCTTCGTCAGAATAGAACTTCATAAAACCTCCCTCGCTGTGTTAAATGATTCAAGAAAACTCAAACTACTCTCGCGACGATGATCAAGACAAGGCCCGCTACATAGCCCAAGAACATCAAGGTCAAGAGCCTGTCTGTTCCTCCTGGCGCCCCCTTGAACTCTTTCCAGATGAAGACGCCCCAGAGGGCAGCCACCATCGTGGCGCCCTGACCCAATCCATACGAAATCGGAAAGCCTGCCTGACCGGAGGCAACCAGGTTGGTGAGCATTCCAAACGACCAGATCACACCCCCGAACAGTCCGAGAAGATGATCGCGGCCTCTGCCCTCGAAGTATCGCGACAGGTGAACCGGTTCGCCGACGAATGGCTTTTTCATGATGATCGTATTGAATATGAAATTACTACCCAGGACACCAAGAGACATGAAAAAGAGGGCCGAGTACGGGCCTAGCGTACCCGCCTCCGGTTCGGTCAAGTTCGTGGCCATGGAGCCTGCCGTGAAGCGGTATGAGAAGGCGAGCAAGAACCCTACCGCGAGCGACAGCACGAGACCCTTGGTAGTGACTGCTCGTACCTGCCCCGGGACCCTGCGGTACGCGACGGCATCCAGGATGATCGCGGCCATGATCAGGCCCACACCGGAAAAAAGAATCGGCGCATTTCCAACGGGTGTAGCCACGTAATTCAGCACCACACCAAGCGCGAGCGAGAGACCGACACCGATGGGGAAGGCCACGGCCATGCCCGCAATGTCGATTGCGGCCACGAGCGAGATGTTGCCCGCGTTGAATATCAGTCCGCCCAGCATTGCCGAGCCTATGTTTCTTGAACTCGCCTGGGAGATATCGCCGAAGAAGCTTCGTCCCTCTGTACCGGTCATCCCCACTGTCAATGCTCCGGCAGCCGCCAGAAGGAAGACACCGAACACGTAGTCCCAGTAGAAGAGCTCAAAGCGCCAATTCTTACCCGTCATTTTCTGTGTATTCGCCCAGGACCCCCAGCACAGCATGGAAATAAAGCAGAAAATAACGGCTAACGCATAACTGTGGAGAACGAACATCGCTCCTTCCCGGTTCTCAGTGCGTACAGCTCATCCCGAGCTTGCATTACCCTTCCATTTGCGCCGCCCAGTTCTTTCTTTTCTTAGGGGATCATGTATGTGTGCCGCGTTTGAATTCCTTGCTGACCTAGAGCGTGAGATTGTTGGTATTGGTCCAGATGGCGAATGAAGTCGGCCCACATGCGCTTCTCATCAATGCTGGTTATCCACGTGATAGTTCGCTCAGTCTTGGGATGTTCGAAACGAGTGTCGTCCTTCATCCGAGGCCGTGGATAAGTCTCTTGAGCAGTCATGTCGAGCAGATACGCAAGCACAACGTTGTCCCAGATCACGCGTACTCCGGAGAAATCTTCTTTCCGGAGCGGTTTTACGAAGCGATAATAGAAAGCCACAAATTCTTCGCAGAGCCACTCGCCGATCGGACCACGGCCGCCCACCAATGCTTTGGCTTGGTCCAGGTTCAGCGATAAGTGCCAGCGGCACACTTCAGCTGATCCGATAACGAGTGGGACATCGGACGTCATTGTCGATATTGAATAGGCCCACGCCATCAGGCCAATCCTGAAAGCCCATATCAACGACTTTTATTCGCTCCGCGATCGAGGGATCGATCAGGATCGCCGATGCAACGTCGGTAACCGCACCAATGGCCAGCACATTGAGCCGGTTCGACCGTGAAAAGCTTTTCGACTGCTCGATAATAAAATCAACGCCGGCATTTCGCCTGGGCGTCGCACCTTCCAGCGGAAGGCTCGCTCCTTCGAACAACGGAGGATGTTGGAGCATTCGAAGCCGATTCTCGACTATGTCCACTAAAATCCGGTACGACGTATGCGCGGCGGGAGGGTTCAGCACCGGCGCATGCGCCGACACAATCCCACGGACGTCGAAGAGCGGGTTGAGCAGTGTGTAAACGATAGTCCACTGATCGTCAATCTCATTGCCGACGTCGGTGGAAAGGATTAGCGGGATCCTCTTGTTTTGTGCCTCGGCGACGGCACCCGGCAGGCAGACCAAAAGCAGGACCTTTAGGAACGAGAAGCCGTACAGCCGCAACATTGGTCTCCAGGGAGCGCCGGTGCGCTGGTAGATATAATGTATAATGTATAATAACGGACTTGTCAAGCCTGACGTGTGGCCGGACCAAGTTAGCAGTTCTAGCGTGATAGCCCGTCCAAGCGTTTGATCGGATTTAAGCCTTTGTCCTCCGAAATTCGATACACGAATCCCGATCGGACATTTCTTAGAGTTTGCACTGTCCGACTCGGCCATCGAAGCATGATTTCGTCCGCTGACTCGCACTTTCCAAGGCCGATGTTGACCTGCAAATCGTTTGCGGATAGATAGCTTGCGGCGCTCTTGACCTCCCGGAATTGAACCTCCTTACCACATTCCACGCGGACACTGGTTCCAATGCCATCTCGATTGCTCCGGCTACCTACTAATTTCAACGCGAACCGGTGGTTCTGCATACCGATCTGGTTCCTCAAGATCTGGGGGAAATCATTCGTATTATTGATGACCAGGTCGACGGCTCCATCGTTATCCAGGTCGCCGGATGCTGCTCCCCGGCTGACTTTGAGCTGAGAAAGCGGCCCGCCCGGCCCATCCCGCACGAGAGTGAACTCGGTACCCGAGTTATGAAAAAGCAACTTCGGCTGAGCATAGGTGATATCCGGTTTATAGCTGCCGATGTCGTCCTGCGTATGGCCATTCGCAACAAATATATCCAGACGCCCGTCATTGTCGTAATCCAAAAACGTCCCGCCAAAGCCTACGTAAGGATGGGTACGGGCGCGGAGACGTAATGGGCCCTGAAGATCGACAAAATACTTGCCTCTGAAATTTTCAAATAATGCAAGCCCTTCGGTTTCGAAGTTGGTAACGAGAATATCCGGCCACCCATCGGCGTTATAGTCACCAAAATCCGTTCCCATTCCGGCACGCGCGGAGCCGTCCATGCTGTAGGCCACTCCAGCCGGCAACGCGACTTCTTCGAACGTGCCATCTCCCTTGTTATGGAACAAAAAGTTCCTGGATCGATCGTTGGCCACGAAAATATCCGGCCAACCATCGCCGTCAAAATCAGCTACGGTAACGCCCAATCCCCGGCCGCGATATCCACCAATTCCCGCCACGCGACTCACATCCCGGAACGTGCCGTCGCCATTGTTACGGAAGAGGAGGTTGGTAGACGGTTCAAACATGTCAGGAATGCAGTAGCTCACCAAACCACGTTCGCGATCACCGCATTGGGGTCCCTTTCCAAGCTGGTAATCGACATAGCGGCAAACAAACAGGTCCAGGTAACCGTCATGGTCATAATCCAGGAAAGCGGCGCTTGTGCTCCATCCTCCAGCCTCCACGCCGGCCCTTTGGGTGACGTTAACAAAAGTCCCATCACCCCGATTTCGGTAGAGCTCGTTGTTTCCGAAGTTTGTCACATAGAGATCTGGAAAGCCGTCGTTGTCGTAATCGCCCACGGCTGCTCCCATTCCATAGCCGTAGCCCTACACGCCGGCCGCGAGCGTAACGTCGGTAAAGTGAAAACCGCCATCGTTCCGGTAGAGGCGGTTGAAATAGGCCGGATCTTTTTTAGACAGGGACGGCAGTAGTGCCCCGTTCACCAGATAGATATCAGGAAGCCCGTCGCCGTTATAGTCGAATACGGCAACACCGCTTCCCATCGTCTCGACGAGTTCCTTGGTGCCATGCGCGCCCGTCAAGCGCTTGAAGTTGATGCCCGTTTGGCGCTGCATGTCTGCAAAAGTCAGCGGCGGCGCCGGAGCGTTATTGCGCCTGGCTTTTGCGATAGTGACCAGAAGAAACGGAGAAAGGCATAAGAGCCAGGCGATAAACAGCGGCGATCCGAATAGGGCGTACCACCGCAGTTTGTAGCGGCGGGGCCGACTGGCTCGCTGATATTGATGGCGGCGAGAATTAGGGGCGGGCATCGCTGTCCGGAACTATTCGCTTCCGTGTCTCACTGAGCTGGCGCCAGCGCTCGAGTGGGCCGACTGCGAGCTTTCGTGGCAGTCTTTCCGAGAGCTCGAATTCCTTTGCGGATTCGTTCATCATTTCCGATCTCGCCAAGACCAGTCCGAGCTGGTAGTGGCTACGAGGATCATCTGGCAAGAGCCTAGCAGCTCGTTTGGCTGACTCAGAGGCGTTCTCGAGATCACCCGCATACAAGTAGGCCTGGCTGAGATACATGGCAACCTCTCCGTCCTCTGGTTGAAGTGTGCTCGCTTCGTGGAGGTGATCGCGGGCCTCGGCGGCATGACCGCGATCCAAGTTAGCCAAGCCTATCTGACGATGGGTGGCGAAATCCTTCGGATCAAGCTGCAAGGCTTGGCCATAACACATCAGAGCGGAATCAGTATCCGAGATGGCCTCGTAAGCCAGCCCAAGATCGTACCAGCCAGCCAACTCTCTTGGCGCCAGCGCGGTGGCCTCCCTGAACAGCCTGATCGCCGCCTGGGCTCTCTGTTGATCCAGCCTAATGACTCCAAGAAGCCTGTAAGCCTGCGGCCTGGGCGCTGAATTGAGCGAATGATCGAGGACGACTTCTGCATCCTTGATGCGTAACTGCCGCAGGTAGAAAACGGCCAGGTTCACTTGGTAAACGGCGTGGTTCGGCCACAATTGGGCAGCGCGGAGCAGATGTGAGAGCGCCTTCTGATGGTCTGAGTTAGCCGTGAGGATAAGTCCCAGCAGTTCATGCGCCGGGGCATAATCCGGGTCTTCCCGGAGGATCGCCTGCAAGCTCGTCATTGCCCGGTCTTGTTGGCCGAGGCGGTACTCCTGGACCGCTCTCTGAAAGTCCTCTGTTTGAGCCAATGCCTGCGGAGCGACGCTGTACCAGAGCAACCCGGTGCAGAGGCACAAGATAAGCGACTTGGCCCATCCCGCTCGCCTTCTGCCTGGGCTCATGTCATCCGTAGTCCGGGCCCGGCCGTTCCAGCCGTTTGCCCTTGACGTCCTCTCATCTATTATGTATTATACGTTATGCACAATGGCCTGAGCTAGGCAGAAGTAACGGGAAGTGGCTGCTCCGCTCGTGGATCCCTGCGTCGTCTGAAAAAAGACTGACGTCCCTACCGCAACTGGTTCAGGAACATCGTGCTCGGAGCTTGACATGAGATCATTGGCCGGTGTTCTTCTGATCTCCGCCTTCCTGCATCCAGAATCACTAACTGCCCAAAGCTTTAGCGGAGACATTCTAGGGTTCGTAACAGACCAGAGTTCTGCCGAAGTCCCTAACGCATCTATCAAAGCACGCCAAATCACGACGAATGCATCGTTCGAGACAAAGAGCGCTATAGATGGAAGCTATATCCTGCCGCGGCTGCTTCCGGGCGATTACGAGCTTACCGTGGAAGCAACCGGTTTCAAGCGATTCGTCGCTCCGCTCGTCACTCTTCGAGTGGGCAGTCGTATTACGGTCAACGTCCAGCTCCAAGTAGGCGAGGTATCGACCGCGGTGGAGGTAGCGGCCGCCGCACAACTGGTCAGTCCGGATGACGTTACGGTAGGGCAAGTCATAACCGAAAAGAGCATCAGTGCGTTGCCTCTCAACGGCCGGAACTTCATCCAGCTGGCCCAGCTCTCGCCGGGTGTTACCGTGATTGATAACGCGAATTCACCAGTCACGGCATGGACAGGAAGAAAGGATTTATCGATTGTCGTCGCGGGCTTGCGGGAAAACGACACCAGTTATCTTCTCGATGGCATTGAAACCCGTTCACCCAGGTTTGGCGGAAGTGGATTTCGTCCTTCCGTCGATGCGATTCAGGAATTCAATGTTCAGCGAAATGCGTTCACGGCCGATCAAGGTTGGGGGACAACAGTCGTAAATGTATTGCTAAAGTCAGGCACGAACAGCTTACATGGCGATGCCTTCTATTTTATCCGCAACGACGCAGTCGATGCGCGTAACTTTTTTGACGGGAGGACAAAGCCTCCCTACAAGCAGAACCAATGGGGCTTTACTGTAGGCGGGCCGATCAAGAAAGATAAGATTTTCTTTTTCGGAGACTCAGAGGGGTTTCGGTCGCGCCTGAGCAATACGCTCCTGGGTCGAATTCCGACTCCACAAATGCTGCAGGGGAACTCTACCGCTACCTTGAAGGACCCCCTGGATGGACAGCCGTTTGAAAATAACACCATTCCGTCCGGCCGGTTCGATGCTGTGGCCAGAAACGTCTTAGCTTTCATTCCAGCTCCAAACCGGCCACAGGATCCAGCACTCAATTACGGCCGAGCCGCTACGACACTGAACGATTGGGACCAGTTCCACATCAAGGCCGATTGGAATATTTCGAGTAAGAACCGGGCGTTTGCCCGGTACTCCTATGTAGATGAAAGGCTGCTTCAGCCCACACTGCTTCCGAACCAGGGTTTGTCGCGACCTCTAGGTGATCAAAACGTCGTTCTAGAGGATACCCATATTGTTTCCTCCAGCGTAGTGAACGAGCTGCATTTGGGCTGGAACCATAACCGCGCTTTCAACGTAAACCAGGAGGCTTTCGGTGCCGACAAGGCGAGAGACATCGGGCTTCAGAACACGCCTACGAATCCCGCCTCCTTCGCGCTTCCACAATTCGCCATGGCGAATTTCTCGCCGATCGGGCAGAATTTTACCCAGAATCAAGAGGCTGTCGATAATCTTTATGGGTTCAGCGATAACCTGAGCTATACGCGCGGCAGGCACGCGATGAAGGTCGGAGCCGACATCAGGCTCGATCGCCTCTTCGTCGGCAGCGACTATCCGAGTAGTCCGTACTTCACTTTCTCGGGTCAGTATTCAGGGGATAGCGTGGCGGATTTCTTATTGGGACTGCCCATCATTTCGTCAACGTTTTTCGGAGATAGCCGGGCGCATTACACCAGCTGGCAGTGGTCCTTCTATGCGCAGGACAATTTCAAGGTCACTCCCACCCTGAATCTTTATTTTGGGCTGCGGTATGAAATCCCCGGCCAGTTCGTTGAGCGTGACGACAAGCAAGGCTATTTCGACTTTTCGACAAAGCAAGTTCGAACCATCAAGAATGACCATCTGCCCAGGACTCTGAGACCTACGGACATGAATAACTTTGCTCCGAGGTTCGGATTTGCGTACAGCGTTCATCCCCGAACCGTCATACGTGGAGGCTTTGGTCTTTTCTACGACCTCATTTCAGCGAACGAAACGCAGCATCGCGGTGTCCTGCTGCCTCCGGTAGAGCAGATCGTTACTCTTAACAACACCTTGCCCACTCCTTCCTACCAGCTGTCACGCTTGTTTCCTCCGCCAACATTCGCAACTACTTTTCAACCGGTAACTCAGATTATTGCTGACCGCACTCCCTACGTTTACCAGTACAATCTAAACGTCCAGCATCAAATCAACAGTGTGCTCGTCGAACTCGGTTACGTCGGGTTAGTTGCTCACAAGCTGAATCGCCGGTTTAATAACAACCTCGCCTCTCCCGGTCCAGGCTCCTTGGAGAGCCGGCGACCCTACAAGGGATTCCCCGACATTCTCACCTCACAGAACGATGGCTGGTCGGATTACAACGGGCTGAACTTCAAAGTCGAGAAGAACTTCTCAAGAGGTTTACTCTTGTTGTTCGCGTATACGTATGGCAAGGCCCTGGACATCGGAGGACCGGACGAATACGCCCATCGCGACTCAACTGGTGTGCTGAAAGACCTCAGGGGGCCTGCTCAAATAGACACACGCCAGAGGGCGGTGACCAGTTATGTGTACGAACTCCCTTTCGGCAAGGGTAAGAAAGTGCTCGGGAATGTCAGCAATTCGGCTGTGAGCGGACTAGTGGGTGGCTGGCAAATCAACGGAATTTCGACATTCGCCAGCGGGCATCCGCTGACTCCATCGATGCCGTTCGACAATGCTCAAATAGGCGCTCGCCGGTACCAGCCCGGAAACTGCACGGGCCCAGTGAATAGTTCCGGCCTCCAGAGTGAAATTAGAAATCATGCGACGCTGTTTCCCTATTTCAATGTACAGAACGTTCTCCCGCCTCCGCCGGGAACGATGGGCAGTTGCGGCCGCAATGGGATCATCGGTCCCGGTATTAATAATTGGGACCTGGGCCTCATCAAGAACACTCAAGTCACAGAGGGAGTGGCTGTTCAATTTCGGGCTGAGTTTTTCAACGCGTGGAATCATGCTCAGTTCAACGGTCTGAACACTAGCATCGGAAATCCAAATTTCGGGCGCCTTACCTCGGCCCGCGCCCCTCGCGATATTCAGTTTGGACTTAAATTTCTCTTCTAGACGCAAGTAAGGAGAATTCTGCAACCAGCGTGTCAAGAAAAGGGCCATCCAGACTCCGTCGGCGTCCCGGACGCTTCGTTATTCTTGCACTCTGGATTGGTGTTCCGATTCTCCCAGCACTACTGGTTGCAGCGCCTGGCGCCGGCGAGCACCAACTCCGGGCTCTGAGCGACGATGCGCTTAGAAAATTAAAGGCCAGTGATTTTGAAGGAGCGGCAAGTGCCTACCAACAAATTGTAAAGCTCAATCCGGCGTCAGCTGAAGCCCATTCCAACCTGGGTTTGGCGCTCTACGAGCTCGGGCGATACGAAGGGGCGATTCCGGAGTTCTCGCGGGCCTTGGCTCTTAACCCAAACCTGACGGGGGCAACGGTTCTACTGGGACTCACCTATTCGGCCCTTCATCAATATCGGCAGGCGATTGCGGTTCTGACCAAAGTGTACGAGCTGGACAAGAACGATCCCGCAGTGGTCCAGCATCTTGCCTTGGCCTATGTGAGTCTGAACGAAGACGAAAAGGCCGTGCCCTTCATCAACCGGTGGATCGAGCTACAACCCGATGATCCAGAGCCTTTGTATTACAAGGGCAAGGCGTCCATGTTCATGGCGCTACGATCCTTCGAAAAACTTAAAGAGATCGCTCCCGATTCTTACCGCCTGCACCAACTAAACGCAGAACTGTTTCGTCAACAGGGCAACGTCGAAGCGGCAATCACGGAATACAAGAAAGCGATCGAAAAGGGCCCAAATATTGCGGGCCTTCGCTATGCGCTGGGCACACTATACTGGGAAAACAATCGCCTGGATGAGTCGGAGTCCGAACTCGAACAAGAGTTGCAACGGTCGCCTAACGACCCGTCAACGAGCTTCCTCCTAGGGGACATTCAACTGAAGAAGGGCAATCTTGCGGAGGCGGAGCGTTTGTTCCGCCACGCTGTCGAAGTCGAGCCAGGATTAGTTGATGCCCATCTGGGTATGGCGAAGCTTTATAAGATGAGCGGTGAGACTTCCCGAGCGATAGAGGAACTTAAGAAAGTGGTTGCGCTAGCCGCTGAGCGCTCAGACGTTCATTACATGCTTTTTGAGCTATACAGAAATTCTGGAAATAAGGAAGCGGCTGAGCACGAATTGAATGTGTTCAAGAGCATCAAGAGCGCACGCGAGAGGAAGCACAATTGACGCCAGCCTGTCCCGCGGGGGGCGTCATTACTCCTGTGGCGGCAGGATGGCCCGGGCTCGACATCCTATGCGTAGCCGGCGGACATGCGAACTTGTCAGGCCCGCAGCTGAGAAGATCTGTGCGGGTGGGAATGTGCCACGCCCTGCTCATGCAGACGGCGATGCAGCTCGGCCCGCGCTTTGGAAAAGACGCTGAGGATTTGTTGAAAGCGATCTGGATCGGGCCGCGTAGCTAAGTTCTCCAACCACGCCTGACCTCCATCCAGCAATGTGAGCATGTAGGCCGCCGCGGACTCTGAAAACAGTTTCGTAGCCGGCACAGTCACATACACGGGCGATGTATGTGCCGAGATGTTGACGGACCAGATCGTCACCGGGCCGGCGTTTGAGGCGCACCGCGCAGCCAGCCAGCAGGAGCCGGTGACCCGGATCGTTTCTTTCAGGGTCAGTTCGCGGCTGCCCTTTGCATCCTCGCGCGAGGCGACGACTTTGCCGTTCTGAACCACCTCCAGACGTTGAACAGGATAGAAGCTCTTAACCTCAGCTCGAATCTCCAAGCTCCCACCGCCTGGTCCGACGTGAATTTCTTGGCCGGGAGGGTGCCCGTCGACATCGAAGAGCAAGAGCGGGCCCGAGGACATGAACGTATTGCCCGCCCGGACCGCTTTCATCCAATTTGTAAAATTCAACTCCCTGTTGCCCAGGTATGCGTAGGTTCGGGTCGCACCTACTGGCATATACGCTGCCATCTTGTCTGTACCTGAAACAGCCGGCAGCCGGTAGCCACAGTTCAGGTATCGATACCAATCGAGGAAACGGAGCCCATTAAAATGATGTGACATGCCAATCGGCTGCATTTCGACGGCGTCGATTTTACCCAGAATGACGTCGGCTGCGATTTCGCCCATCGGCACCGGGAAATGGGCCGAGATGACCAGCCCGTCGCGTTTCCGGCTGGTGTCTGCCCATTCCGCCATACTAGTCCAAACCGGTTCACCCAAGTAGCCTTCACCGGGTCCGGCAGCCGACATGGGATAAACTGGTTCACCGTGTCCGCCCAGCAGCCCCATGTGGCCCAGGATGTGCTGGCGGTTCTCCGTACCCATCACAACGAGGGTTTCGCGGTCATTGGAACTCAGCGCCCCCTGCCACAGGTCGCCAACATTCGTGTAGAGATCACCCCATTGCGCGGCAAGAAGGTTGATCAGGTTCAGGCCCTCGGCTTGGCCTTCGAGAACCGCGGTCGAAGGCGAAAGAAAGTGGACGTGGGTGTCGGCGGTTACCCAGCCGGCGGCTCTGAGATTCGCAAAGCGCGGTAACTCCAGGCTGAGTTCACGCTGTCCTAGCTGTATGGCGATCTTCTTTCGAATAGCCTCGTATTCGAATCCCTTGCTGATTTCAACGTAGACGTCGCCCACGGGCAACTCCACCTGAAAGTCGCCATCGATGTACGCGAAGGAACTGTCCATGAGTTTCAGGTCAGCGCCATAGTCTTGAAACCAACCATCATTCACTTCGGTCCGATGGCCGTAGGGTGGAATGTATCGTCCGTCTTTGTTTCGAATAGACAAACGAACCGGCGTCGGCGCGCCAGTCGTTTTATCCAGCACGCGACCGTGCACCCAAGTTTTGTGTTGCTCAAGGAACTCGATTCGTGCGCCGGGCGCGCGCGCTTCGATTTCGCGACCGGGGACTGCGTCGCGAAGGTCAAACTCGTATCGTGAGCCGGTCTTGTTGTCTCGCAGAACGAGTGTCGCATCGGAACTCGCTGTCATTTCAACGTAAAGATGGCGAGCGCCGGCTGTGGGCGGAGCTTGCTCACCAAGGCCAACGCGAGGAGACGAGAGCCAGGCCTGGGGATCAAAGCTACCTAAAACGTAACTGCGTCCTACGATTCCAAGATCAGTAGTGACTTGCCAGCGGCCCTTCTGATCGGCGGCCGCTTCGGGCAAAGTGAGGCGGTACAGACGCAGCCGTTCATAGCGCAGTGGGTTGTCGTTACCGTGAAAGAGGGTCAGGCCGCAGATGCATAACGGATCTTCGCTCAGCGCCCGAAAACGCACCGCCTTGAGCGTCTTTGTCGGAGCCGCGATGGGGAGAGCGCAGAGCCAAAGAACCGGTGGCCGCCCGTCTGGTCCAACCGGATAGCTGTTGTCCCTGACAGTCCACTGTAGATTGCCCCAATACATTGCGTTGGGCAAGGAATCGGTTAGTTTAGAAGGGGCATCCTGAGTATGAGGCTTGCAGACGAAGCTCATGTGCCCCCAGAAGACCCAAGGGGCATTTACTTCAAAGCGCCGGCGTATGGGAAGCGTTTGTTCGATGCCCTCCTCGTGGACAAGCGTGACCTCTCCCAAGGGTTGTCCTACTCGTTCGATCACATCCCGGCCGTCTGGCGGTGATTCGTTCTCGTCCCAGTCACAAAATTGCGCCAGACAAACGAAATTCGCTTTCCCCTGCATGGGAATCTCAACGTTCGCGGCGGTCCAACCTGTCGAGTGTTTACTCAGCACTATCCATGACTTCGCGTTTACGCCTTCAGGACCCAAGGAGAACGGTATCCCGCGAAAGACCTGCTTGCCCGAAGGTGTGCGAATCAATCCGTCTTGCGCGGCTCCCCTAAGATTCTTGGCGGGCTCACGCGAACCGAAATCCGAGGGCGCGGCTGTAAAGTACCGCTCCAGGTCAATCGCTGTAAACTTGCCCGGCGCCTCGGTCTCTTCCGGCTCTGGGCTCGCCGCCGCTTCCTCCTGGAGCAATTCCAGTGTGGGAAGGATCCCACTCGCAGACCGCAAGAAACTTCGGCGTGACCAGGGACTCTTGCTTTCCATAAACTATTACTCCTTTCGGATCCCGGCTGTGAGGAACTTCTGGCCGGCGCCGGATCTCCGTTGAATCGATGGCCCGGTCTTCCCAGTGATTCCTTTTCCCTCCTCGATTACAACGAAGTGGTTCACGGGTACATCGCGGATCGCCTCGACCCTGCCGTCAGGCCAGTGGACTTCAATGAGGTCCACTCGCACTCTTTTTTCCAGCCCAAAGTGGAGCCGAAGATCGCTTGCTGAGAGGTAGCTTCCTCCGCTGCGAACCTCATCCCATTGCACGAGGTCGCCTGAGACCACCTTGACTTTCGCTCCTATCGCATCTCGGTTACGGCCCCTTCCGACGGTCTTCACGGTGATCCAATTGTTGCTGTTTCCCCCATCATTCCTAAGGATCAACGGTCTACCATCCAGGTTATTGATCACGACGTCGATGTCCCCGTCGTTATCGATATCGCCGAAGGCAGCTCCGCGGCTCACGCGCGGTACCGTGAGAGCGTCACCATGTTGCGCGGCGACTTCCGAAAAGCTGCCGTCACGGTCATTGTGAAACAGCAGGATGCGCTGGGTGTAATTTTCCATCTGCGGATAGACGTGGCCATTAACCGCCATCAGGTCAGACCAGCCATCGTTATCGAAATCAAAGAAGGCAGTGCCCCAACCTACGAACGGGATACTAATGGCGGCCAATTTGGATGCGAAGGAGACGTCGGAGTACATCAGCGGCGCGTCGTGCCGGTAGAAGGAATTGTACTCGTCTGAAAAGTTCGTCACGAACAGAGACAGGCGTCCGGTATGCATATAGTCGCCGACGGCAATACCCATAGAGCCCTGTTCGTTCCCGTCATCCCCGAGTGCGACACCGGCGAGCATTCCAATTTCCTTGAATGTTCCATTGCGTTGGTTGTGGTAAAGGAACTTGGGTCCCGAATCGTTTGCCACGTAGAGGTCCGGCCATCCGTCGTCATCGGCATCCGTCCAGACGGCGCCCATACCGAACCGGCCTTCCGGATCGGAGACTCCTGCCTTCTCGCTCACATTGGTGAACGTTCCGTCGGCATTATTGTGGAACAAGGAATCGCCCGCCCCCGCCAGGCCGCGCGGCCCGCACTGCACCTTGATTCCGTGGTACTCGCAAAACCTGGAGCTGCCAAAACGCGGAAGGTCTGAAAGCTTGAAGTTCACGTAATTGGCTACAAACAAGTCTAAGGCCCCATCCCGGTCATAGTCTCCGAAAGCCGCTCCGGTGGACCAGCGGCCATCACTCACTCCGGCTTTTACCGTGACATCCGTGAATGTTCCATTCCCGTTATTCCTGTAAAGGTGGTTCCAGCCAAAGCAAGTGACATACAAGTCCTGATATCCGTCACCATCGAAATCCGCCGCCACTACTCCCATGGCCCAACCCGGGTAGCCCAGGCCGGAACGCTCGGTCACGTCGGTGAAGGTTCCGTCGCCGTTGTTATGAAAGAGAGCACTGCGGGCACTCTTCGGGTTCTTCGCGGTATCCACAGTGAGAGAATTGGTGAGATAAATATCCAACCAGCCATCATTGTCGTAATCAAACAGCGCCACGCCTCCACTCATCGACTCGACAATGTAACGCTTCTCCGGCGCTGAGACATGACGAAACCGGACGCCGGATGAATCAGTAATATCAGTAAATGTGACTGAATTGCGGTCTGCCTTCCCTTGAAGGAGTTGCGACCAAAGCACAGCTCCGCTAGCCAGAACAGCAAAGAACGCGAGGAGCGAGTATGCTCCAAGATTCCTCCGGGGCTTCATTGCCCCTCCGGTTTCTTGAGCTGCTGAAACCGCGTGAATGCCTGCTGGGCTTCGTCCATGCGCCCGAGTCTCCGATATACTTCGCCGAGTTGGTAATACTTGGCGGGATCATTTGGAGCCAGGCGGACGGCGGCCTCGATGTGCTCCAACGCACCTTGGAGATCCTGTTTCTTGACGAGAATCTTGCCTCCTGTTTCTTGACGAGAATCTTGCCCAGGGTCTGATGCGCGTCTGCGTAATCCGGCTGCGCCCGAAGAATTTCGCGCAGCAGCTTTACGGCCTCGTCTGTCTCCTGCCTCAGGTCGAGAACAAAAGCGAGGAGATAGCGAGCCTTGAGATCGTCCGCGTGCAATCGTAATTCCTCCCGGAATTCTGCCTCTGCCTCAGGCAACTTTCCAGACAAAAGCAGGACAGAGCCGATTGAGGAATGGACTCCAGGGAACGATGCATCTAGTGCCAGCGCGTGTTGAAACGCATCCAATGCGTTCTTATGGTCCTTCACGCCCGCGTAAGCACGGCCGACTAGAAGATATATTTCTGGAGAACCGGGATTTTGCCGTAGCAACGCAGATAATACTTGCGTGCCCTGCTCGACCTTTCCACTCCGGAATAGCGACAGTCCGAAGGCATACTGCGTGTTGGCGTCGGCGACGAGTGAATGGTCGGCTTTGAACAGACTTGCCGCGCGATCGTACCTCCCCGA
>QHXU01000395.1:4963-7436 GCA_003223065.1 Acidobacteriota bacterium | reverse complement strand
TTCCGCAGCCTCCGGTTGGTCCGTGGGCATTGCCTCGGTGAAATTACCCGAGTTCCATTCCACCCGCACCGCCGCAGGGCCGGACGCGGAACCGAATGCCACCCATGGCGTGCCCGCGAAAACTGCCGCTGGAGGTTGCGTCTCGAACTTCGCCCCGCTCGCGCGTACGTCCACCGCCACAGGCCGGCCGATAGAGGCGAAGAGATCAACGGCAGTCACATCCACGCGCTCTTGAGGCGTAACGAACCGGCTCACACCGCCAGTTGCCGAAGCCAGCAACGCCAGAAAGCGGTCCTGGCTCGCGCTGCCGATTCCCAGGCAGTGAATGCGCACGTTCAGCGCGCGGGCTTTCGCCAGGATCTCTTCGGTGCCCATCACCTGCCCGTCGGTGATAACCAGCACATCGCCGCCGGCCGCCAGGCGGGCGCCGGCAGAAAAGCCGCGCGCCAGCTCCGTCCCGCCGCGCGCACCGATGCCCTGAAGAAATGAACGCGCCGCATCGCGGCTTTCGCTCGTCGCAGGCACAAGCATATCCCGAAACATCTCAATCCGGTCGTCGAAAGCCACCAGCGCGAACTCATCGTCTTTCGAGAGGGCGCCGAGGCATGCCTCAACCGCACGCACCGCCTGCGTCATTGGTTGGCCGCGCATCGAGCCGGAGCGGTCAATCACCATCGCAACCTTACGCGGGCCAGAGGCGCTTTGGCCGAAGCGCGTCGAAGGCACGGCCATCGCAAATCGCTTCGTGCCACCAAGGATCTGCGTGTTCGGTTCGGCGAACTTTACATCGATCACGACGTCACGGTTGGGAAGGTCCGCGGCAGGCGCAAGCGTTACCCGGCGCGCTCCGTTCTCTTCCCGCACGCGCACCGCATGCGACGGCGAACCAATCTCTGCCACGGCACCCGGAATCCGTAAGGCCAGGTCGAATCCGACGTCGTGAAGTCCATCGGCTTCGCGCATGTATTTCGGAAGAATTACGTCACCGAATTCCTGCTCCGGCAGCTCGATCTCGCCCCCGGCAGCCCGCGCCTTGGGATGATAGCCTGGCGCCAGCGCGAACGGAAAGCGGAAACGCAGGCCGTCATCATGGAGTTCGACGCCTGCCAGCACCTCGAGCGTCACAGTCACCTGTTCGCCCTTGCGCAGGTTCCCGAGTGTCAGATTGACCACGCCATCACGATACGCACGCGCTAGCGTCGCAAGGTGCCCCGCTTCAATTCCCTCTTCATACGCCTTGACGGCTTCTTCCACTCTCCGCAACTCGGAGTGTGCTTCAAAACCCTCGCCTTCCACCTCGAATCGGCGTAGCGCGGCATCGCGCGGCAGCATGAAACTATAAACCGCCTCCAGGGCCTGCTCCTCTCCGTTGCAGAATACGTGCCGCACCAGCAGCCGCGCGCCCACTGGCATCACCTGCCCGGTGAGCCACAACCGCTGCATCGCCAGCTTCAGCTCCCTGCCCTGCTCCGCTGACCGCACTTCAAACCCGCATGTTGCCATCGGTATCCTCCTCTTTCAGGTGTGTCATCGCCTCACTGAGCGCCTTGCGGATCCGTTTCACACGCCACGGAGCCAGATCCCCGCGCAATTCGACTACGACGCCATCGGCGAGACTGTAGCGCCACCAGGCCTCGGGCTCGGGCAGTTCGACAGGCCGATGCGATGCCTGGGCGATCTCTGCCAGCATCCGTCCTTCGCGCTGCAGCTTCCGGATCTCTTTTAGCCGCTCTACGTGCCGGGCGCCATAAACCGCCCCGCGGCCGGCCACTTCGGGCCCGTCAAGCAGGCCCCGCGCGATGTAGTAGCGGATGGTTCGAGCCGGCAGGCCAACGTCTTCGGCTAGTTCCGCCAGCGTCCATTCGGTCTTCATCCGCCTTCAAGGATAGGCGATGTTTCGGACAGTGTCAAGTACTGTCTATATTGGCTGGGCTTTCGTTACACCCACCACGGCGCGGTCGGCTGGTCGCGAATCACGATTTGATTCAGGAACGTGGCGGCCTTGGTAAGCCCTTCGTCGGGCGACATGAGAGTGTCCTCGTGCTCGATGGATAGCACGTAGTCATAGCCGAACATGCGCAGCGTCGAGACGAACTCAGTCCACCACGCGTAGGCGTGGCCGTAGCCGCAGGCGCGGAAGATCCAGGCGCGATTCCGTTCGTCCGTATACTTCTTGGTGTCGAGTACGCCGGTCTTCGGCAGGTTCGCATCGTAGATCTGAGTGTCCTTCGCGTGGACATGAAAAATGGAATCACCGAGCACACGGATCGCTTTGATCGGGTCGATCGCCTGCCAGAACATGTGGCTGGGATCGTAATTGCAGCCGATACTCTTGCCGGCGATTTCGCGCAGCCTGAGCGCCGTCTCGGGGCTATAGACCACAAAACCCGGGTGCATCTCGATGGCGATTTTCACACCGTGATCGGCGGCGAACTTCGCGTGCTTGGTCCAGTACGGCGCAACTTTTTTCTCC
>QHXU01000395.1:1249-4917 GCA_003223065.1 Acidobacteriota bacterium | reverse complement strand
TCACTGTCGCCGGGGCAGCCCGAAAAATCGATCACCACCGGCACACCGAGTTTCTCGGCCAGGAGTACGGTCTTGCGAGAGGTTTCCTGGTATGCTTTCGCGGTGCCCTGGTCCGGGTGCAAAGGATTGCCATGGCAACTTAGGGCGCTGATGGTGAATCCGTTGTCCGCGAGTTTCTGCTTGAAGTCTTTAAGCGCGCTCTTGTCGCCGAGCATCGAGAGTTTGCAGTGCGGGTCGCCGGGATAGTTGCCGGTGCCGAGCTCGACTGTCGAGATGTTCAGCTTGCTCAACTTCTCAAAGACTTTTTCGAGCGGGAATTGTGACAATAGCGGGGTGAAGACGCCAACTCTCATGGGCTCAAGAATATCACAGCAAAAAAGCGGGAGGCCGAAAACCGCCGCGGAGCGTCAGGCTCGCGTCAAGAAAATCCTGGCGACTCTCGACAGGATGTATCCCAACGCCACGTGCGCGCTTCGTCATTCGAATGCCTGGGAGCTGCTGGTGGCGACGATTCTCTCTGCGCAATGCACCGACAAACGCGTGAACGAAGTCACGCCCGGCCTGTTCAAGAAGTACCCCACCATTCAGGATTTCGCGAACGCGAACCAGGCGGAGATGGCGCAGGATATCCGCTCCACCGGCTTCTTCAATAACAAGTCAAAATCGGTGATCGGCGCCGCGCGCAAAATCCTGAGCGATTTCGGAGGCGAGATCCCGCGTGAGATCGATAAGATGCTGACGGTTCCCGGCGCGGCTCGCAAAACGGCTAATGTCGTGCTTGGTACGGCTTTCGGAATCCCGTCGGGCGTGGTGGTGGATACGCACGTGCAGCGCGTTGCGCGGCGGCTCGATCTGACGAAACACACGGAGCCGGGCAAGATCGAAAAAGATCTGATGAATACGATCCCGAAGGAGAGGTGGATCCTGTTCTCTCACCAGCTTATCCACCATGGGCGAGCGCTATGCTTCGCGCGGAATCCCCGCTGCGCCGACTGCGCGCTCGATCCCCTGTGCTACGCCAAAGACAAGACCACAGCCCGGTGAAAAAGCGATTGCGGCTACCGGTTCGTGGCCTCGCCGGTCAGGTGCAGCCCTTTATGGATGGCGTAAAGCGCTAGTTCCAGGCGATCGGAGACGCCGAGCTTGTCGAAGATGTTGTGCAGGTGGTTCTTGACCGTCTGCTCGCTGATAAACATCTTCTCGGCCATCTCTTTGTTTTTGTAACCCTGCGCGACCAGCGCCACGATCTCGCGCTCTCGCGCCGACAGCGGACTCCGCTCGCGGCCCTTTCCGCCTGCCGTTGCGCCACTGCCTTCGGTGCCCGTCTGAAACTGCCGCATCACCGCAGCAGTGGTATGCGAATCGAGCCAAATCTCGCCCGCATGCACCTTGCGGATGCTCTTCACAATCAGATCCGGAGCCGTCTGCTTGAGGACGATCCCGCTGCAGCCAAGCTTCATCGCCTGCACGAACTCGTTCTTGTCTTCGGAGGCCGTCAGGATGATCACTCTGGTTCGTTTATTGGTCTGCTGCAGCGCCTGCAGCGCCGCAAGGCCGTCCAGATTCGGCATCCGCAAGTCCAACAGCAGTACATCAGGATCGAGTTCCTGTACCTTGTCCAACACTTCGCGCCCGTCGCCCGCCACACCGACCACTTCGAAATCATCCTCGAGCAACAGAAGCTTCTTGAGGCCGTCGCGAACGATAGGGTGGTCATCGGCGATAACGATGCGCACCGTCGACTTCCGATCGCTGCTCTCCGACGCGTTATTGGTTGCCGCTTCCATAGTGTCCATATGCTCCACTTCTTTGTGCCTTTTTTGTGTCTTTTCGTTGTCCGTTTCTTCTTCTCGTCCCGATTCTAAGCGGTTCTAGTACTCCCGCAAATCAGGAGCCCCTGGAGATTCGACAGGATACTTCACCTAATTCCTTGCTAAGGTAACCTTAGTCCTCGGGTGCGACCCTGCCCGGTTTCAAGGAATGAGGAACGTGAAGTCGGCGAGCAGGTAGTCTGAGGGCGTGTTCGCACATCCGCTCCTCAAGACACCCAGAGACCCCTGAAGCCTACCCAACCTGTTTGGAAGATTCAGAATAGCACAAAATCCCGCCACAATGGGATCATAAGAGAAGATGCGGGTCCTCCTATTCCTCCTGAGTATGGGCAGCCTGTGGGCGCAGCCCGGTCCTGCGAAAGGTTCCAAAGTCCCTGATTTTGAAGCCCTCGATCAGAATGGCAGCCGTCAATCGTTGAAGTCGATCATGGGGCCGCGCGGGGCCATGCTGGTGTTCTTCCGGTCCGCGGACTGGTGACCGTACTGCAAAGCCCAGCTGGTCGAGCTGGAACAGAATCTTACGGAGATCCGGAAGCAAGGACTTGGCTTGGCAGCGATCAGTTACGACAGTCCCGCGATTCTCAAGAATTTCGCCGGCCGCAAGCAGATCACATTCCCCCTGCTCTCCGACCCTGATTCGAAGATCATCCGCGCTTACGGGATTCTGAATGAGACCGCCCCCAAGGGCCCGTTCTACGGCATTCCGTACCCGGGAACATTCGTCGTGGACACGAACGGCATCGTCATCGCGAAATACTTCGAGGACGATTATACGGAGCGCTACACGTCCGCCGACATCCTGATAAATCAGTTCGGGGGCGAGGCCAGCGCGGCACATTCGACCATCGAAGCGAAGCACCTCCGCATTTCTGCATCATCCAGCACGGCGGTGGTCCGCCCCGGCCAACGGATCGTGCTGGTGCTCGATATCGAGTTGAAACCGGGGATCCACGTTTATGCGCCCGGGGTCGAGGGCTATATCCCGATTGACCTCGCGATCGGCGATTCGGCGGCACTAACGGCGCATCCAGCACTTTACCCTCCCTCGAAGATGCTGCACCTCCAGGCGATCAACGAGACGGTTCCCATCTACACCGGCCGGATTCGGGTTCTACGCGAAGTCACGATCGGCAAATCCGCGCCCGTGGGCGACCTTCTCATCGAAGGCGCCTTCCGGTACCAGGCTTGCGACGACGAGAAGTGTTTCATCCCCGAGACCGTTCCAGTCAAGTGGGCGCTGCGTGTCGACCCGCCCGATCGCCAGCGGGCGCCTGCAGAGATTCAGCACAAAACCAAGTGACCGCGTACGATGCCATCATCGCGGGCGCCGGGCCGGCGGGACTCTCCGCTGCCGAGGCACTCGCAGGCCGCGGCCGCTCCGTCCTTGTTCTGGAGCAGAATCATGAGATCGGCTCGCCCATCCGCACCAGCGGCGGCAGCTTCATCGATGAGTTGAACACGCTGGGAATTCCGGAGCGCTTCTATCACCCGGTTTCGCGCGTCAGGTTTCTCTCAGCCAACAATGCCGCGGTATTCGAGTACTCGCGCCCGGTGCTTTGCGTAATCGACGTCCGCGGTGTGTTCCAGTTCCTGGCCGGGCGCGCGATCCGCGCGGGCGCACGCATTCGGCTTTCCACTACCGCCGTGGCGCCGGTTCTCGAAGGGCAAACCGTCACCGGCTTGCGCACTCGCGATGAAATGCTCCGCTGCCGTGTGTTGATCGATGCCACGGGTTATCGTTCCACGCTGCTAAAGCAGGCCGGGCTCCACCCGGGCTTCCGCCGTTTCGGCGTCGGCGCCGAGTACGATTTTTTCGCGCCCCGCTGTGATCAGACC
>QHXU01000395.1:0-1206 GCA_003223065.1 Acidobacteriota bacterium | reverse complement strand
CGCCTTCCGGTTACGGTTGGGTTTTTCCATGGGGAGACCATCGAGTGCGCGCCGGTGTCGGCATCATCCATCCGGATTCGTCAGCAAACCCGGACGCGTATCTCGATAGATTCGTGGCGGGGATCGGCCGCTTTGGAGTGAACCTGGCCGGCGCACAGCCGGTTGAGTATCATTCCGGCCTGATTCCATCGGAACGGTTTGCGAAGCATTTCGCCGGAAATGGCATCCTCGGCGTGGGAGATGCGGTGGGCCAGGCGTCTTCGCTGCTAGGTGAGGGAATCCGCTGGGCGATTCACGCCGGCCGCATGGCGGGCGAGGTCGCCGCCGGCGCGATCGAGCAAGGAGACCCGTCGCGTGCCTCGCTCGCACTCTTCGAGCGGCAGTGGCGGAAACGCTTCGCCGCGGATCTGCGCCTGGCGCATCGTATTAATGAGCGCATCGCGCGATGGGACGATCAAAAGTGGGACGAGCGCGTTGAAGTCCTAAAGCTTCTCTCAGGCGAGCATTTCGCCGAAGCGCTCAAGACGAATCTCACCGGCGGATGGCTGTGGCGCTTTCTCGCCGCCCATCCGCGTGCGCTGGCCCTTGCCGCTGGCTTATAATCCCGCCATGAGCCTGAGCAACGGCCGGCGCGGATTCCTCGAACGTCTGCTCACCGCCGGCGGCCTGGCGGCGGCGCCGATGGGCGCCCTGGCACAACAAGGCGGCCGGCAACGAGGCGATGCTGGAGAAGGCTTACGATTCCTCCCCCGGTACGCCCGTGCGCAGAACCACAAGTCACTGAAGCAATCGAGCTTCGATCGCACCGGAGGGAATCGCGACTTTTGGACCATCCCCGCCGGCGGCCTCCAGGAAGTGTTCCGCGCCGAGGGACCCGGCGTGATCAGCCACATCTGGTTCACCATCGCTGCTCGCGGCGCCGATCATTTGAAGGAGCTGGTGTTTCGCGGCTACTGGGACGGCAATTCGAAACCGAGTATCGAAACGCCCATCGGGGACTTCTTCGGCCTTAACCTCGGCTCGTATCAGATCTACGAGTCCGAATACCTGGCCTGCTCGCCGGGCAAGTCGCTCAACTGCTACTTCGCGATGCCGTACCGTACATCGGCGCGCTTGACCGTCACCAACGAAGGCAAGCAGGAAGTCGGCGCATTCTATTCGAATATCGATTACATGACCGTTCCGGGGCTGCCGGGCGATGCCATG
>QHXU01000091.1:15511-36371 GCA_003223065.1 Acidobacteriota bacterium | reverse complement strand
GCGTACGCGCAGGCCGGTTTCGGTATCGAAGCGCGTGCCGGAGACCAGCGTCGACCCGTCGGGCGAAATCACCGGGCGGAATGCCGACCCCGGGGCGCTGGTGATCACGTCCTCATCGCCGGTAGTGCGGTCGCGCCGGACGATCTGCCAGATCGGAAAATTCGCGTTGTAGCTGAAGTTCCCTGTGCGCCGGGCGTAATAAAAGTACTTCCCGTCGGGCGACGCGACGACGCCCAGTGCACGCACGCGCTGCTGCGGCGGCGTGTTGGGCTCGGCCGGTGACTTGGTTATCTGCACCCCGGAGCCGCCCTGGATGCTATACATCCATATTTCGTGTAGCCCGGTCGGGGGCTTTCGTGAAACCAGGACGAACTCACCGTCGGGAGTCCATGAGGGCGATTCGAAATCGCCCTGCGCATCCTTGCTCAGCTGCTTCGGCTCCGTGCCGTCCAGTTTGCAAATCCAGAGGTTCTCGGAGCCCTCACGGTCGCTGATGAATGCGATCCACTTGGCGTCGGGCGACACCGAGGGCTGCGAGTCGAACGCCATGCCGCTGGTGATCTGTTTGGCCTCGCCGCCGCCGATTGGCAGCGTATAGAGATCACCCAACAGTTCGAACACTATCGTCTTGCCGTCCGGAGTGAGCGTCAGTGATAGCCAGGTGGCTTCATCCGTGGTGAACTCGATCTTTCTCTCGGGTTTAAGCGGAAGGCCGGGTTTTTTAGCCGGCGGCTTCTGGTCCTGGGCCCACAGCGTCAGAGCAGCGAGCAGCAAAAAAATACGGAAGAACATGCGCGGATTGTATCACGGCAACGTAATCTTCCAGGTTCTTGAAAGGATCTCGACCCTCAGGGCATTCCCGTGCAGCAAGCGAAGCGGCACTTTTCGGCTGAACCAGTTGTCTAACACCTTGCCGAAACCCGCCAGTTCAAATCAAACCGCGACTGCAAGGGCGCGGCCGAAAGGAGATTCTTCATGAAACCGATTACGATTGGTATCGGCGTGGCCGTCGCGCTGGTGGCTGCAGGATGGGCCGGGAACTCCCGCGAACCCAAGAACGATCCGGTTGCGATCGCCGTGGCGAAAGGCGCGCGGTGGCTCGCCTCGGTCCAGGGAAACGACGGCGGCTGGGGACAGGACGGAGGTGAAACTTCCTACATCCGCCAGGGCGAGCATCTGGAATCGAATGGAAACGATGTTGCGAACACGGCTGTCGCGGTGCTTGCGCTGCGACGCGCGGGGAAGGAATATCAACCCGCGGCCGGCCGCGGGCTCGCTTTCATCCTGCGCAATGTCGAGAGGAGCCCGCAGGAAGGGCTCGCGGTGACCAACTTGAACGGCACGCAGATCCAGCGCAAGCTGGGTCCGTTCATCGACACATTTCTCACCTCGATGCTGCTGTCGGAAGTCGACGGCACGCTGCCAAGCGCGACCGAGAATTTACGCGTGCGAAAAGCGCTCGAGAAGTGCGTCTCCAAGATCGAGCGAAACCAGCAGAAGGACGGAAGCTGGAACCTGGCGGGCGGCTGGGCGCCGATTCTGGGCACATCCATGGCATCACGCAGCCTGTATGGGGCGCGGCAGAAGGGTGTGGTGGTGGAGGACCGAGTGATGGCTCGTGCGGACGATTACACGAAGAAAAGCTTCGGGACCGTGGGCGGAGTCCCCGGCGGCGTTGCAGGCATTCCGGCCGCTATTCCGGCAGCGGCCGGCGTGCCGCTTTACCAGAGCGCGCAGGCGCTCGAGCAACTGAGCCGCACCGAGAAAGATCGTAAGGAGAACGCAGACCAGATCGCCGCGATTAAGTCTCAGCTCGGCCAAGCGCGGTTCGTCAACGGATTCGGATCCATGGGCGGCGAGGAGTTTTTCTCTTATCTCAACATCAGCGATAGTCTTCGCCGCACGGGCGGCGAGGATTGGGCTCGCTGGCACGCGCAAGTCACCGATCGCATCCTCAAGATGCAGAATGAGGACGGCACTTGGGCGGGGCACCACTGCATTACGGGACGCGTCGCGACCACGAGCGCGGCGATTCTGAACCTGATGGTGGATGGCGAGCCCCGCAATGCGCGGCAGTAGACGATCCTTCCTATTGGCAGGGCTGGCCGCGGCCGGCTGCGCTCACCGCGGAGCGGGCGCGGCCGTTCGCAAAGCCGCCCAGTTCCTATGGGCGCAGCAGGCCGAGGACGGAGCGTGGCACAGCCACACCTACGGCTTGATGCGCTCCGGGCAGTCGCTCACGCCGTTCGTGCTGGATGCGCTGCTCGATGTGCCGGAGAATGTGTTGGAACGGCCGGTGGAAGCTATCGACCGCGCCATTGCCTTCATCAAGCGGAACACGAACGCGGAGGGCGCCCTAGGCTTGATGGATCCGGTGGCGGTCGACTATCCGAACTACGCCACCGGACTGGCAGTGCGGGCGATGGTGCGCGCGCGGCGGCCGGGATGGGAACGCGATATCACTCTGCCGGTCGCATGCCTGCGCGCGCAGCAGTTCACGGAAGAGACCGGCTGGCGACGTGAGGATGCCCCGTATGGCGCCTGGGGCATGGGCGGAGAGCGGCGCAGGGCTCCAGACCCCGGTCACGTGGATCTGGCGATGACACGCTACGTGCTCGAAGGTCTGGCGGCGGCGGGTGTGCATCCGCCGGATCCTGCGCTAGAGCGAGTGGCGGTTTATCTGGAGCGTTGCCAAAATCCGGATGGCGGCTTTTTCTTTTCCACGGTGAACCCCGACACCAACAAGGCCGGCGAAGAGAACGGGCGCTACCGAAGCTACGGTTCGACCACCGCGGATGGGATTCTCGCGCTCCGTGCAGCGGGCGTACCGGCGGGCGATCCCCGTGTGAAGCGCGCGGAAAAATGGTTGAAGGACCATCATCTCCCGGATGGCGCGCCGGGCTTCACGGTCCCCGCGCGCCACGCGTGGGCGGCCGGGCTGCGTTTCTACTATGGGGCGGCGGCGACGAGAGCGATGCCGGGTTTGCCGGTGCTGCTGCCGCCGCAACGCCCTGACGGCAGCTGGGTCAATTCGAACAATCTGATGAAAGAGGACGATCCGCTCATCGCCACCGCGTTCGCCATCCGGGTCCTGTGCCACGATGCGCCTCACGGCTCGCTTTGAGCCCGTGTGACGCAAACCGCTATAATTGACGTTCCATGCAGATCGACTGGTTCCCGCTCTGGCTGAGCCTGCGCGTGGCAATCGTGTCCACGGCAATAGCCGTTGCGGCAGGGCTGTGGATCGCTTACATTCTGGCGAATCGCGATTTCCGGGGCAAAGAAGCTCTGGATGCCGCAGTCACGCTTCCGCTGGTGCTGCCGCCGACGGTGTTGGGCTACTATCTTCTGGTCTTAGTGGGGCGCGCGAGCCCGCTCGGCAGACTATGGGAAGCGGTGTTCGGATCGCCGCTCGTGTTCACCTGGAAGGCGGCGGTGGTGGCGGCGCTGCTGCATTCGCTGCCGCTGCTGGTGAAATCCGCCCGAGCCGCACTTGAGAGCGTGGACCGCAGCTATGAGCGCGCGGCGCGCAACCTGGGCGCATCGGAATGGCGCCTGTTCTGGCGAGTGACGCTTCCGCTGGCCCGCCGGTCGATTTTCGCCGCCGCAGCGCTTGCGTTTGCGCGGTCGCTGGGCGACTTCGGCGTCACACTGATGGTGGCGGGCAACATCCCGGGCCGTACCCAGACAGTGGCCGTGGCCATCTATGACGCGGTGGAGGCGGGCAATGGAACGCTGGCGCGGACTCTCGTGTTGGTCGTATCGGCTGCGGCGCTCCTCATACTGGGGCTTGCGAATCGTTTGGGGCCACGCTGAGAAACTACCATGATTCAGGCGCGCCTTCGCAAAACATTTCCTCCACGGCCTGATTCAGCCGGGTTTTCGCTCGATCTGGAGTTTCACGCCACGGCCGGCGTGACGGTGCTGTTCGGGCCCAGCGGCTCGGGCAAAACCCTGGTTCTCGACAGCATCGCCGGATTCGTGCGGCCGGAAGAAGGCCGCATCCTGCTCGACGACGACATTCTGTTCGATGCCGCCGCCGGCGTTCATCTCGCGCCACAAGCGCGCCACTGCGGTTACGTGTTCCAGAATTACGCGCTGTTCCCGAACATGACGCTGCGCCAGAATCTGGAATTCGCCGCCGAGCGAACGCCGCGCCTGGAACGTCATCGCCGTGTGAACGAGATGCTCGAGCGCTTCCGCCTCAACGATTCTGCAGGGCGCCGTCCGCACGAGGTTTCCGGAGGCCAGCGCCAGCGTTGTTCGATCGCGCGGGCATTGATCGGCGCGCCGAAACTGTTGTTGCTCGATGAGCCGGCGCAGGGCCTGGATGCTCCTCTGCGAGCCGAGTTCTACGACGTGCTGCGCCAGGTGCGGGCCGATTTCAAGACGCCCGCGCTCCTGGTCACCCACGACCTGGATGAATGCTTCGAGCTCGGCGAAGAGATGCTGATTCTGCGCGAGGGAAAGATCGTGCAGAGCGGGACGCCGCGCAGGATTCTGGATCAGCCGGCTAATCTGGAGGTGGCGCGCCTGCTGGGCGCGTTCAATCTGCTGGCGGGCGAAATCAGGACACTCGATCCGGGTCGAAACACGAGTCGCGTGCAAGTGGGGGAATTCGAGCTCAATGGGCCATATTTTCCCGGCAGGTTGAAAGGCGACCGCGTGACCGTGTGTGTGCGGCCGGAGCAGCTCACGGTTGGGGCGCGAAACGGCCGCCCCGGTCCGAATCAGATACCGGCGGAGCTCAAACGAACCATCGAAAAACCGCACTGGATGCGCCTGGAGTTTTCCGGCGGCATCGCGGTTGATCTGCCGCGTGCGGAATTCGAACGCCAGCGGGATAACAAGGAGTGGGTGATCCAGTTCCCGGCGGAATCCTTGAGGGTGCTGTAAGGACTCTACGGCAACGCAGCCACAGAAGCCTTGAGCGCTTTCCACTTCGCCAGTTGCGTGTCCAGCGCCTTCCGCAACTCGGAGACGGCCTAGGCGGCCGGTGCGGTCGGCGTCGAGTCCGAGCCCTGGAGGATGCCGAGAATCGACGACAGCTCGCCATTCAGCCTCGGCAAGCTTTCACTACTGCCAGCGTCTTCGAGCGCGGCAGCCTTCTGATCGAGCGCCGCAATCTTGTCGGCGAGCCCGCCGGAGCCGGCTTTCTGGCGGCGCTCGCGGAGCTGGGCGCGCACCTTGCGCAGTTCCTGGAGCGCAGCATAATCCTCATTCATCGCCGCGTACGCGCGGCGCGAGAGCGTGAACTGCTGCGTCAAACCGGGGAGCGGCGTCTTGTTACGCGGATCCATCTTCACCGTTAGCGGCTGCGAGTACGTCTTGCCGTCCACCGTGAGCTTCACCAGGTACTGGCCGGGCATCACGCGGGGCCCCAGCGGATAGCGGGGTGTGTCCTGATAGATCGCCGAGATCGGATAGGTATGGGACAGCGCATCCGGCGGCCGATAGCGCAGGTCCCAAATCCAGCGGTGCATCCCCGGTTCCGCCGGCAAGACGTGCGGCGGCCTCACCCAGTACGTCGGCACGTTCAGGTCCTTCCCGACGGGCTCCGGCTGGTCGTCACTCGAAAAGCGGCGCACGGATTTTCCGAGGTGATCAAACACGGCAAGCGTGATGGGGCCCGAAGGCTTGGCCTTGAGATAGTAATCGAGAATTGCTCCGTCGGGTGGATTCTGGCCTGCGGGCTCTTCGGGCGGCAGGGGCGTGTCGGTGTTCCGGTTGCGCGCCACGCGATACGTCAACTGCGGTTTGAACAGATACGCGCCGGCCGATGCAAGCTGCGCGTTTACTTGCCGCAGCGGGGTGATGTCATCCAGGATCCAGAAGGATCGCCCATGCGTCCCGACCACGACGTCGTCCTGGTGAACCACCAGGTCCCGGATGGAGGTGGCAGGCATATTGAGGCGCAGCGTCTGCCAGTGGTCTCCGTCGTCGAAGGAGACGTACACCGCGCGCTCGGTGCCGGCGAATAGCAGACCCTTGCGCACCGGATCTTCGCGCACGGTGTTCACGACTTCGTTGTCCGGAATCCCGTCCACGATCTTCTTCCAGTTCCTGCCGCCGTCGTGCGTGCGGTAAACATGCGGATGCAGATCGTCGAGCCGGAAGCGATTGATCGCCGCGTAAACGGTCTCAGTATCGAAATGTGACGCGTCGAGCTGTGACACTTTGCTCCATGGCGTCAGATCCGCAGGCGTGATGTTTTTCCAAGTCTTGCCGGCATCGCGCGTGACGTGAACCAACCCGTCGTCGGTTCCGGCCCAGATCATGTTTACGTCTTTGCGCGAGGGCGCGACCGCGTATATGACTCCGCGGTGCTTGCCTTTCTCCGGATCGAGCGCCGCGAAAATCCCCATGCTGGGCGGCGCCGGGTAAGATTCGCGAGTAAGGTCCGGACTGATGATTTCCCAACTCTGTCCACCATTGATGGTCTTGAACAGCACGTTCGAGGCGAGGTAGAGAATGTGCGGATCGACATAGGAAAAAATAATCGGCATGGTCCGGACGAAACGATATTTACCCCGGCCCCGCAGAGGCGTTGGCGCGATGTTCTGCACGTCGCCCGTAATCATGTTGTAGCGCGTGGCTTTCCCGCCATAGATGATGTCGGGGTTCAGGGGATCGGGCGCGACGTAGCCGTACTCCTCGACCCCCACTGGATGCCAATCGCGAAACGTGATCTCTCCGTAATCGCTGCGGCTGGCGGTTCCAACCGAGCCGCTCTCCTGCTGGCCCCCATAGACCCAGTAGGGGAACCGATTGTCGGTGATCACGTGGTAGAACTGCGCGGTCGGCTGGTTGTACCAGGAACTCCAGGTCTGCCCGCCATTCACTGTAAGAGTTGCTCCCTGATCGGAACCGAGCAAAATGACATTCCCATCATCCGGATTGATCCAAATAGAGTGATAATCATCGCCGCCGGGTGCGCCTTTAATGGCGGTGAACGTTTCACCCGCGTTGGTGGAGCGGTAGGTCGACGTGTTCGCGACGTAAACAATGTCGGGGTTCTTCGGATCAACGCGGACGCAGGAGAAGTCGGAACCGCGCCCATAGATCCGGCTCTCACTGTTCACCCGGCGCCAATTCTCGCCTCCATCGTCGGAGCGATAAATGCCGCCGAAGCGAGGCGGCGCCTCAACCCACGCGTACACGCGGCGCGGATCGCTGGGCGCAACGCCGATCCCGATACGTCCGAGTCCATCTTGCGGTGCCGGAAGCCCCAAGAATAGCGGCCGCCAGTTGTTGCCGCCATCGGTAGAGACGAATAGTCCGCTGCCGGGGCCATTCGCGCCGGCTTCCCACGGGAATTGCCTTGCCGCCCACAGGACGGCGAATACCTTCTGGGGATTTTTCGGGTCGAATGCCAGGTCGACGGCCCCGGTGTTCTCGTCTTTGTAGAGAACCTTCTGCCAGGTCTGTCCGCCGTCGGTGGAGCGGAATACGCCGCGCACCTCGTTCGGCCCATAGGGATGTCCGAGCACGGCAACGAACACGCGATTTGCGTTGCCCGGATCGACGATGATTGCGCTGATCTGCTGGCCGTCGCGAAGCCCAAGATTACGCCACGTGCGGCCTGCATCGAGCGACTTGTAGACGCCATCGCCGACGGAGAGATCCGGCCTCTGTAAACCTTCGCCGCTCCCGACGTAAATGATATTGGGGTCGGACGGGGCCACAGCCAGGGCGCCGATGGAGCCGGTCGGCTGGTCGTCGAAGATCGGCCGCCACACATTGCCGTAGTCCGTGCTCTTCCACACGCCGCCGTTGTTTGCCGCCATGTAGAACACATTCGGCTGGCCGCGGGTTCCGGTCGCGATCGGGGTGCGGCCGCCTCGAAACGGCCCGATCATACGCCAGCGCATTTCTTGAAACAACGCCGGCGGGACCGGCTGCGCGGGCAATAAAGCGAGCGTGAACACGAAAGCCGATAATAAGAGCGCGATTCGCCGCATGGCACTAAGATACTATCTGGCGAGCCGTGGAGAAACTCTCTGAAATGCCGGAGGACGGGATGCATCTTGGACTCACGAACAAAGTAGCAATGGTCGCCGGCGCGAGCCGGGGTCTGGGGTACGCAGTGGCTCACATGCTGGCGGCGGAGGGAGCGAAGGTCTCCATCTCGTCGCGCAATGCGAACGCCGTTGCTGCCGCCTGCCAGCGCATTGAGCAGGATACTCGCGGCGCCGTGTTCGGCATGGCCGTGGATGTGCAGTCGGCGGACGCGCTCGCGGGCTGGCACCAGGCGACGCTCGATCGTTTCGGCGGCGTGGACTTGCTGTACACCAATTCGGGGGGCCCGCCAGCCGGCGCGACGCTCAGCTTTGACGACGCCGCCTGGCAGCGCGCTTTCGAACTACTCCTGCTGAGCGCCGTGTGGATGATCCGGCTGGCGGCACCCTCCATGGCGGCGCGCGGCGGCGGGAGCATCCTGCTGCCGACATCGTCCGCGGTCAAGGAGCCGATCGTGAATCTCGCACTATCGAATATTGTGCGCGCCTCGGTGGCTGCGCTTGCGAAGACGCTGGCTCTCGAACTGGCCGGCCAGCGCATCCGCGTGAATCAACTGATCCCTGGCCGCATCGATACGGATCGCGTGCGCGAGCTGGACGAAGCCAACAGCAAGCGGCTTGGAATTAGCGTTGAAGAGCAGCACGGGCGCATGGCCGCAACGATTCCGATGGGCCGCTACGGCGACCCAAAAGAGTTTGCGAGCGCAGCCGTGTTCCTGCTTTCCGATGCCGCTTCGTATATCACCGGAGCGAGTTTGCAAGTGGACGGCGGGATCATCCGGGGCGTCCTCTAACGGCTGCTCAGTTCAGCTTGTGCCCGATCGACTTCGCCTGGCTGAACAGGTACAGATAGTCCGTCCCGCCCGCCTTGGAGTCGGTTCCGGACATATTGAATCCGCCAAATGGATGCGCGCCCACCACAGCGCCTGTGCATTTGCGGTTGATGTAAAGATTGCCCACGTGGAATTCGCGCTTGGCGCGCTCGATCTTCTCTTCCGATGTGCTGTAGATCGCGCCGGTCAGGCCGTAGTCTGTGTCGTTTGCCGTGGCTAAGGCTTCATCGAAATCCTTGACTTTCATGACCGCCAACACCGGCCCGAAAATCTCTTCCTGTGACAGGCGAGACTTGGGATCAACATCCTCGATCACGGTGGGCTCAATGAAATAGCCGTCGCCGGAAGCGCGCTTGCCGCCGGTGACCAGCCTTCCTTCTTTCTTGCCGATCTCGATGTAGTTGAGGATCGACTTCATGGCGCCTTCGTTGATCACCGGCCCCATATACTTATTCTCCGCGGGATCGCCGACCTGGATCTGGGCCACACGTTGCCGCAGCTTCTCGAGGAACTGATCGTAAACTTTCTGGTGCACGATCGCGCGCGAACAAGCCGAGCACTTCTGCCCCTGGAAACCGAACGCGGATACCGCGACACCCTCGACGGCGGCATCCAGATTCGCATCGGAGTCGACAATGATCGAATTTTTTCCGCCCATCTCGAGAATCGTACGCTTGATCCAGATCTGCCCCGGCTGGGGCTGCGAGGACCGGACCTGAATATCGAGGCCGACGTCGCGCGATCCGGTGAATGCGACGAAGCGTGTCTTGGGATGCGCAACCAAACCGTTGCCGAATGTCGCGCCGGCGCCAGGACAGAAGTTGACCACGCCCGCGGGCATCCCGGCTTCTTCGAGCGCGCCGAACAATTTTGCCGCGATCGTCGGCGAATCGCTCGACGGCTTCAGCACCACCGTGTTGCCGCATACCACTGAGGCGACGGTCATACCGGTCAGGATCGCCAGCGGGAAGTTCCAGGGCGTGATCACGGCCCCCACTCCGAGCGCGCTGTAGCGGAGCGAGTCTCTTTCGCCGGGAAGCTGCACCGGGGGCTCGACACTCGCCAGACGAAGCGCTTCGCGCGCGTAGAGCTCGCAGAAGTCGATGGCCTCACAAGTGTCGGCTTCGGCTTCCTCCCAGTTCTTGCCGACCTCAAGAGTGAGCCAGGCGTTGAACTCCAGCTTCCGCCGGCGCAGGATGTCCGCCACCTTGAACAACAGTTCGGCGCGTTCCTCCATGAGCCGGTCCTTCCAGGTCCCGAACGCGGCAAGTGCGGCCTGCATTGCCGGCTCCACGTGTTCGCGGCCGGCTTTCTGATGGATGCCGATCACCTCCGACGGGCGCGCCGGGTTCACTGACTTGATTTTTTCTTCAGTGCGCAGGCGGCGGCCGCCGATCACCATGTCGTATTCGCGGCCCAACTCTTTGCGAGCTTTTTCGATAGCGGCGCGCATCGCCTGGCCGTTCGCTTCTTTGCGGAAATCAAGCAGCGGCTCGTTGACGAAGGGCCGCACCGCAGCTGCCAAAGTTGCCATGGAATCACCTCGGAATGAAAGCGCTCGCAGTACACTATCTTGGTAGCCCATCGGCTCTAGCAATGTCAAGGTGTCCGGACTGTCGCCTTTGCCGATGCGGCCCGGACGCGGGAGGGACTCGGATTGCGATTTTCCAGCATGATCACGGCGGTGGACGCGCATGCGTGCGGCGAGCCGGGCCGCGTGATCACCGGAGGCGTCCTGGACGTGCCGGGCAAGACGATGTTCGAGAAGAAGAACTATCTCGAGACGCACGCCGATTACATACGTCTGCGGATGCTGCGCGAGCCGCGCGGCTATCCGGCAGCGAACTGCAACCTCATCCTGCCGCCGACGGATCCGGAAGCCGACGCGGGCTTCGTGATCATGGAGCAGGTCGAATACCCGCCGATGTCGGGGACCAACACCATCTGCGTGGTCACCGTGCTGATCGAGACCGGGATGGTCCGGGCCGAGGAGCCGGTGACAACACTCAAGCTCGAAACCCCCGCCGGGTTGATCTACATCGAGGCGGAGGTGCGCAGCGGCAAGGTGAAGAAAGTGACGTTCCGCAACGTGCCCGCCTTTGCGACGCATCTGGATGCCAAGCTGGAAGTGCCAGGTTTAGGAACGGTCACTGTCGACGTCGCCTACGGAGGCATGTTCTACGTGATCGCGGAGGCGGCGCCGCTCGGTTTCCGGCTGACGCCGGATGAAGCTCGCGATATCGTGCGCGTGGCGGAGATGATCAAGGCGGCCGCGCGGGCGCAGTTGCCGGTATCGCATCCGGAAAACCCGGAAATCACCGGGGTGACCATCGCGCAGATCTCCGGCCCGCCGTCGCGGCCCGAAGCGCACGCGAAGAACACGGTGGTCGTTTCGACCGGCACACTTGACTGGTCGCGGCCTTCATCCTGGACCGGAGTGCTCGACCGTTCGCCATGCGGCACCGGCACGTGCGCAAAGATGGCCGTTTTGCACGCCAAGGGCAAGCTGCCGCTCGATCAGGATTTCGTGCACCAGGGAATTCTCGACACTACCTTTACCGGCAGACTGATCGCCGAAACGCGCGTGGGGCCGTATCCGGCCGTGGTCCCGACGCTCTCAGGGCAGGCGTGGATCACAGGCTTCGCCCAGTACGTGGTGGATCCGGACGATCCGTTCCCCAACGGCTTTACGGTCGGCGACCTTTGGGGGCAGGCGCCGTACGGCCCGCCAAAGTAGCGATGCCCGACGCCAGACAAGATGCTCAGCAACGCGTCGATCGCATCCGCGCCTTTCGCGAACAACTCGCCGATCTGGAACGCGATGAAGTGCTGGTGCTTTCAGCCGAACAGCGCGACCGGCTGAACGAACACATCGACCGTCTGCAGAAACAACTCGCGACGGATTTCGATGTCGACGTCAGCACCTCACAGAAGCAGATCTCGCTTGGCATGAAGATCGTATCGGCGCTCGGAGGCCTGGCGCTGTGCACCGGGGTATTCCTGTTTTTCTACCGCTACTGGGGCCTGCTGGCCACGCCAGTCCAGATCGCGATCCTTGTAGCCGCGCCGCTGGTGGGGCTCGCCGGCATGGAGTTCTCTTCACGCCGCGAACGCACGCTTTATTTCACGGCTCTCATCGGGCTGGTTACGGTTACGTTATTTGTTTTGAACCTGATCGTGCTCGGCCAACTTTTCAACATTGCGCCGTCACCGAACGCGTTTCTGGCCTGGGGCGCCTTCGCGATGCTTCTGGCCTACACGTATCGCTTACGCTGGCTGCTCGCCGTTAGCCTGGTGGGACTGGCAGTATGGGTCAGCGGAACGACGACCGTATCGGCCGGCGGCTTCTGGCCCTCCGGCTTTGATCGTGCCGAGAGTTACCTCTTGTCCGCTGTGGCGATGGTTGTCTATGGCACGCTTAGCCGCGAGAACGACTTTTCCGCCACTTACAGATTGTGCGGGTGGCTGACCGGTTTTCTGGCGCTGCTGGCGCTCGGCACCGCCGGCGAGAGTTACCTGGCGGCCGACCCGAAGATCATCAGGAAGGTGTACCAGTTCGCAGGTCTGGGGTCGGCAGCGGGCGCCATCTGGCTGGGAATTCGCCGCCAATGGAATGGAACCGTGAACACCGGCGCGGCATTCTTCACGATCTACCTGGTGGTGCGGCTGGTCGACTGGTGGTGGGACTGGATGCCGAAATATCTGTTCTTCCTCATCGCTGGGGGAATCGCCGCGGTCTTGTTGGCGGCGTTTCGGAAACTCAGGGCACGAATGGAGGCATCGTGAAGCGCGGATTGCCGGCAGCAGTAGCGTTAGTAGTGGCAGCGAACATTGTGGTTCTGGCGGGCGTCGCATATAATCGGTCGCGGGTCGTCGAAAGGATCGAGCTGACCGAGTTTGAGCTCGGCCAAAACTACGCCGGCACCGACAATTCCGGCATTTCATTGCGGTTCGAATGGACCCAGGGGTCTTGGCCCTACCAATCGAACTGGCTCTCCGAAGAAAGGCTCAAGGAGGCAGGAATCAACCTGCCACCCCTGCCGCCGCAATCAGTCGAATGGCGGATTCCGTTGCCGCGCCCGATCTTTGTGGCATTGGAAATCGGAGGGGAGTCCTGGCAAAAATGGCGGGATGAGTACATGAAGAAGCAGGATGCCGTCGCGCCCAATATGCGCGTCAGCCTGCCCCGTACGCGGCTCATTAGCGTAGATGTGGCCCGCAATCCGGAATCGCTGCGCCGCAAGTATCCCGACGCGGCGAAGCATATTATCGTTAGGGGAGTTTTGCGGCTTTCGCCGGGGATATCGCAAGATCGCAGGTCCTGGCAAGCCTATATATCAGAGCTGGTGCCGGACAGCATACACGTGCCGCCGCCGTTTACCGATATCTTCCGGCCGCTGAAGTTCGAGCAGAACCGCGACACGCCGCGCTATGCGGTGACGCTCTGCTTCGGGATTCGGTACGAGCCATGGATCGAGAGTGTCCGGCGCCTGTAACCCGGGTCACCGTTTGCTGAAGCGAGCTTGCATCAGCACCCAAGTGTTCGGATCGAGCACAACCGACGAAGGCTCTTTGCCGGCCGCGATTTCGAACCGTTGCTGCTTCTTTGTCATCTCGATCTTTTCGATCCGCATCTGTGGAGCGCCGTCCACGGCGATGCCGATCTCGAACGGCAAACGGTACGGGTCGCCCGGCTCGAGCTGAGCCAGGTCGATCTCGATCCGCCGGGTTGAAGGATCGTACCGCCATCCGCCTTCGATCACGGGCGACCCCGGACGGTTCAACCATTGAGCGAAGAACCAGGCGAGATCAGCGCCCGCGTTCTCTTCCATCACCCGCCGAAAATCTTCTGTCGAAGCATTTGCGTCGCGGTAGCGATGATAGTAATCACGGATGCCGGCCCAGAACTTGCCGGTTCCGATTTGCCCCCGGAGCATGTGGAGAGTCCACCCGCCTTTCTGATAAATGATCTGGTTAAGCACTTTCTTCATGTCCGAGAGGTTTTGGTGGATCACGGGGACGCCGGGGCTCTTCTTCTCGAGGTCAAAAACCGAGTCGCGGCTCCTCTTCAGCCCAGCCACGAACGCATCGCGCCCTTCGTAGTTTTCGGTGCAGAGCAGCGCAAAGTATGTGGCGAAACCCTCGCTCAGCCACACGTCATCCCAGTCCTTTTCGGTGACGGAATCGCCGAACCACTGGTGCGCGATTTCATGCGCCACCAGGCCCGTGGCCGGGCGGTTCCCGACCGATCTCTCGCCGTAGAAAATCGCGCTCGCATGCTCGGTGCCGCCGTTCAGGCCCGCAACTTCCACGTTGGCGAGCTTCTCGTACGGATACGGGCCGACGTGATCGCTGTAAAACTCGATTGCTTCCCGCGCTGGCTTGTCGAACGTCACGATCCCTGCGTCGCGATCCTGATGAAAGACCCAGGTCTGGAGCGGGATGTCTTTCGCCATGCCGAAGCTTCGCGCCGAGAACTGCGCAACGCCTACAGCGTTCAACCAGGACGCGATCGGCACGGATTGTTTCCAATGCGTGAGGCGCCGGCCCTCACCCAGATCCGTTTCCTCCTGAAGCAGGCCGTTCGCGATCACCTGATATTTCACGGGAGCAGTGACGATGAATTCGCTGGTCGCCTTGTCATAGGGGTGATCGATCATCGGCAGCCATTGCCGGGCAAGGTCGGGCCAGTTCATGCTGAAAAACGTCCGTTCGCCATATTTATTCGGTCCGATGCGAAAGCCGCTCGCCGGAATGCCGTGATATCGCACCATGAACTGCCGGCGCTCCTGGGCTTTCGGCGCCGACGGAAGCGTGATCACCAGGCGATCTGACTGATGCACATATCGCAACGTGGCGTCTCCCGACGTCACCTCCGAAACGGTCATGCCCTTGCCGCCCGCTGCAGAGGCGAGGTCGAGCGCAAACTCAGTCACGCCGTCTTTGACGAACCGGAGATCGATAGTTGCCTCGCCGGCGATTTCGTCGGAATCGTCGCTAAGAGTCAGGCGGAAGATATAGTGCTGCGCATCGATTCCGGGCTGCCGTGGATATGTATCGGCCGCGGCGCGCGGGGCGCACAGGCTCACGCCAACGAGGATTGAACAAAAGATGCTTTTGATTCTCATGTGATCCCGAATAAGCGGATTTATCGGCTGTAAAGGACTAGATTCAGCGGCGAGTCGATGATCTGGCCGATGCCTACGCCCGGGCACCACGCTTGCCGGTCGGCCTCCTGATGTTTGTTCTTGGGCTGAATGAGGCGAGCGTCCAGATCCATGTAGATGATCGTCATCGCTTCGCGCGGCCGCACGGTCTGGTTGGGCCCGGCGCGATGAAAGGTCCAACCGGAGTGAAAGCTGACGTCGCCGAGGGCGAACGGGCCTTCGTCGACGCCGTACTCTTTGAGCGTGGTTTGAAGGCGAGTCTCGCTGTCCTCGCCGATCTCCAGGTCCCGGCCCTCCTGGATCCGGAAGCTCCCCGGGCTGAAAGCGGGCGTTCCCATCTCGACCGGCGTGTCCTGTAGCGGAATCCAGGCGGTCACGATGTTGTCCGTATTCACCGGCCAGTAGTATTGGTCAGCGTGCCAGGGAGTGAATCCGCCACCCGGCTCCTTGTAAAGAGCTTGATCGTGATAGAGGCGGACACCGCGGCAGCCCATCAGTTCCGCCGCGATGCGGGCCAGGCGCTTGCCCGTCACGAACTCCTTCACGATCTCGCTCTTGGTCCACAGATTCGTCACCTGCAGGAACGCGCGGCCGTAGACGCTTCGTTGCTCGAGCGGCAGGCGTTCGGTGTTCAGCTCCTGAACCTTTGCCGAGATCTCGTTGCGATAATGTTCCAGCACTTCCGCCGGCAGGACCTTCTTCAATCTCACGAATCCGTTTTCGCGGTAGAAGCGGATCTGCTCCTTCGCGAGTTCATACGGTGAATCGAGGTCGAAATGAATGATGGGCGCAGCCATATGCCCGCCTAGCTGGCCTCCTGCGGAGACGCCACGAACCGGTATCCCACTCCGCGAACCGTGAGCAGATGACGCGGCCGTGAGGCGTCGTCCTCAATATAACGCCTTAACCGCACGATGAAATTATCAATGGCGCGCGTGTCGGTGTCTTCGTGCAGGCCCCACACTTCCTCGAGCATTTTTTTTCGGGATACCGGTTTGCCCTCGTGCTGGATCAGGTAGCGCAGGACGTTCGCTTCCATCAACGTGAGCGGAAAGGTTTCCTGGCGCACGCGGAGCTTCAGCAGGTCGAAGTCGACCGACTTGTCGCCGAACGTGAAGCTATCCTTAGCTTCGGCCTTGGCGGCGGCGTTTCCCGGCGCGCTGTCAACTGACGCGCGCAGCCACTCGCGGCGGCGCAGAAGGCCGCCGATGCGGGCGATCAGAATCGCCAGATCGAACGGCTTTGTGAGGTAGTCGTCCGCGCCTGCGGCGAAGCCTTCCAAGACATCTTCCGGACGGCCGCGCGCGGTCAGCATGAGGGTTGGGATGAACTGCCCGGCCCGCCGCATCTCGGACATTACCTTAAACCCGTCCTTGCCGGGCAACATCACGTCCAAAACCACGACATCGAATGACGGAGTCTCCGCGGCTAACAGTTCTAGCGCTGCTTCCCCCGTATCCACTAATTCCACCTGATAGCCTTCAGCTTCCAGGTTGAAACGCAGCCCATCGGCGAGATGCTGCTCGTCTTCGACCACCAGAACCCGTCTCATTGGACGATCGGAAGTTGCAGCACGAACGTACTCCCGCGTCCCGGACCCTCGCTTTCAGCCCAGGCGCGGCCGCCGTGGCGCTTCGCCACGGAACGGACGATGAAGAGGCCCAGACCGGTTCCTTTCACGCGGGTCGCGAGCGGTCCCGGAGCACGGTAAAAGCGCTTAAAAATCTGCTTCAGCTCAGTTTTGGCGATGCCCGCGCCTTCATCTTTCACGCGCACTGTTACGTATTTTCCGTCGACGCTGGCGGTCTCGACCGTTACCTTGACCTCTCTTCCGGAATACTTTACGGCGTTGTCGATGAGGTTCGAAACCGCTGCGTGCACTTCATCCGGATCGCCAAGAATCGTGACCGGCTGTCCCGGTTGATATTTCAGCGATTCGGGCGGAATGTGATAGACGGTTCGGGCACGCGCCAGGCACGTCTCCACGACGGCGCTGAGATCGATTCGCGAAAGATTGAGCTTGGGCCGCGAAGGACCTAGGCGCCCCGTCCGCAACACCTGCTCGATGGTCGCCAGAAGACGATCGTTGTCCTCCAGCATAGTGCGGTAGAACTCGTTTCGTTTCGCTTCGTCGAGGGGGCGCGTCAGCAACGTCTCGAGATAGAGCCGGATGGAGGCGACCGGAGTCTTCAACTCGTGCGTGACGGCGTTGATGAAGGCGTCCTTCTGTTCATTGCGCCGGATTTCCCGGACCAGGAAGATCGTATTGATCACCACTCCGCTGATGATGAGGGTCAAAAGCAGGAGGCCCAGGAAAAGCAGCATCCCGTTGCGCCAGTCGAGCAGAACCCAGCCGACGTAGAGCAGGATGCAGACCAGAATCAGGCACGCGCCAAGCGTGATGAAAACCGCGATGGACTTTCGCCGGCCGGCGACCACCATGCCTCCAGCTTAATGCGAAAGAGGAACTTTATGCAGCTTCGCGCTCGGCCAGCGCGCTCGTAACCTTCGCCACGCGGACGAATTTCGCGATCCTGAAAAACTTTAGAATATTGATCAGAATCCAGGAGTGGTCGAACTCGTACCACGTGAGGCCATGCCGCGCTGAAGTGGGATGCGCGTGATGGTTATTGTGCCAGCCCTCACCGAAAGTCAATAGCGCTACCCACCAGTTGTTGCGGGAGTCATCGCGGGTGGCGAACCGGCGGCGGCCCCACATATGCGTCGCGGAGTTGACCAGCCAAGTGGCATGCAGACCGACCACCACACGGAGGCAGGTGCCCCACAGCAGCATGGGAAGGCCTCCAAAGGCGAACAGCACGATTCCTAACACCAGGATCGGAAGCCAGTGATAATTGTTCAGCCAGATGTAGAAACGATCCTTCGCCAGGTCGGGCGCGTACTTCGACATCAGCCGCGTGTTGTTGTGCTTCGTCTCACCGAAAAGAATCCAGCCGATGTGAGCCCACCAGCCGCCATCGCGCGGCGAGTGGGGATCGCCGGGCCGGTCCGCCTTCTGATGGTGGATCCGATGGGTCGCGACCCAGAAAATCGGCCCGCCTTCGAGCGTCAGAGTTCCGCACACCGCCAAGAAATATTCGAGCCCCACAGGCACCTTGTATGAACGGTGCGTGTGCAGGCGATGATAACCCATGCTGATGCCCAACCCCACGGCAATCCAATAAAGGAAAGCCGAGACGGCGAGGGCCTGCCAACTGAACATAAAGAGCGCAGCGACGGCGCCAACGTGCAGAAGCACCAGGACGACGGTGGTGGTCCAGTTCATCGATTCGCGGTCGTACATGTCGCTAAAGTCGGTGGTCAATTTGCCTCCGGGGGTACTGACTGCGGTCCTACACTCCCACGCTATCAGGGATTCGGACTGTTTGTTTGTAATAGTTCTGTAATTTCAACGAGATAGACGGGCTAGGCATAGTCCTATCTCCCTGCGAGATCTAGTAATACATGGCCGGCAGGCTTCCGCCGTTCAACGCGCCCGGAGAGAACAACCAAGGGTTTACAATCGGAAACGGCGAAGATTTACAATTCTGACACAAGGAGGCGTCTTAACATGTCTGCGGAGAACAAAGCGCTCGTACAGCACTTCTTTGACCAAGTGTGCAATAAGCGGCAACTGGGGTTGGCGGATCAGCTTTTCGCAGCTCATCACGTCCATCACGATCCTTCAAGTCCGTGGGTCGGCACCGGGCCGCAGGGGATGAAGGACTTGATCGGTCTTTATCAACGCTCGTTTCCGGATGCGCATTGGGCGGTTCACCAGATAATTGAGGCGGGCGATACTGTAGTGACGCGTTGGACCGGCATCGGCACGCACAGCGCGGACCTGATGGGGATCGCACCGACGAACAAGCATGTGTCGGTGGACGGCATCTGGATTCACCGGATCTCCGCCGGCAAGATCGTTGAGAGTTGGGTCGTATGGGATACGCTGGGCATGCTGCAGCAACTCGGCGTGGCAGCACCGATGGGGCGGGCCGGAGGTCGTGGAGCGGCCTGAGCCCGCGCCTGGCGTGCGCGAGTCTCAGTGGAGAGACTCGATCGAAATCATGAGGAATCAGCTCACCGTTGCGCTCCTTCTTTTCGCGTGCGCGTTGGACGGGGAGGATCACAAGATCACCGCTGTCCGCTTCGCCAAGTTATGGGACGGAGAGAAAGTCGTGGATGGAGCGCTGGTCGTGATCGATCGCGGTCGCATCCGGAGCGTCCTCGGTGGGAATCCCCAGCCGCCCGCCGGGGCCGAGGTCGTCGATTGGTCGCGCTACTACGGCCTGCCGGGTCTGATCGACGTCCACACCCACATGACGTATTACTGGGATCGCGCGCCTGGCACACTGCCTCGCGGGCAGGCCCGCATGCCGGCCGTAACGGTCTTCCTCGCGCAGGAGAACGCGAAGAAAACGCTTCAAGCCGGCGTGACTTCGGTCCGCGATCTGGGATCGACTGACTACACTGACATCGCGATGCGCGACCTGATCAACCTGGGCGCGATGACCGGGCCAAGGATGTTCGTCTGTGGTTACGGGCTCTCGACCACGCGCGGATTCCGCCCCGGCGCCGGGCCCGTCTCCAGCCCCGGAACGGCCGACTCGCCCGACGAGGTGATGCAAGCCGTCCGCCGGCAGATCGCGGCGGGCGCCGATGTGATCAAGATGTACGGCTCCATCGGCGGTTTTGAAAATGTCGGAACGCAGCAGACCTTCACCTACGAGGAGATGAAAGCAGCCGTGGAGGTCTCGCATACGATGGGCAAAAGAATCGCGATCCACTCGTACGGTCCGGAGGGCGCGCGTGACGCGGTGCGCGCCGGAGCGGACTCGCTCGAGCACGCCGTGGACATAGACGACGCCACGCTCGCCGAGATGGCGAGGCGCGGCACTTATTACGTGCCTACCATCGACCACAATCGCTATTACGCGGACGCAGCCGCCGAATTCCAGTTCCGGCCGGGTTCCATCCAGGGACTCAACGCGTACATCGCACGGAACCTCGAAACAGCGCGGCGCGCTTTCAAAGCGGGCGTGAAGTTCGCGATGGGCTCGGATGCGGTGTATACGATGTTCGGGCAAAACACACGGGAGTTGGCTTGGTTCGTGAAAATCGGTATGACGCCGGAACAGGCGCTCAAGACGGCGACCACGAACGCCGCTGACCTGCTCGGCGCGAAGCAGGATTTGGGATGGGCGACAACGGGCCACTATGCGGACTTGGTTGCAGTGGACGGGGATCCATTGGCGGACATTCAGGTCGCGATCGATAAGGTTCGCGGAGTCATTAAGGGCGGAGCCGTTTTAAAGCTGTCCCAGTGATTTCCGTGCTTCGCCGAGCCTACCCTGCCCGCTTGGATTCCAGATTATGACTTTGACAATTGTGCTGCGCGAAAGCCTGCAACACTGCTGGTGAAGGGGCCATACCGGTGAACTCAGCACGGATGGGCGCTGTCCAAAAACACGCAGAACATCGCCAGTGGGTAATGTGTCCCTTGACGTCCACAATGGGCCGGAGTTTTCTACTGGACGGCCTCTTGCGATCAACCATTCCAACGAGATTATAGTCTGGATTTGAGGCTCGCGGAATCCCTGCTATCCGGATGATCACTTCTTGACATATTTCTTCAGCCCCTTCGGGCCGACTTCCGCGCCGTAAACGTTGCCCATCGCGTCCGAAGCAACGCCTTCCGCCGCGCTGGTCGCGGAACGGTCCGGGTCAGATTCGGGATCTGGAATAAACGCGGTGACCGAGCCGTCTTTTGCACTCCCGATTCGGATGCCCCTCTTCCATCCGGGGTGCCGCTTCGCATTCGATTCGGAGTCGGCGACATAAA
>QHXU01000091.1:7423-15499 GCA_003223065.1 Acidobacteriota bacterium | reverse complement strand
CATAAAGGACGTCGTTCTTATCGATGAAAAGCCCGCTGGGACGGCTGAATTGCGTCCACTGTTCGAGCAATTTTCCGTCCTGGTCGAAGATCTGGATCCGATTGTTCCCGCGGTCGCCCACAAACAGCCGTCCTCTGGAGTCGAAGGCGAGGGCGTGGGGCGTATCAAACTCGCCCGGCGCGGTGCCTTTCTTCCCCCACGTCTTGATGAACGTCCCGTCTTTGGAGAACTTCACAATGCGAGCATTCGTATTCCCGCCATGTCCGTCCGCAACGAAGATGTCGCCATTCGGAGCAATCGCGACATCGGATGGCTGATTAAAGGTGTCCGGGCCATCACCGGCGACTCCCGCCTTGCCGAGCGTCATCAAGACCTTTCCATCCGGGCTGAACTTGAAAACCTGGTGACCCTTGCCTTCTCTTCCTTGTCCGTCGGTGATCCAAACGTTTCCTTCCTTGTCCACACAGATACCGTGCGGAAAAATGAACATACCCGCGCCAAAGCTATTCAGGAGCTTGCCTGACTGATCGAATTGAAGGATCGAAGTGAGGCTGGAACCGGCGCAGGAGTTTGCGCCACATCTCTCACCAACCCATATGTGACCGTTGCGATAATCGACATCCACCGCGCTCGTCGATCCCCACGTCCTTCCCTCGGGGAGCTTGAACCAGTTCTCGACGGTACGATACGGATTGGGTTGGGAATTGGGCTCGGAATTGGGTTGAGCGAACGCAAGCCATCCAGACGACGCGATGATCGCGGCGATGGTTCCGACCGGCGTGAATCTCACTCGACGTGCATGTGGCATCACAGTCCTCCTTGGAAAGCTCGCTGCCTGAATCTAACTCTCGATTGTACCTTCATGTAAAGCACGGTCTGCGTGAGCGGCTTTGCTAGTTTCTTGAAGATACTAACCGAAAGATACCCGTGTACTCGCCGGGCCCTTGCCCCATAATGAGGCGATGAACACGTGTGCGCAAGGCGTTCGCGCCCGGATTCGACTATACAAACGCGGGCAATTTCGCGAAATTGTTCACCATTGTCCTAGCCGTCATAGTACCGGCCGCGCTGGCTGAAAATGCAGAATTTGCGTGCCTCCGTTATCATCGCAACCTATAACCGGGCGCACGTGGTCTGCCGGGCCATTTCTTCGGCCCTGGCAGCGATTCGTCCTGGAGACGAAGTGATCGTGATCGATGACGGCTCGGTGGACCAAACCGAGCAAGTCATCGCACCCTATCGCGATCGTATCCGTTACCTGGTGGTGGAGCACCGGGGCGCAGGAGCGGCGCGCAACCGGGGGATACGAGAAGCCAGGAATGAGTTGATCGCCTTTCTGGACTCGGACGATGAGTGGCTGCCCGGACAACTCGAACTCCAACGTAGGTTGATGGAAGTGCATCCCGACATTCTGTTCTCGTTCAGCAACTTCATGAGCGACACCCATGGCAAACAAATCCATCGAATGCTCGATTCATGGCGCCGCGGTGTAACCAGTTGGGACCAGGCACTAGGCCCGGGACTCCGTTTTTCCAGTAGCGCCCGGCTTCCGGCTGGGTTTAGCGATTTCAATTTCCATGTAGGCGATCTCTCTTGTTGGGAAATGGCCGATTGGTATTTCTCCACGCTTACCCTGGTCGTGCGACGCAAAGAGGCTGGGGACGCTTTGCACTTCGCGGAAGATCTTCCCATTTATGAGGACTGGGTGTTTTGCGGACTGCTGGCGAAGAAGGGCTTTGCGGCGTATCTCGATTGTGAGACAGCGGTAAATTACGGCCATCATGGTACGCGGTTGACGAATGCGGACATCCTGACTCAGGCATTGTCAGCCCTGCAGGTCCTGCACAGAGTTTGGGGGGCGGACAGTGCCTTCATGAGCAAGCATGGCGAGCTTTACCGGCGAACGGTCGCCAAATGGCAGCTTCGAAAGATCGAAGGACTGATCGTTAAAGGAAACACACGCCAAGCCCGGGCGGAAATGAGTGGCCGGGAAAATTTGAGTCTGCGTTGGCCCTTCATGCTCCTGGTCAACCTGCCGGGCGGAATCGCGGGTCCCCTCGCTAATACAGTGCGTCGCGCGCGCCAGCTCGTTTCGAAGATCAAGCAGCGCTTTCCACGGTGATGGCTCTCTAAGACCCTGCGAACGGCAGTGGCAGCCCTGGCAAAACATTCTTTCTAACGCATGTTTCTTAATAAAAACATCCAACTGTAACTGTTTGCGCGCTAAGAGTAGGTATGCGTTGCGATTTGCACGTGCATACCACTCATTCAGGAATGTGTACGGTTCCCGTGCTGCGACGGATCTGCCGCGAGAGTTACAGCGATCCGCTGGAGGTTTATGACACGCTCAAGCGCCGCGGGATGCACCTGGTTACCATCACGGATCACGATTCGATCGACGCAGCCGAATCGCTGCGCCGTTACCCGGACTTTTTTCTGAGCGAAGAGGTATCCGGCGTAATGCCGAGCGGGACCCGCTTCCACATGGGCGTCTATGATATCGAAGAGCGAGACCACACAGAACTGCAGCGGCGACGGACGGATTTCCATGCGCTGGTCGCGTATCTGCGTGAACGCCAGCTGTTGTTCAGCATCAATCACGCCTTTTCGTGCCTGACCGGGTCGAGGAGCGACCACGACTTTGTTCTGTTCGAGCGCTACGTCCCGGCTATGGAGACGCGGAATGGCCAAATGCCGGCGTCCTCGAATCAATCCGCGGCCGAATTCGCAAGACGCCTCGGAAAAGCAGAGGTCGGAGGCAGCGATGCACATACGACCTTCTCGCTTGGCAGCACCTATACGGAAGTCCGCGGAGCGCGCGACCGTGGCGAGTTCCTGTGGGGCTTGCGGCACGCCCGCGGTATCGTGCACGGCGAGTCCGGCCGATTCTCGAAACTAACCCGTGCGGTTCTCGAGATCGCATGCTGCTCGATCCGCGAGCGGCTTTGGAGACTGAGCCTGATGCCACTACTTCTCGCCGTTCCACTAGTGACTTTGATAAACGTGGGTCAGGAACGGGCGTTCGCCCGGTACTGGGCGCGCCGGCTGAGATGCGTCGCTGCGTCACCCGGATGGCGGGCGGAGGCGGCATGACAGCGTTTTCGAATACAATCGCGCACCTGGTTGCGCCGGATTACCGGCTGATGCGGCGAGTGAACCGCTGGCGGCCGCCACGATGGATCCGTTGGTGGATGGTGATGGCCACTCGCGGTGGAGACGGATGGTTGTGGATGTTTTGCGGAATCGTCGTCCTCGCCTCGCGGGGTTCCGACTGCTACGCCGCGCTGCTCGCTGCGAGTCTCGCCGCAGCCACCGGAATCGTGATCTTCGAAACGCTCAAGAGAATCGTGGCCCGGAAGCGGCCTTGCGAGATCGAGCCGCACTGTTGGTCCGAGCTTCTCCCCCCGGACCGTTTCTCGTTCCCTTCGGGCCACACTATCACCGCTTTTGCGGTTGCGGTCTCGTTGGGTCTGTTTTACCCCCCGGTATTCGCCGCGCTTCTATTCTGTGCCTTGAGCGTGGGACTTTCGCGTATCGTACTCGGCATGCACTTCTTGAGCGATGTGGTTGTCGGGGCCGGCCTCGGATCGCTTGCCGGCTATGGAGCATTCACACTCCTGACAAGCATCCGCTAAGCAGCTCTCGGAACGGTGGCGCCGTGTTTCGTTGTGCGACTTTAGGTGTTTACTGTGCGATCAACGCTAGCGGCGATGTCGCGCGTTCCTGGGCGAAGTAATTCCGCGCACCAAGGTTCTTATACACCTGGCCGGCGACGCCGGAAGCCGCTGGACCACTCATCAGGTGCCCGCCCGTAAGCAGCACGACCACGACAATCTTGTTCTTCCCGATCTCTCCGAAGGAACCAAACCAGCCCAGGTGCGTAGGGGAACGGCCGTCCGTGCAGGTGCCGGTCTTACCGTAGATTGGCTCATTCGGATCGAAACCCGCGCGCCGCGCCGTGCCATACTCGACCGCGCCCATCATGCCCGGCTTGATCTCCGGGATCCACTGTTCGATATCCAGCCGCCGCTTCACGCGCGGAACCAGCGTCTGGCCCTCCTGCTGGCTCTTCGGATACTGCAGGTAATAGAGGGTGCCACCGTTGGCCACCGCGCCCATCAAGGCGGCGAGTTCGAGCGGCGTCAAAGAAATCCCTTCACCGAAACTCGTCATCATGCCGACGCCGCCGTTCCTGGGAGGAGCAGGCGGAAGCAGACCCGGCTGTTCTTCTTCGATATCAAGGCTCGCCTTCTCGCCCAATCCGAACAGCTTCACATAGTAGCTCACGCGCTCGAAGCCGAGCTTCTGCCCGAGGCTGGCGAAGTACTGGTTGTTGGATCGTGCCAAGGCGTGTGTCAGATCGAAGGTCGTGCGCCCATACACGCGGATCAGCGTTTCACGCTCGACGATGCTCTCGCTCAGCGCGGCCAGCGCGACCGGAACTTTGATCGTCGAGCACGGCTGATATCCGCTCTGAAAAGCGAGCCTCTGATTGACGATGGTGAGGATTCGCCCCGTGCCCGGATCAGTGACCACGACGGATCCATTGAGCGGCCCTAGCGCGTCAACCGCGGCACGCCGCACGGCGAGATCTTCGCCGTCAACGTTGTCGCCTTCTGTCGAAACGGCGTAGTTAGGCACCCGCCATGGCCCACTCAGAATTCTCTTAGCGCGCGTTCGCGAAACTGCGCGAGGGGTCCGCGTGGAAGCGACGGACATTGCTAAGTTCTTAGTAACAATGCGCTTACTCGAGTATCTTTTCTTCGCTCGCGGCGCCACCGCCAGCAGTGAACTAGCGCCCCAAACGAACGCAAAAGCGATCAGGAAGAAACGAAACAGGACACACTGCCTATGTTTCAAAGGCAAGCCTTTTCCCCTCTATCTATAACATTCTCCGAAGAATCGGAATCTTTTACATTTTGAGGCATAAAGTGCTTCCGAGTCAAGCTTTTCGACGTTACGCTGCGCTCCACCCTCCATCTATCGGCAAGGCGGCACCATTCATGAATGCGGATTCCTCCGATGCCAGATACAAGGCCAGAGCGGCGACCTCTTCAGGCCGGCCGAGCCGTCCAACCGGCTGACGTTGCTTGAGTTCCTGGCGCACTTTGTCCTTTTCATGCTTGTGGTACTTCTCCAGGAAGCCTTCAACGAAGGGGGTATCGATAGTACCAGGACAAATGCAGTTAACGCGGAACTCCGCCGGGTAGTCGACGGCCAGTTGCTTGGTTAAGGCAATAACGGCACCTTTGGTAGCACAGTAGGCGAAACGCCGCCTCACGCCGATCATGCCCGCTACCGAGCCGATATTTATGATCGAACCGTGCGAGGCCTTGATTAACGGAAGCGCGGCACGTGTCACCAGGAACATTCCTTCGACATTTACACGGAACAGACGTTGAAAATCCCCAAGCGAGGTCTCTTCGACGTTTCCCACCAGGCCGATCCCGGCGTTGTTCACCAGGATGTCCAGGCGTCCAATGCCGCGGAACGCTTCGGCGACCGCGGCTTCATCGGTGATGTCGCAAAGGATGACGCGCGAGTTCGCGAGCTCGCCCGCGACTGCCTGGGCGCGCGCGGGTTCGATGCTCATGATGATAACCGCCGCTCCGGCGCGTGTGAAAGCCCGAGCGGTTGCTTCACCGATGCCGCTCGAGCCTCCCGTGATCAGCGCGATACGGCCATCCAACCTGAATGGGTGTGTCACTGGTTCGATTGTAACGGACTACTTTTGCTATCATGCTCCGAACGAGGTTCTTTGGATGAAACACGCTCGCTTGGGGTTGATTTTTCTCTTTCTCGCCGGATCGGGCGCCGTCCTGGCGCAGACCCTGGCCGGCATGGGAGGGATGTCCGGCGTTGTGCGCGATCCCTCCGGGGCGGTGGTGCCCAATGCCAACGTCGTGGTCGAAAACGAAGCCAAAGGCGTCCGGCGGACCCTTGAAACCAACGCCGCCGGGCTATTTACAGTTCCAGCACTCGTACCGTCGCAGGGCTATCGGGTCACGGTGAATGCCCGGGGGTTCACCCCATTCGAGCGTAATGAGATCGAAATCCTGGTGGGCCAGAACATCGACCTCAGTGTCACGTTGACGCTTGGGAGCACTACTACACAGGTAGAGGTATTCTCAGCGGCGCCGATTGTCGAAAACACCAAGACGGACGTCTCGCAGGTGATCGAGTCGCAGCAGATTCGGGATCTGCCGATCAACGGGAGGCGCGTCGACTCGTTCGCGCTGGCCGCACCGGGCGTGACCAACGACGGGACGTTCGGTCTGCTTAGTTTCCGTGGCGTGGCAGGCGGCAACTCCTTTCTCCAGGACGGCAACGATGCGACCGAGCAGTACTACAACGAAAACGCGGGACGGACGCGCATCGCCTCCCAGATCTCGCAGGACGCGGTTCAGGAGTTCCAGGTGTTGTCGTCGGATTATTCGGCTGAATACGGGCGCGCCGTGGGCGGAGTGATCAACACTGTGACCCAGAGCGGCAGCAACGGCCTGCACGGGACCATGTACTGGTTTTTCCGCAACCGGACGCTGAACGCGCGGGACCGTTATGCGGCGTTCAACCCGCCCGAAATAAGGCACCAGGCGGGGGTGAGCGTGGGCGGCCCGCTTATCAAAAACAAGCTGTTCTACTTTTTCAACTTCGACATCACGCGCAGGGACTTTCCGCTCAGTTCCAGCATCGTCAAGCCAGGAACGATCGATACTTCGGGTCACTTCATCGGCTGCAGCACGCCTGCGACACCCGCGCAATGCGCCGCCATAGACGCTATCCTGCCGCGCTACTTTGCCCTGATCCCCCGCCAGGCGAATCAGGAATTGGGCTTCGGAAAGGCGGACTGGCGGCCGTCAGAGCGCAACTCGGTGAGCGCGAGCTTCAACATCCTTCACTTCCGATCGCCAAGCGGAATCCAGACTGCCGCGGCAATAACGACCGGCGCGGCGATCGGAAGCAACGGCGATGATAGCGTGCGGGTGCGAAACGGCAGAGTGAGCTGGACCGGCATCGCAACACCGAACGCGGTGAATGAGTTTCGCTTCGGCTGGTTTACCGACCGCCAGGCCGATGACTTCAATCCGAAGCTGATTGTACCCGGCGGCGGGCTATACAGCCTCACGGTTGCCGGCCAAGCCAATCTGGGCGGCGGCGCGAACTATCTGCCGCGTGTTCAGCCGAACGAGCAGCGCTTCGAGTACGCCGACAACCTGACGTGGACGCGCGGCAGGCACACAATGAAGTTCGGCTTTGACATTTTGAACAGCGATGATTTCGTTTACCAGATTTTCAACCAGTTCGGCAGCTACACCTACGGCAGCGTGACCAATTTCGCGCTCGATTTCAGCGGCAACACGGCAGGCTCAAAGTCCTGGCAGAGCTATTCGCAGACCTTCGGTCTGCCGAGCGTGGATACGACGATTAAGGATTTCGACTTCTACGCCCAGGATCAATTCCGCGTTACACCGAAGTTAACGATCAATTACGGATTGCGCTACGAATTCACCTCGATCCCGCAGCCCAAGCTGATCAATCCGGATTATCCGCAGACCGGGACAATTCCGGAGGCCAAATTGAACTTCGGTCCGCGAATTGGAGTCGCGTACAGCCTGAACGACAAGACAGTGATCCGGGCGGGCTACGGCATATTTCACGCCCGTTATCAGGCGGCGCTGATCCAGAATCTGATCGAGAACAACGGGCTCTATCAGCCGACGGCTACGCTGAGCGCGCCCGCCGACCTGCCGTCGGGGCCGGTGTTCCCGAACATTCTTGCGTCAAGCAACCTCGCGAAAAACGGAAACACGGTTATGTTCGCGGCGCCGAACCTCCGCATGCCCTACAGCGAGCAAGGTGACCTGGCGGTAGAACGCCAGCTTGCGAAAGACATCGGACTGACCGCCTCCTACATCTGGAGCCGTGGCGCTCATCTGACCGCGGTTCGCGACCTGAATGTGGGGCCGCTTGGACCGAACGTGACCTACGGCATTCTGGATACGGCCAATAACGTGGTGGGTACTTACACGACCCCGACCTATCTGCTTGCTAATCGCGTTGACAAGCGTTATACCC
>QHXU01000091.1:426-7367 GCA_003223065.1 Acidobacteriota bacterium | reverse complement strand
CGTTGGTATTACAGCTTCGCAAGCGCTGGTCGAAAGGACTGTTCGCGTCGGTAGCCTATACGTGGTCCCATGCGATCGATGACAATCAGGGCGGCGGCTCCAGCAACCTGTTCTTCAGCGGCGCACCGTCCAGCGTATTTAACGGCGACTACAACGCCGAGAAGGGCAGCTCCGTGCTGGACCAGCGGCACCGGCTCGCGATCAGCTTCATCGAGCAGCCGACCTTCTTGCATCGCGACGGCGCGGTGGCGCGATATCTTGTCAATAACTGGCAGCTATCCGTTCTGGCGACCCTGGCCAGCACGCACCCGGCGACCGCGACGATCCTTGTCTCCGGAACGCCATTCACCGGAGCCGCATTCAATGGTTCCTTAAATGGTCTCGGCGGCAGCAGCCGCGTGCCGTTCTATCCGGTAAACAGCCTGGACGTTGACCAGACCTACAGGGCCGACGCGCGAATCAGCAAGATTCTGCCGTTCAATGAGCGGTTCAAGCTGTATCTCAACTTCGAAGCTTTCAACGTGACCAACACCGTGAGCAACACGGGGATTTTCACACAGGCTTTCACGGCCTCCGGCCTCAAGCTGACACCAACGCCCGGCCTGGGCGTAGGGAACGCCTCAGGCGGGTTCCCCGACGGGACCAACGCCCGGCGGGCGCAAGTGAGCGCACGGTTCGTGTTTTGATACCGAAGCACCGCAAGCGCCCGAGCGGAAACTCCGGGCGATCAGAAGAACAGCCGTAACCCAAACTGAGCCTGGAACGGTGTCCCGACCTGCGAGTTGGTTGGGTCGAAGATCCCGTTTGGCAGTTTGAGCTGCGTGAACGTCGCGTTCGGCGACACCACGGCGCCGGTGGTTGGACTGATTCCAGGGCCATAGATCAGGTTGTTGCCGTCATACACCACGTTGTCCCAGTTGAACAGGTTGAACATCTCGGTCGAGAACTCAAGGCGCGTCCGCTCGCCGAACTTGAACGTCTTCAGGAAACGCAGATCGACATCCTTGAACATGCGATTGCGGAAGGAGTTGCGTCCAAACGGCACGCCCACCGACTGGTAAGGCCGGTCAGAGGCGCCGGTGCCCGTGGCCCCGCCCGGAAGCGCGCTGTTGCCGTCTCCGTTGAGGTCGCTGCCGGCAGACGGGTCGAAAGGCAGGCCGCTGCGCGCGCGGAAGGTCAGCGACACCGTCATGCCCCACGGCAGATTCACCAGCCCAAAGCCGGACGTGGAGTGCCGGGCATCGAGACGCGAGTAGCTGTACTCATCTTTCAGATTGAACGAGTTCTGATAGGTAAAGCCGGTCGCCGTGCGTTCATTGTCGTCGTCCGAAAAGGTTTCGGAAAGCGTGTAAGCGCCGCCGGCCTGGAACCGCTTCCCTCGGTAGCGGGTGTTAAACGTCACGCCGCGATACATGGAGCGCGCCGAACTCTCCTTGATGGTGATATTGCCGTACTGCGGCAGCGGCCTGTTCGCGCGGTTGAAGATGGCGCGCCCGTCTATCGCGCGAATCGTGGGCGCCGGAAGGTTGTAGTCTCGATTGCGCTCCAGGTGGACGGTGTTGACATAGTTGAACTGCACGCCCGCCACCCAATCATTGGTGATGGAATGCTCGGTTCCGAACCCGGCCTGAATCGAGCGCGGGTTAAGGAAATCGTTTGCCGTTCCGGCGAACGAAGCGCCTGAGAACGGGTTGGGCGTGGTCCCGCTGGAGGCAGCGGCCGCCTGGGTCGCCTGGTCGATGGTAAGAACGGGCAGCTTGTCGAGCGGGAACGTATTCAAGTCGACCCCCGCCGCCTTGAACGCCTGGTACACAGTCAGCTTGGAACTGGCGCCGCCGACAAGGATGGACAGATCTCCCGCCGGCACGCGGAAATTGTTGGTGCCCGGCGCGAACACTATCATCGGGGTCGCGGCGTAGAAGATGCCGGCGTGGCCCCGGATGACTGTTCTTTTCGAATCGCTGGGTGTGAAGGCGAATCCGAACCGCGGCATTACCTGGTTGTAGGCGTTGGGCGTGGTGGCCGGGTCGAAGGTATCCCCATTCGGGAAGCGAAGCCCCTTAATGGTGCTGATTACCGCAGTATTATTCGCGTCGGGCTGCGGATTCTTCTGTCCCTCCCACCGCAGGCCGAGATCGATCGAGAGCTTGCGGGTCACACGCCAGCTATCCTGGCCGAAGAAGGCGATCTGGTGCATATTGAACTGCGTCAGCAGATTGCCGATTTGCCGGTTGTAGGTCACCAGCGGATTGTCAAAACGGTTCGCGGTGGGCCCGCCCAGCGAAAGATCTTCCAGAATCTGCGTGACGGAGCCCACGTTGGTGGAGATCGAGCCAAACTGGTTGAACCCGAAGAATTGGCCAGTCGTCAGGTAGTCGTAATCCACGCCCGCCTTGAAGGTGTGGGCGCCGTGGACCATCGAGAGGGTGTCGGCGATTTGGGTGCGCTCGTCATCCTGCGTAGTCGGCAGGAAGTTGCGGGCTCCATAGGATCCGATACTGTTGGTGAGCGACGGCAGCGTTGAATTCGAGGTGCGCGGGCGCAATTCAAAGCTCTCCGAATAGCGCAGGTCGTTGGTCATGGCGGGTGTGAGAACGCTGGTGAGCTGGGCCACGCCCGTGTTGGTGCGGTCCTTCTCCGCGCCTTCGGTCGCAAATGACCGGTTGCTGATCGCCGGCGGCAGCCCGCCCGTGGTGATCGCATTATTAGCCGTCGCGTCGCCGAAATTGTAGCGCAGCGTGAGGCGGCTTCCTCCGCGGAACTGATAATCGCCGCGCGCCGTCAGTGCCGTGGCATTGTTGGTGCTGGGAATGACCCCTTGCAGCCCGTTGTAAAAATCGAATGCCTCCTTGGTGGTCGCGTCCGCCGCGAAGCCGATCAGCGGACCGAAGACTATCTGACGCGGCGTCTTCGATTGCTGCCGTTCGATCGCCCCGAACCAGAATAGTTTGTCGTGTATCACCGGACCGCCCACCGAGCCGCCAAACTGCTGCAAAGTTTCCAGCACCTGGCGCTTGAACGGCGTTTCGAGGCCGGTCTCCTTGTGACGGATCTGGTAAAAGGCGTCGCCATGGACATCGTTGGCGCCGCTCTTGGTGATCACGTTCAGCAGCCCGCCGCTCGAGCGGCCATACTCGGCCGTGTAGCCCGCAACCACCGCCTGGAACTCCTGAATCGAGCTTTGCGGCACAGTCGGGACGAAGTTCGAGCGCTCGCCGCCGCGGATGCCGCCGAAGAACGGGTTGTTGTAGTCGGCGCCGTCCACCATCACATTCGAGTTGATCCCTCGTTGGCCGACGTAGGAGAGCTGGCCGCGTTCCGGGTCCACCGACACCGTCGGCGTCAGCGTGGCGAAATCCTGGAAGCGCCGGCCATTGATCGGCAAATCGCGAATCGCGCCCAGGTTCACAACGGTGGACGGCGACGGCATCTCCGTGCTCAGCAACGGCGCGGAAACTTCGATGGTTTGCGTGGTTGAGCCGACCTGGAGCGTCACCGAAAGATCGACGGGGGTACCGACATTCACCACCACCCCTTTCAGAACGCTCGTCGCAAATCCTGGAGCGTCCACGGTGACGTCGTACGTGTCCGCGTCGAGCAGGATGGCCCGAAAAACTCCATCAGAGCCGCTGGAGAGTTCGCGAACCAATCCCGTCCCGGTGTTTTGAACCTTCACCTTCGCATTCGGCACGACGGCCTGGTTCGGATCGAGCACCGTGCCGGCAATCTGTCCCTTGTTGGCATCGGACTGGGCGAACACCCCCGCCGCCATTGTGAGAATCAACACGAACACCGCAAGCGTTCTGAGCATGCAAGAAACCCCTTTTCGAGACTACTAAGCTATTGTAAACGCTTCGTTGGCGGATGTGCATACAGCCATGGGATTATGGTAGGCAACGATGACCGAAAGAAACGCGTTATTGTAACAGGGAAGTTATGCGGCATCGCCTTGGGCCGGATGTCTGGAAAAGATTCGGCGTCGTACTGCTATCGGTGGCAGGTTCGTCCGGCGTGGCGTTTGGCCTCAAAACGCTTCTGCACGGCCAGGCTCATCTCCTTCCGTTCACGCTGGCGGTGATTGCTTCGTCCTGGTATGGCGGCTTGATTCCGGGCCTGGCGGCAACCATTCTGAGCGTGGTCATCGCCGATTATTTTTTCATCGAACCGTTGTTCCATATCGAGGCGGACTCAGCGTTACTAGCTGTGTTTCTTGTAGTCGGCGTTTCGATCAGTCTCCTGCAGAAGGCGCTCGCGAAAACGAATGCGGCCCTTCGCGAGAGCCATCGGCGAATTGAACTTGCATCGAAGGAATTGGTCCGGTCAAACGAAGAACTCCAACGTTTCGCCTATTCCGTCGCTCATGATCTCCAGGAACCGCTTCGTACAATCCGGTCTTTCACCGAACTGTTCCTAACGCTCAACCGGAACACGCTGAACGCCAAATCGATTGAGTTACTGGATTTCGTTTTGAACGGTTCTGACCGGATGAAACGGCTGATTCAGGATGTCCTTGAATTCGCCGCGGTCAGCCACGAACCAAATGCGACCGACGTTCCGGTTAACACTCATACGGTTGTGGAAGCGGCCGTTCAGCAGCTTCGGAAGGCGATTGATGAGACTGGGGCCAGAATCAGCCTGGATTCGTTACCCACCATCAGCGCCAATGAAGCACAACTGTTGCGGCTGTTCCAAAATCTGATCGGCAACGCCATCAAGTACCGGGGCGAGAACTCACCTGAGATTCACGTCGGGGCATCGTTGAATACGAATAACGAATGGGTGTTTTCAGTTAGGGATAACGGCATCGGCATTGATCCCCGCTACCACGACCAGATATTCGAGACGTTCCAGCGGCTTCATAGCAATTCGGAGTACGAAGGCAGCGGCGTGGGTCTCGCCACATGCAGGCGAATCGTGCAACGCCACGGCGGGCGGATTTGGGTGGAGTCAGAGCCGGGGAAGGGATCGACGTTCTATTTTACGATTCCGAACGACAGCGGGCCTGCGGAAGTGGCGGAAGCCGCCGACGGGATCCAACGCAAGCCAACGCGAAAGAGCGATCCGGGCGATGGTCAGAGTCATGCGGTAGCTGGATAGCGCGGGCTCCGGCCAGTCAATCGCCAGCCGAAGGAACCGGCCTGGCCGCGGCTTGTGAACGCTCGATCGCGGCCGATCGCAGCATCATCGTAGCCGTATAAATCACCACGACGACCACCAGCCACTTTACCGCCGAGAGCGGAAGCGACTTCACCAGAAATGCCGCCAGCAAAACTCCGGGAATGCCGCCCAGCGCGAGCCCGAGGGCCGACTTCAAGTTGTAGCTGCCTGTCCGAAGGAACTGCGCGCTCCCCACCGGCATCAGGAATGCGCAGGAGCCCATCATGATCGGGAAGGCGGCCTTGGGATTCATACCCAGCAACGAGACCAGAATCATGCAGGGTGCATACAGGCCGATTCCGAGCGGCATGAGCGCGCCCAAGAGCACGTTGCCTGCAATTGCCGTCGCGAGCCTCACACCGGTGACGCCCAATCGGTCTCCCCCGCCCGGCACCAACTGGAGTTGGGTCAGAACGAGGACCATCGCTGCGGCGAGCAGCGCGGACCCCATACCGATCTGGATCTTGCGCCGAGGCCAGTGGCAAACGACGCCGGCGCCCAACCATGATCCCACCACCGACGCGCCTATCATCGCGACCAGCGTGATCACGTCCACTTCAACGAAGGTGATGTAGATGAACGCCTGAACGACCGTCGGCAGCGTATGGCCGACATTCATCGTTCCCGGAATCTGTTCATCTCTGACCAGGCCCCAGAGCTTGAAAAATGAACTGGTGGTGGCAAATGACCCGATGCCGAGGGTATCGAAGAAGTTGGTGAAGAGCCCGATTCCAGTGTCGAGCCAGCCCGGCATCCACCGTGCTGTCTGCTTTCCTTTCCGTATAGCGGCGATCCAGATGAATACAAAGCCCACGGTGAAGATCGCGAGGGCTACAAACAGCGCGGCTTTCATGTTTCAAACAAGGGTAGCGGTACTGCGGCTCCGATTGCAACTTCGGCCGCTTTGGCCTATTGGGGAAATACGTGATCGGCCGACCACCATTTATGAAGTTCGGAGCGGAAACGCCCGGTCTTCACGGCGGGATCTTCTTCCACCAACTTTCGAGCTTCCTCGATCGACGCCATCTGGAGGATGTAGAGGCCACGCAGATCGCCGTCGTCATCAAATGGTCCTGCGGCTACGAGCTTTCCTTCGCGGTGCGTCCGTTCGATGAACTCAAAGTGGCCGGCGCGCGCCTGTTCATTTTCCGCGGTGCGATCGCCTGTCCAGGCCGGACCTTTCCGCAGCAGGCAGAATTGGAATGTCCGCATCTGGTCCGGCGCGTCGGGATGTTCTTTCTTCCACTGAAAATATGGTGCGCCAACTCCCTTCGGTCCCCACCAGGGATGCACATCGGCGGCGTTGCGCTTTTCGGCGACGGTGGGATCCTGGGCGGCGATGTTCTGAGCCTGTTCGAGCGAGGCGGCTTTGAAGAAAAAGATGCCGCTGATGGAAGGGCTGGCCTCCATAGGTCCGGCGGCCACGAGGATTTGGTCTTGCACCATTTTTCTGATGTTGGCCATGTGGGCTTGCTGGATGCGCTCGGCTTCCGCCTTCGGGAGCGGTTTCCGGTCCGCGATGGGCCTGAGAAATACGAGGTAGTAGAGGTCCAAATTGTCACGGGGCGGAGTGGGTTGGCAACGGAGACCGGCGCCAAGGGCGAGTAACGCGAAGAGCGTCTTCATAATCGAGGTCCCTTTCAAAGAGGTTAAGTCATTTGAGCCGGGAGTTGCCGGCAGGGCGGGAATCGGCTACTTTGGAAGTGCCCCGGTGAGGTGCGAGAGTGGTTGAATCGGGCGGTCTCGAAAACCGATTCTGAGCCAATTCGCATGCCGAACTAAAT
>QHXU01000091.1:0-410 GCA_003223065.1 Acidobacteriota bacterium | reverse complement strand
TCTTGCCGGCCAGCGACATAGCCGACGCTTGAGCTTCCCCTGAGTTCCCCTGACTTCACCCAATTTCGCCCGTCTATAGTGACAAAGTGGTGACAGTTCGGTTGATTTGAGCGTTTACGCACGCGACTGTCACTGTCGCCCGCTCTAGCCCATTCATGTGACGAGAGTTGCACGCCACCGGGTCGCATCTCGCTTCTTGTCGGAGCGAATACCGCCCGACGCGACCGGTTACGCACTCGGACTTTCCGTCCGCTGCTTGCAGTGATCTATGATTACGTATGCACGTGGAGATCTCGCAACCGTTCGCGAGAAGCATACAGCATCTGGCGCTACCGGCGGAAGTATTCTGTGGTTCCACGTAAAGTACGAAACCATCGGAAGTACTGAGCGCGTCCTGATTCTCCTTAGCA